>WNDP01000014.1 GCA_009912575.1 Acinetobacter bereziniae
TAGCGCGTTGCAGTTCTTTATTTTCACGTTCCAGTTGTTTTATACGTTCTTGATCTGAAAGATGCTGTACTTTAACTGGATTTTGTTGATCCAAATATTTTTGATGCCAAACACGCAGTGTTTCAGGGGTACAACCTATCTTGGGAGCAATAGCAGTGATTGCAGCCCAATTCGATGGATAATCTTTTTCGGATTCAATAACAAGTTGAACCGCTCTTTCTTTGATTTCAGGGGTATAGTTTGATTTTTTCATCGGAGTAGTTTCTCAGAATGTTGAGTCTCCGACAAACATGGTACGGTTCAAATATGCATGTAAATATTGCTAGTGTGTCTATCAAGGGAATACCTAACATTACTCCAATAGGAACAGTTTTCTTGAATGATGATGGAACAGGTTTTCTGTTTGATTCATTTTCTCATCAATTAGCAGAAAATCTAAAACAAAATAAAAATGTTTGTATCTGTGCTGTGAACTCAAGCAAAGTTTTTTGGTTCTTGTCATTCATTAAAGGGCAATTTAACTCTCATCCTGGTGTAAGACTCTATGGTGAGCTTGGGGATTTAAGACCTGCAACAGAACAAGAAAAATTAAAAGTAAATCTGCGTATTCAGTCCTTAAAGTGGACGAAAGGCAGTAGATTAATTTGGTCTGATTTTACTCATGTTAGAGAGTTTAAGGTTAATAACTATAGGTGGGTAAAATATCCTAATATGATGGATCATTTAATATGATGGATCATTTAATATAATGGTCTTTATACGAATTAGCCCTCACTCCGAGGGCCATGTTTCATCTAATTTTTCTTTATCAACTCGCTCTGCATCAGCTCGTTCTGCCATTTTTGTATATTCTCTGACGCAATAGCTGAGTACGTTTGATTCGATTTCAATGTACTCAGTTTTGGCTTTACAGGAAGCACTGGACAAGCGACTGCTTGCAATTTTGAGTTGCTTTGACAAGCTGTCAGCGCTGGCATTAGCAAGATCAGCATCAGACTTAATTTGCTTAATTTTGGCATTATAGTTTTGCTCCGCTTTTAACTGTTGTTCAGACCATTGTTTTTCTTTCAGCGCTACTGAGGCTTTGGCTTGCTCCGCCAGTGCTTTAGCTTCAGCTACTTCTGTTTTATATTTTGCATTCAATAATGTGTATTCGCTTTTAAAGTGATTTACACGCCATGATTGAATGCCTAATGCAGTTATGATCAACAATAAAAAAACCGCCATTGCGATAATGACGGTTTCATAGAATTTTGCTAAGAATGCTTGCATTACTGTACCCCCATGCACTTGTTATAGCGATCTTGTTGTCTAGTCCAAACCCCATAGCAACCATTAGACCGCACTGAGCAATCACGCTTTGCTACGTATTTGTATTTCAACAATGAAGCACATGCTTGTTTGTATTGGCCTGCTTTGAGATTTCTAAGCATTGAAGAATTGCTAAAAGCTCTCATCCCGTATTGATAAGAGAAATCAAGATAAATGTCATATTCAGTCTGAGATAACTTCACACCTTTCAAAAGATTCTTATAAGTTACCTCAAGCTTTGAAACATCATTTCTAAGCCATTTATCCGCTGTTTCTCGTGAAATAGGAGGATCTGACATTTTCACTGGTTGACCATTGGGCTTGACTGTAGAGCCATGCCCCTGAGTTGGCACATCGCCTTTGACTGGAATTACAGGTTTAGCTGTATAGCCCTCATCCTTTTTTACAGCGACAAAAAAAACAGCCGAAGCTGCCAGTAATACTACTGATATTTTAGTCTTGTTTGACATTGCATTCTTCCCTCAATTTTTTAACTCGCAATAGATGCTCTTCTTTACGCATTTCATGCTCGGCTTTTTCACGGCGGTTTTTAGCAATCGCAAAGTAAAGTTGAATAAATAAACCTATTAATGCAACACATAGACCAGCCCAAGCGATAACATCAACTTTTGCTAGAAATGCAAAGAATGATGTTGTACCGCTTGCAAGAGTAACTTTCTGTGTTATTGCAACTGCACTCGCTTCTATTGCGCCTTGTGTTTCAGACATACTTCCCCCTAATTTTTGGCAATAAAAAACACCTTTCGGTGCTATGATTTTTTTGTTCATGGCAACACAAGTTTGCCGACAGCTTGAGGCTGAATGTAAAATAAACCAGGCAAAAAAGTGTATTGCTGCGTAAGCATTTGATCTACATCGATTGCTGTTTGCTCATCATAAACTTCTAGATTTGACACATATTTTATAGTTCCATTGTCATTACTACTTGCGAATAGAATAAAAGCAATGGGGGCATAGCTTGGACCAGTCGCAAAAACTTTGTAATTTTTATCTCTTAGAGTAAAAATAGGGTTAGCATTTCCATAATACTTATGATTAAGCATTCCTCTTATCCATAAGTTTCCATCAATTCGAGCTAGTTCAATGCCATGACTGATTCCATTAATGATTACATTTTCAACAGCAATGTTATTTAAAAATCCAACTTGCTCAACTGGAACCCACTCTACAGCCAATTGCTCTTTGATATTATCTGCTGAACCTTTCGGATCAGCTCCAACATCCTCAGCATTTAAGACAACATCTCCGCGCTTTCCATTCACTCTCCACACGGCATTAACAATATTGCCTAGATTAGGAATTTCACCTAATTTCAATTTAAAGTTCATTCCGTAATACTCCCGACAACATTGAAGCAATATTTTTCAGAGTGTTTGATAAATTCGCCTAGCATTACTTTTAGATCCATTTCAGCAATGCCACGACTCCATTCTGAAGTTTGAACAATGAAAGCGATCTCTCCTATATTCTGAGTTTGATCAAGCACAGTTAATTCGACAGGATATTTTTTTTCATTGATCTTGATTGAGCTTTTAAAAATCAGCTCATCATTGATTGTAATTGGATTACCTTCTTCATCAACATAGACCCATGTTCCAAAAAAGGTGTTACCCAAAGTTATGCTTGGTCTTAATGAGTTCATTGATTTCTCACAATTCAAAGTGCAATGATAACAATTCTAGGAGCTGAAATTGGTTCATCAGCATTTGCCTTTGGTAAAATGCCAGCCATACCAGACAAATCAGAGCCATAATTCAAACGTTTTGCAGATAAGCTATCAATGACTACAGTTGTATCAGAAATCATTGCAATTTGAGGGGCATTCACATCACTAGGTTTGAAAATAACATCTGGAATAATCAATTTTATTTCTATGTACCAGCGACCTGAACTTGAATGGAAGTTTGGACCACTTGTATATAAATTTGCATTCTTATGTTCTAAAACATTTCCTTGCGAATCTATATACACAAACATAGATTTCAGTTTTACATTAACTGTCGGAATACGCCCTGCTGTAAACTGCGCATTACTAGGCAAATAAAATCTGTTTTTATAATACAAATAACAAGAAAATGAATCCGTTGTTAATTGCCGTTTGAAAAAATAACCTGCTGCATCATTTAAATTTTGCCCATTAGACGCATCAGGGCTTAACATTGATGACATATTGTATGTTGACATGAATGGGCCTGGATCACCTTTGTCTCCCTTTAACCCTTGATCACCTTTGTCACCTTGATTGCCATTAATACCTGGCACACCTTGATCGCCTCTATCACCTTTTTGACCTTGTGCGCCATCTTTACCTGGTTGACCATTTACTCCCGGTGCACCGTCTTTACCATCAGCACCGTTCTTACCTGGTTGCCCGTCCTTGCCTTTTAATAAAGTAGCCTCGGCACTTTTAGATTCATAACTACCATCCTGTTGCTTTTGGCTGATAAGCAGTAAATCTACATCTTGAATAAAACTTGCGCGTGGTTTTTGGGATATAGGTTCATTAGCCATATATTCACCTTATTTTTCAAATGAAATAAATGAGATATCTTCAGCCAATATCAAGTCGTTAATATCAACTTCAGAGCATAAGTAATGTGTCTGGGGTACTGGATCAACAGAAGTAATAACATCACCATTGACTGCTAATTCGCCAAAAAATAAAGGGACTCTTAAGCCCCTTGGTATTTTTTCAAATGGAATCATTTCTATTTCCTTTTATAGCATCATTGCGTTTTCCCAAAGTGCATTCAACTTTTTTTCGTCCAAGCCTATTAATGCTGCAATACTTAATACTGACTCGCTAAAACGCTCAAAACTTTGTGCATCTTTGTACTCAATACTGATCATTTTGCGCTGTTTTACATCTTCAATATTAGCAATTGCAGATTCAACCTTTTTATCAAGATCATTCTCAACAAGTGTCAACATGAACTGGCGGCGTGTGAGAGGGTGTAAGGTTTTAAGATACACTTGATATTTTTCAGCTTTGGAGAGATATTTTTCAGGATATAAATGTCTATCCACTTCATTATCTGTCATTTGCTTCATATCATCAGTGATAAAATCATCTTGTGCATCATCGGATTCAAAGGCATATACTTCGCCATCATTTTTTCTGAAGTATTTCATTAAAATAACTCCGTCCATTTTGTGAAATTCCCTTCAGCTCTGTAGGTCGATTTTGGTGGTACAATAATAGAGCAAGCTCTCGATGTTCCCCACGCTGTAGTATTAGACAAAGAGTATAAAAAAACTCCATCTGCAAACACATTAACCACAGCACCATTTCCACCAGCTTCCAAAAAAATACAGAATTCAATCGGATATGGTTTAGTGTTTGTGTAGGTTGTATGTGAGGCACGATTAGCAGTCATATCTCGCCACATTTGAGTTGTACCAAATGCACTGTCACCAGTTAGTGTTACCCAGCCTCCTCCAACTTCTGTAGGAGCACGTATTGGCTTATCAAAAAAGTAGCATTCAATTCGATTACCAGAAATGGCTGTTATTTGCGTATCTTGTCCATTCGTTGGAGTATTGGGGCTAAAAATAACTCCACCATTTGGCGAGTCTGTATTAACTCCAAGAACCCCATTTACATGCACATCACCACTTACCACACCACCTGTTTTGTCATATTTCAGGTTAATGTTATTTTGTAATGCATTATCTGCGGATGTCCTTTGTCCTATTTCATAATCAATTTTGTTATTCAGCAAGTTATCACTTGAAATACGGGCATCACGTTCGGCTTGTATAATATTTTCAAACTCACTGGTTCCCATTAAAGCCCAACCAGTTAAGTTATTATTTAAATTATTTTTGTTCCCATCAATAGTACTTACATAGATACGCAAGCCATCATCTGAGATCAATTGAGCGCCCTTGTGGTAGCCACCAATTGCATTGGCTAATTCACCACTAAATTTATACTTACCGCCTGCATTTAACCAAACTTGATGTTGACTTAAATGGTTAAAAATACCATTAAAGTCATAACCACTTGGTGGAATACCCCCTGCAAGTTTTTTCACCATAGTTTCATAAGGAAAGCCCTTTTCAAATGAAGCAGCTCCACGAACATTGGTGGTCTTTGGTATCAAATTTTTTAGATTGCTATTTACAGCAAAGGCAATAGCATTTAACTCTGGCTGAGATAAAGGCATTTTTTACTCCAATACTTATTTGTAGAATCGACCTTGATTAAATGGCTCCGCATCATCTTCAGCCTCCATAAAGCCAAAAATAGGATCTTCACCAATTTCTATAAAATCGAATAAAGTTGAATAAAATTGTGTGTGTGCAGGTTTATATCTACTGAGTAGACACATCATTGCAATGTAAGCATTTGAGTTTCTAATCGCATTTTCATCTCCTGAAAACTCAACCAATGAAGGGGAGTTAACATCTATAACGACTTTCCAAATGTGCCACCAATCATCAGGTTTAGTGATCAATCCATCTGGTACATCTACATCAAAATGAGTCGGGGTAAACTCTCGAATAACGATATTAATACCCAGTGATTTGGCGATTGAGATGTAATAGTCATTGCTTTGACCACCATTTGCGATCAACTTAGCAACAATGTATTGCCTATTCTGTTCAATTGAATCTGGTGCACCAAAACAAAAATCGGGTATTCCGACTGTTAAGTTCCACTCATTGAGTAATTGGGTTGTGGTTGCTGGAAATGCTTCAATTAATAACTGTGATGCATCTGCATCCACCTGTTTAAATGATTGAGCAATACCTTCAATCAAACCATGCTGTACGCCTGTTGTTGCACGTGACCAAACTCGACCACGTGGCAATAATGCTTTTATCGCTGCGGTGTATTGTTCAAGCGTATATCTTGATTGCGCCATATCAACTCCAATTTATATCACCGAGTACCGCAATTGAACTTGATGCAACAGGAACATCAGCATTAGGAGAAAGAATATTGAAATCATTTACACTTTCGACTTTATCAACTGCTGCCCATAAAGATGAAATTTGAACTTTTCTACCTGGTGCAGAATTATTTAAAAGTGATTGCTGTAAAGATGTTCTAACTGCTTCTCGATCTGATTGCCTAACTCCCTGAATACTCAGATTGATTTTTTCCAGTGTAGGAGAAAGCGCATAAACCAAAGCGGTGGTAGGTCTTAATGGATAAATGTAATTTGCGACAATCAACTGATCACCTGTAGCAGGTGTGTCTCGTTCTTCAGCATTGGCTACCCCATTGCTCCCTTGTGGTAAGCCCATCAGATTATTGTCACTACTTTTCACAAGAAAATAGACTCCAACTGTACCAGCACCATAAATTAATGGCACACACCATGCTCTTGTTACACTTGGAACTTCTGTGGCCCATTCTTCATAATCATTTTTTGCTCCACCTTGAGGTGTTGATTGATATGCAGCAATTACCCGAGCTTTAAAATCTTCCTCACTTTCTATATCTGCACCACCCACAATTGGACCCGAAATACCTGAGGAATTCACACCTGAAATCGATTGCTCTAAAGAAAATTGAGTCCCTGCCTCGCAATTTCCATCAACCCCATTCAAACCGTTAGGATCTGCTAAAGCCTCAACAGTAACAGTAATCAAACCAGCCGTTTGTACTGAATCAATCACAATATATTGCTTACTATCACTACGAATGACTTTTGTATCATTGGGAATTACAGCCCCAACCACGGCAGGGAATTGAACAGTACCCAGTGCCTGAGTAGCCGCTTTGCGATACACTCCTCTTAATGCCCCCCAAGCCGCCAAATATTCATCTGTTGCTGTATATGGGGTTGCTTGAAGCGCAATATAATCTAAGTACCCGTAGTGTTGATGCGTCATACCAGCAACAGTTGTACCAAGCACATTTAAGTTAGAAAATCTGAGTAATGCATCTGAGTTAGGTAAACTTGAAATGATATTTTGAAGTGATCTTTTTATTAACTCGCTTAATGATGGTCTGATAAATGCCATTTACCATAGCTCCTCTGAAATTTCACTTATGATGCTGCCATTTTGTCGATAAGCGATTACCGTCATTCTTAATTGATTGCCGAAAACAAATTTGGCTTGAATATCAAATCTAGCCACTACATTGTCATCAAGCATCCATTGAAGGGCCTCGGTTGCATAATTCAAAGCATCATTCTCTATGTTCATTGGGGCTTTTGATCGATCTAATAGATATAGTCTTGACCCAATTGGATACTGCTGTCCTGTATCACCCCACCACCCACGGCGGTCATTTAATACCGATGTGGTTGCATCGGGGAGGTCGTCATTAATGTCTGCCAAACGATCTGTAAATAAACTGATTAGTACCGCTGTTCTAACATCATGCCCTGAGCTTAAAACACCATCTTCAAGAACATAGTTGCCTCGACCATTTTGAGTGTCCCAAACTGTCTGAATATCTGCCATTATGTTTTATCCATTAAAAAGCCCCTTCTACAGGGGCTTGTATATTTCATTTAAGGAAGTGGTGGGCTTGTATCCCCATTTCTTGAATCTTTATGACGATGCTTAATTTGTGATATTTCACCCGCAATAAAATCAGTGCCTTTGGCGACTCCATCTTTGAATTTAACACCATTGATCATAAAAGTATCATTACTATTGATTGAGCCCTTACCATCGCCTGTCAGCACAATTTTAGTTCCTGCTTTATCAATCAAGGTAATGCCATCACGAGATATAAAAACCTGTTGGCCTTGATCATCGGAAATACACACCTCACCTTTTAATAAGCCTTTTTTTCGGCTCTTAGCATGATGTGTAGCAACGACAATACCAGTGCTTTTATTTCCACCAAAAAATAGAACTAAGGCATTATGACCATCGGGTGGTGAAGACTGAAATCCATACTCGGTAAAACGTGTGATATTGTCTTTTGTTTCCACTTGATTGAATTTAACTTGGATTTTTTGGGTATCCTCATCATCATTGGCAACAATTCCCCAACCCAAGCCTAAAATGTTTTGTAAGCCATGATAAAGTTTATCGAGCATTATTGTGTCACTCCTTGATTTGCTTCTAAAACATCTGTTGGTAAGCCTTTAAACGGAATGATTGGCTCAGGGGTAAATCCACCGATTGGCATAACAATTAGATCGCAACGTGTTCCCATTTCATCTATTCGATAAGTCACTTCACCAATCAACCAATTTTGCATGACGATTTTTAGACTTGGAATATTGATTTGGACTTGGGTATTTGGTTTATACAGTATGCCCTCAACATTTCGCCAGTTAGATACCGTAAGATTCAATACATTGCTTCTTGCATATCGTCTATTTTGCTCCCACATAGCACGTTTTTCTGCAACCTTAAACCCTGCATCTCCATCCTCTGGAATAATATATAAAGGTCGATAACGATTAATGAATTTGTCTTTAACAATATAGTAACCAATGTTTTGATCTTCAATTTGATCTGCATTTAATGCAGCACTCGGAATAACCACAATATAGTCTGAATAAAGCTGATCTCGTCCTTTTGTAAATGAGGCTGTTTCTATATTTTTACCTTGTACCAAAGATCCAACAGGTCCATCATTTCGTTCGCGACTGAGGATTAAATTTCCGTTTTCATCTTCATAGTAAAGCACCTGAGCGACACGACACACACGGTCTAATACTGCTGCAGGTGTTTCTCCAATATTGATATTTTGAACAGAAATAACATCTGTTTTGACTTCTGAGGAAACTTTGATCCCATAATCTTCACACAATGACTCAGCTATTTTTAGAGCATCCATATTTTGAAATTGCATACCTTTCCAAACAGCCGAGCAATCCACCAAGTCTGAACACTTACCACGTCCCGTGACTTGATAAATATGTTGATTTGCTCTCACGGTATTGGTAAAGCGGTCAATATATCCAGTAACCACAACATCTTCACCAATGTAAACAGTACATTTATCTCCTGGTATGACTTCAACATAAGCAAGATCAGGAACTTTTTCAGACATTTGCAAACTAAAACTATTCGGAATACGTTCAATCCCACATGTAATACTGACTTGTGTCCAACCTTCTATAGCAAATTGGTTTGTACCTGTATCTATAATCAGTTTCACTTTATTATTCATGATAAAAGCGCCTTAAACTGTATTGGCATAAACGCAGGATGAATTGGGTTCACTGATTTCACCAACTCACCTTCACGTTTACTGTCTTGATAAAGTTGTTGTGCCCAAACCAAAGAAGGCAAACTGGTAGCAGCATCAATTTGCTTAATTTTAGCTAAATCACCACCTCTTAAAGTTAAGTCTTGAGACACTGAGGTTTTAAGCTTTTGAAGGCTGTTATAAGTTTTGTCCAAGCCTTGATCACCTGCCAGTCTCATTTCATCATCAAGTAATTTGCAGACAATATCACGGGTATTTCGAGCATCATCATAGGAAAGATATTGCCGATCCGCTGTTGATTGAGCTACACAAATCACTGCAATACGGTGGATAAGATCATTGATGAGATTGAAGCCTTTGGCATCATCTGTACCCTCTGGCATGTTTGGCATATTGATTAAAGGCAACATGGCATTCATTGCTTGCAAAGGATCAGGATTCGCCTCAAAAACTGCAACAACAGTATCAGCAATACCATTTACAACTTTTTCAATGTTCATATCTTCTAGATCAGTTGCAAGCTTTTGTACATTGTTGAGCACATTCACCCGACTCGCTGAACCTAACCCAATTAATTGAGATACTGTTTTTTGAGTTTTTTTGTCTCTCGGTACTGCTGAACCAATGTAACGCCCAATCTCACCCGGTAAACTTGTAATCATGGTGAATAGACTTGTTGCTGTAAATATGACTTGCCTCACTTGAGTGGTGAAACGATTTACTTTTGTTAATATCCCATTTCTATAGCGACGCACCTCACCTTTGAGCTTAAATAAGGTGTCTATAATTGTGGCTTTTTTAGCTGCTTTTACATTATCATCTACATCTTTTTTTGGTGTAGCCAAAATCATTGATGTGGGATTTACAGCATTTTCAATGAATGTAAAGCGAAGTGATGCCGTGCGTCCCTGCAAGTCTTGATCAATTTCAAGGTTTTGCAGAGCCATTTTTGACCTTACGCCAAGTGTGGGGTGGCAAAGTATTCCATCCTCCCACTGTAGAGCAATTTTTTCAAAAGCTTCGATTTGTTCTTTCAATGAACCTTTACCACCATAAGCCCCTCCACCCTCAACAATAAAGCCCATAATGTGAAAGTTTTTACCCTTAGCACCTAAATCCTCAACCCAAACTCCGTCTGTGTACGGGTATTCATGGATTGCTAATTTTCTTCCCAGTGACATAGATGCCGAAGTTATTCCAAATGGAATATTACGCCATGATGCAGGTTGTAAACTTTGAAAAAATGGGAGGTTGATATTGTTTGTTTTTTTGGTTTTATCAATACTGTTGAAGTCCATATTTTCTCCAAATGTAAAAACCCACCGTAGTGGGTTAGGTTTAAGAGGGATATTTAACGCCTTTGTGAAATGAACAACCCCTATTGTTAATTCAAAGTATCTCAAATATAGTTCATAATATAACCAAAACTTAATAATTGAGATTTTAAAAAAGGGCTTGGCATGAAATATTTATGTGTATTATTAATAGTTATGACATCAAGTGCGATTGCAGCTAAATCTAAAAATGATATGTTTTTTTTGGTTGGTAAACACCCTTATACAGCCATTCAAAACAAGCTAGCTTTACAAGCTATTCCAACTAACATTCCAAAAAAAGATTTCCAAAAGATTAAGGATAGACTTTCTGTAGGTGGAAAAGTTACAACAGATGGTCAATATGTCATATTAGAAGGTTGTAAAGCACACCTATGTGATACTGATGCTGCTATTGTGGTTTTTGACAACATAAATAAGCATTCTTATGCTGTATACATAGAAAACCTTAATGGAGCATTGGGCGCTCCAAATGTTCAAATATATCAAAATACAAGATCAGACCTAAATACAATACCGCCAATTTATCAATTTTTGACTGATTATAAAATTTCCCTGACTACGGTTTTTGAAAATTCTCAAGGTTCTGTAAAACCAATATCACGCAATCCAGGTTACAGGATAACATCACAAAAGACAGTTATTATTGATTCAAGTAAAAGAGATGATGGGGTGGGAGTCTCATCACCTCGAAATACGAACAATAGAAATAACACTATATCTAATGAATAGAAAAGAGCTAAATTTCTAAATTTATTCCATAATACCTGGCGCATTATGTTTGATTTTAGCACCCTGAGGTGTTGTGACTTTAGTAGTTGTGCCTCCACCTGGGTGTACAGTTGTTTGTACATTTACATTTAATGGGATTGTAGGACTACCACCTGTACCAGGGCTAAACATTTTGTTTAAATATCCCTGAGTTTCTTTTGGTGCTCTGACTTGCCAATTATTTCCATATTTTTTAACAGATTTATCAACATTGCCCTCTCCCCAATTATATGCTGCTGTAGCTTTCTGAGTATCTCCTTTATAGTATTTCAATAAATTTTGTAGCTTTTTAGAAGCAGCAATGGCAGAAATCTCAAAATTCATGGTATCTGCTTCAGTCATACCATATTCTTTTGCAGTTTTTGGCATAAATTGAAAATGACCTGTAGCACCTGCTGGAGAACGCATATTTTTACCTCTGCTTGACTCCATCCACCAAACCCTATCTAGCATTCCTTTTGGTAAACCATGTTTCTTCTCTAGAGTATCAAATAGCAAACTCGACTTAATTAACTCTTTACCGCTGGGCTCTTTGAATTTCCCTATTGATGAATCGTACTTTTCCATATTCGCAACAGATTCTTTTGCACTAGGCAAACCAATGAATGCAAGACCTTTTGTGATCTTTTCACCCATCCAATCATCAATTTTTTGACCTGTTTCTGTTTTTAAGTACGTCTCTCTAATTTTTGTACCAATCTGCCATCCAGCAAAGCCTGCAAGAGTTAGAAGTGCGAGACTTCCTGCTAAACGCAATGCTCCCATTGCCCCTGTAGCAATTCCCAATTTGGCGATCATGCTACCCAAACTGCCAATAAATGCACCAACACTTGCTACAAAGCCAACACCTATTAATACACCTAGACCTTTTAAAACATTACCCCAACCGCCAAGCTTTTCAACAGTTCTGTCAATCCATTTGACCACTTTGACACAGCCCTCAATGAATCTAACAATCCCATCTAAAACTTTTTCAAAATCTATCTTGTCTAACCATTTTGCTAAACGTTCAGCTAACTCCGCAATCTTGGTACTAATTCTCTCCCTATTTGCCACCATCCATTCAGTCCACTTTTGAATCAATGGCTGAAAAACTGGAATCAATTTGTCAGCAATTGCAGCACGCATTCCGCCTGTTGCAATTTTCATATCATCCAACTTTCTGGTAAAGTCCTTGGCTCGCTTCTCCATTGCCGGTGTTATATCACCTTGAAGCCTTCGTACTTCACTCTGATATTGGCGCATTGCTTTACTTCCCTGCATCAAAACAGGTAATAGTTCTTCTACACCAAATGTTTGAGCAAGTTTTCGTGCCGCTGCTGGATCTCGCTTTTGAATGACTTTGATCTTATCGACTAATTTTAACAAGACAGCTTCAGTATCAATTACACCAGTACGAGTATGTTTAAGACCAATACCAAGCATTTGCAACATGCCAAAAACAGCTTGATTTCGCCCCCACTTGGCATCTTGTAAGGTGTCTGAAAACCCTCTTATTCCTTGGGTCATCTGTTCAGATGAAATGCCAAAAAGTGTCCCCATGTTCTGCCAACTCATGAGTTCATTCACACCAATATTCAAGATTTGTGAGGTTTTTTGTGTTGCTGTTCCGAGTCTCGCCCATCCCTCTGTCATCTGATACAGCCCTGCAATAGAGCCACCACCAAACAATGCAAGCAAAGGCGCACCAAGCTTTAAAACCAAACCAAGCAAAGCCCCTACTTTTGATGTAAGCCACCCCATACCTCGGGCTAATTTATTAACGCCTGAAACATCTCCCAAGCGTTTGATTGAGCTGCCTAAACGTGAGAAAGGTTGGGACATACGCTCAACTGAATTATTAATCCTGTTAATCACTTCTGTTGCTCGATCAACAGCGGTAATTGTGTATTGAATCGGTCTCATGTTGCCCCTGCCTCTCTTAACATTTCCATTCGATTAACCCAAACAAGCAATTTTGTGAGGGTTAAATTCTCAGCATCAACAGGACTCCACTTAAAAAACCAAGTCACACATGCAATCATGGCTTCTTTGTCGTGTTGTCCTAATCGCCAAAAAAATAGTCGTAATACTTTTGAATCGCACTAAAGTCACGTGCACCAATTTTCTTGATCGTTGGCACATCAAGCTCAGAATGATTGGCTAACATGATTTGAAAAGCTTTAATTGAATTAAACTTTTGAGTATTGGTTGTAAGCACTTCAATTTCCGCAATAGTTGGCTCCTGCAGGTTGATGTGGGAAATTTTTCCTCCATCTGGACCATCTACAGGTGCAATCAGCTGAAGTGAGTATGGCGTTTCAAATTTCTGTTCATTTTCTTGGTTTAAATCTTTAATACTCATTGATTAATTCTCCGTAACTGAGCCTGAGAACCCTTCAAAACGCACTTCAAAAGTGGCTTCTTGGGTTTTTACTTCTTGTGCGTCTACAGTCCACATATTGCGACCTGTGACGGTTTTCCCATTTGCCAATTCAAGATGAATTGTGGCATTGGTCATATCGTTAAAATCTTTAACTGTAAGGCCACTTGAATCACGAAGAGTCCCTGATATAAAAGGGGCTCTTGGCATTTCAGAATAACCGTG
This sequence comes from Acinetobacter bereziniae, assembly GCA_009912575.1. Taxonomy (GTDB): domain Bacteria; phylum Pseudomonadota; class Gammaproteobacteria; order Pseudomonadales; family Moraxellaceae; genus Acinetobacter; species Acinetobacter bereziniae_A. The sequence goes on from WNDP01000014.1 coordinate 14,162, forward strand.
AATCTGGTCTTGCCCTTGTAACGACTTTCGCTCAACATCTGCAGGTGAATAGGTTAATTCGCCACTCAATAAATAAGTGACCCCATCTACCGAAATGTTGGCGATACCTGCCAAGCGATTTGCATTATTCGCCATATCTACCTCTTACAATTTAAATTGAGCCATCAGCGCAAAGATGTTTAATTGATTAATTAAAGTTCCTGGCCATAACACATCAATGCGGTTTGGATTTTCAGCATTCTGTTCAACAATGAGCCCTTTAGCAAAAGCATCTGAATCTTGAACGTGTCCGTTAAATTCCAGTTCTTGATATGCGGCAATTACATCTGAACGAATAATATTAGGTGTAACGATTGCTGAACCTTGAGCAAATCGTGTTCCATTTGCCGCTAATTTCATACGGCTATATTTAGTGGTAATGCGAGTTTTCATGTAGCGTAAAATAAAAGCGAGCAGATACATGGTTTCAATTTTCAAATATGAATTATCAGGTGATCCAAACGCATTTTTTTGATAAGTCGTAATAATCGCTTCAATACGACAATAACCATCATCACCTACTGAAAATGTTGAAACCCCGTTATACAGAAGTGTATTTCGTTCAGTCAGTTCAAAACGACTGGCTGTAGGCGGTGCAAACATGCCTGCAATGGGTAGCGTTTGCAGTGGTCGCCCAGGATCATTTTTAAGAGATTGTACAATTGCGCCCACATACTGAGCTGCAATAATCCATGATGGTGTAGGAGAGTCATACACACCCAAAATACATCCGTAAGGACTATTTCGAGTCACTCCTAATGTTGTTTGATCCCCAAATGTTCCGCTATTTACTGCAAAGTAGTTGCCATATAGTTGTTGACTCCAAGACCAACGACCTGTTTGCATATTCAGGAAACCATCTAAGGCATTTAGTGAGGCTGTATCTACATAAGGACAGACAATAAAATCAAATGTCTTGTCGCCAAGATTTGATAATGCACTCTCTAAACTTGGGTTTACTGTTCCACCCGTGAGTTTTTGTGAGTCAATTTCAATATTGATTCCCTGTGGGATTGCTTGACCACCCAAAGCATCGAGATAGTTCAAACGCAAATCTATTTCATTACCGATTGACCCTGCATGAACTGCTGTAAATTTAATAACCCCATTCCCAGTGTTATTGGCTTTTACAGGGGATTTCAAATCTGAATTAATTAACTTGGTAATTGCTTCAGCGATAGTTGACGTAGTTGAGAATGTCGTTACAGGGACTTGATATAACCCCGTACCATCCCCCCAATATCCACCTCCACCAATATAAAGACTTATTGTTCCGTTTTTTGTGGGTGTACCTGTAATGGTCATGGATGCAGATGCTTTCGGTGAGGCATCAGGATCGGCAAGTGGCAAGCACCAAACTTCACCAAAATTATCATTTTTTCGATACGAAGCGACCATTGCTGTAAGTTGAGAATTAATCCCATATTTCGCTTGTGCATCACCAGTACCGCTACAAATTTGCGGAATATCAGCTTGTGCTGTTCCTAATGTGGTTTTTTGTCCAATAATGAGGGTGCGCTGAACGTTTGTTGCTGTATTTGCTTGAGAGTTATCAACCTCAGCATAAAACAGTGGCACTCGAACATCATTAGGTAAATTTGCAAATGGAATCATGCTTTAACCTCTTGATCTATTTTATTTGATGATGCTGATTGGTTTCTAAGGGCCTTACCCTCAGTCACATCACCATCTTGTAAGCGGCGAATCCAGTAACTACTTTTTGTGACTTCTCGCCCTTGGGCTGGAAGAAAATCTTGCAGTTCTAAATCAGGGATTGAACTCCCTTTTTTGGGAATGACATACATTTTTTATTCTCTCAAATTAATGTCTATATGAGCCTCATCACGACCATCAGGCCCATGTGTTCTAGGGGCTTTGACGACTGATTCTGGAAAACGTGAATTTGGATACTCACCTGTTTTATCAACCACATTGACTAAATCAAGATGAATATCCACATTATCTAAAGTCGTGGTTTTTGGTGTTTTTTGAGGGAAAGGTCTGACTGGTGGCTCAGATGCTTGGCTGTCATATACTTCAAATCCTTCGTAAACAAATGCTGCCGACATTGCTGCAATATGTTCATTTCCAGATGAAACTATTTCTAGTTTGCTATCGACTGATTGAACATTTTGCAAAGAGCCAACAATTGAATAGTCAGTGAGCAATATGTTTTCAACCTGATACCAAAGTTGCTCCATATCATCCTGTGCTTTCTCTGCGGTTGTTGAAGTTAAAACACACATCACATCAATGCTGATTGCGGTATCAAACTCGGGAATACCTGCTTTCATGATTGATGCTTTGCCCTCTGTTGATGTGCGAACAAATATGCAAGGGAAAATCCCATCATCAGGTGTTTGTTGAATATTCCAATTCCCTGGTGAATCTATAGAAACTGGATCATCACCACACCAAAGATCAGCCTTTTGCAGTGCTGAAACGACAGCGATCCGCATTTGGCGCCGATACAACATGGGTAACTGAGGAATCATTGATCTTGTGTCCCGTTTTCAGAGGTAATATCGCAAGGTTTTGGCGCAATATTGAGTAGCAACTTGCACCCACCATGCCCATCCATTTCGACATTTTTAACGATGTACCATGTGTCAATTTTGGGAGCACCAAAGGCCAAAGCAAAAACTAATATTTGATCCTTTTGCCTTGGTGTTACAGGTAAGTCACTTAATGTAATTCCAATGCATGGACTGACAGAAGTTACATGCAGACCATCAACAATTTGAATATCTATATAAGCCTCATCAAATATCCCACTCAGGGGATGTTTGACTTGATACCTATCTTTAACTGGCGCATATAAAATAGGCTGTCCAAAGACAGCCACATTCGGGGATAACACTTTTTCTTGCCAATTAATCGCCACGGTATTTACTCCGCTTTGTCATCCTCAGCATCAGCTGTGACTTCTTCAAGTGGACGGATAACACCCAAGCCCAATAAGCGTTTATGCTCATCTTCATCTTTTAAATCAATCAATGAACCTGCTTTAAAAACTTTGGTTTGGATTGTGTTTTCATTGCCTACTTTTTTCACAATGCCATGCTCAACCGTTTTGCCTTTGCAAACTACATATTTCATTTATTTATCCTCTTAAAACACTTTAGGGTCACAGACATTTGCAGAAAAGCTTGCATTGACACGAGATGGAATGACTAATGGTGCAGACTGCATCATTAAAAAGAGTTGTGGTGGATCTTGGTTTAGCCACATTTTTGGCGCATAAGCGAGTGAACCATAAGCAAATGCAGGGTCAAGAATTACACCAAAAGCACGGGTACCCATTAAATCTGCACCCGTCATAAGCACTGTCCCATCGACCAACATTGGTTTTTCAACATCATCAACAGGGTCAACATACCAATCGTTATACACCCATAAATCATACTGTCCCCAACGACCTTTATAGACACCGCCACGTTGGATTTGAGCACCGATATTGATGGCATTGTCACCACCGCCATTCGGATACCAAACAGCTTGTTTTACCACTGGATCAGCAATAAAGTTCGCCCATGATGTTGTCGTAAATACAATATCAGTTGCCACACCACCCGATTTTTTGAGGATTTCATGCCCCCAACGTTCAATATCATCGGATGGTACTACACCGGGTTGCCCCCATTTCAAAGCACCTGATAAGGTCACGGAAAGCGTTGGAGAGCGACCAAAATCAATCACCTGAGTCGGGAAGCCCTCACCCTCTACCGTAATGGTCCCAGTATTTAGGGCACTAGCTGCCATCCATTCAAGGCGACGATCGATAATGTCAATTTGATCTTCCATCTCGAAAGCAATGTTTGCTTCATAACGCTGTTGAGGTGAAAGGCTATTCCCTCCAATTTGCTCACCAATCATTCGACGCACTGGACGACGTAAATCTGGCGCACGTTTATCTTTAATGTATGCAGGTTTAAAGCGGTCTGTTTGGTAGCGACGACCCTCAACCAATTTACCTTCGACCATAGGGGACACGAAAGGCGCTAAACGTCGTTTACCCACATCAACATCAATGTCCACCTCTTCAGTGTCTGATAAAACGAGGTTTGGGAAAAACTTATCGAGTAAAAATTTTTGTGAACGCTTTAAGTTTGGAACAACCCCAACCAAAGCCGCTGTTGAATAGACTGTCATATTTGCTTGACCTGTCATTGAATTTTCTCCAAAAAAAAGAGCTACTTTGAGTAGCCCTTAAAATGTTGTGTGTTTTAAGTTGGGTCGTTTGCTGATACTGGATTTTTGACAAAAATATTGGTTGGGATGAATGCTGCTTTTAATGCAGATAATGCCACTGGACTGCCCTGTGCTCCCCAACTCGGATCATAAATCATGGCATTAAAATTAAACTCACCCATGACATAAATCCCACCACGTACTGGTGAGGCAGTAGTTAAATCACATTGATCAACAAGAATTGCAGCAGGAACTTGTGAACCATCTGCTGCAGTTTTAACTGATAATGTCCATTCACCTGTTGCAGTAATCATTCCCAATACCGTTCCACGTTCTAAAACTGTATTACCTTTGATCTGAACATCATCAGTAACGAGTTTTAAATCACCTGCAATCAGTTGATCAGGAATAAATGCATCGCTTACTCTCCCTGGCATCCAAGGATTATTTGTATAGTTTGTCATTGAATAATATCCCTTAGCCGCGCGCAGCTTTCATTGATTCTAAGATACTTGAAGCTGTTGCTTCATCACGATTTTTGAATTGCTTTCCAGCACCTACATTACTGCCAAGATTATGATTGTTGACTTGTGACATACGGTTGCCTAAATTGCTTCCCCCTACATCCGCCTTAGATGCATTAATGGCAGCAATTGCTTGAGAAGCTGATAATCCAGTATCAAATGCAAGTACAGCAGCCTGATTCACATTACCCGACTGAATGCCATGCGCAATAATTCGAGCGCAACGAACACGTTCAGAAGCTCGAACAGCCTTGGCTTTTTCATCGTCCTTTTCTTCATCAGCTTCAGGATCTTCGGTGATTTCACCCTCGGCTTTTTTGGCTTGTTCTTCTTCATTGTCCATCTGTTCCATGCGAGTTGCATAGTCGTCATCGGACTCATCTTCAAGCTGTTCACGATCAGGATCAGTCTCGGCTTTTTTCGCCCACTCTTCTTCCTTTTCAGCACGTGCATTATCTTTCTGAGTTTGATCCTCAGCATTGAGTTTCATGAAACTAGCAAAAGGTGCTGTGTTAATCTGAGCATTCTTTTTGCTAGTTTTAGTTGTTGGTTTAGCCATTTATAGCTCCTATTGAATTTTTTCAAAGAGGGTTGTAAATGCTTCATCAGGGGCAAGTACAGCATCAGCCAACCCTAATTCAACACCATTTTTTCCCAAGAATGTGGATGCCTCGGTCTTGCGAACTACTTCGACATCTAAATTACGGTTACGAGCCACTGTGTTTACAAACAGCTCCCCCATTTCATTAATATCTTTCTGGAAACGCTCCAAAGCTTCTGGTGCAAGCTGTAACTCAGAAACCCCATCCGTTTTGTGTTTTCCATAATTGATAAAAGTGACTTTTAAGCCTGCGTTATCTATCGCTTTTGACATATCAACATGCATTGTGATTACACCAATTGAGCCGACCCCACCAGTCCGAGGTACTGTGATGTAATCCGCTGCGCTGGCAATGGCATAGCCTGCTGAATAGGCATATTCATTCAAAATTGCCCATATCGGTTTTTTGCCACGTAAGTTATAAATGGCATCAACCAAATCAAAACAGCCTGCAACTTCTCCACCGGGTGAGCAAATATCTAAAGCGATTGCTTTAACATCAGGATCATTGATAGCAACATATAAATTCTGTCTAATGCCGTCATAGCCAGTCATACCGCTGTATGGTGAAAGGCTTCCCAACTTTTGAACCAAAGTGCCCTCGATCTGAATGATCGCCACTCCTCCAACAATTTCATAACATGCCTGTTTTTTGGGTCGAGCTTGTGAGGAAAATTCATAATCGTCATCCTCCATCATTGTCGCTCGTTGAATATGACTAATCCCCAACTTCTCAGACAATGCAGCAATCACAACCTCAGCTTTGGCTGGGTGTATGGCGAGTGGCACATTAAATAAGCGTTGTGCTAAAAAGCTAAATTTCCGCATACTAATCCGCCTCTGGTAGCTTTGTTGTTTGTTTGGCAGGTGGACTGGTTTCCTCTCCCTCGCCTGTCCATTTTGGTAATGGTAAATCTCGATCTTTAAACATCTTCACCTCATTGGCACGTTGATCTAGGATTTCTCGATAATCCGCACCATCCAATTGAGCTGCCTCTTTTTCTAAAGTTGTTAACCCTGCATCCATACCTAGAATTGCACCTTGTTTTTCTTTAACGTCATCAACATAACCACGCCCTGGTCCCATCCATTTGCAACGACTGTACAAGCTTCGATATTGAATAAAATCAGGTGCTCCCTTTGGCAGAGGTAAATTCCCAGTTTCAAAGGCTTCCTCCAACCAAGCTGAAAAAAGTGGCTGACAAAAACCTGTAGAGAAGTTTGAACGACGGCGGTTAAAGGTTTTCCATGCTTCAAGCATTGCGGCACGATAAGAAGAATAATTGACCTCTGACCAATTTTGGCTGATCTGTTGAGCACTCATGCCTGTACCCGCTGCAACATTACGAAGCACCGCAGATTCAAAGTCTGAAAAATTAGAATTGGGTCGTTGGGCAGATACGGTATTAATCGATTCACCTGGTGCAAGTATTGGCATACGAACCCCACCTAAACGAATACGACTGCTTTTATGAAAATCTGCTCTAAACTCTTGATAAGCACCTAAACCAGACTCTGTATCATTTCCAAATCCACCCAATGCTTCTTCAACAAACCCCGGGTCAAACGGACTGGTGATGTATGCACCAAAAATAGCATTCACAATAGATGCATCCAGTTCAGTACCATCATATTTAATGAGCATTTTTAGGCGTTCAAGGACAGGAGTTAATATCCCATTCCCTCCTCGATGCTGTGATGCTCGATCATGATCAAAGTCATGAATGATGACTGGACGCCCCCAATCTGTTTCTTTTTCAATGCGCTCCCATGTCACAGACTTATCCGCATTAAACCAATCGCCTTGGTGTGCCTTTCTTATGTGGTAAGCAATCGGTGCGCCATCGTCATTGATCTCAACCCCACCCCGAACATTACGTTGATCAAACGTGTAATTCGGGTTACTGAGGCGGTCAGGGTCAATAATTTGAATCGAAGTTGCAAAAAATGCTTTCCCATAGCCCATTTTTTCAGGACACCATTTGAGATAAGCCAGCGCATCACCATCAATGATCTTGTGACGAAATGCGAGATAGATCATCTGTGAGACAGTCAAACAACGTTCAACATCACAATAACGGTTCACATCGTTTGCAAATAAACGCCAATAAGCATCTACTGCAAGACCAAACTCATTCGCCCATTCATGGTCAAAGCCTTTAATTCCTGTGACTTGCTGTAATGCGTAATAATCGGGTTTTGATAAAGGTCTAAATTCAGGACCAATGACATTATCTAAAGTCCGAGTGATTGCCGCATTTGCCCAACCATCATTACGAACTAAATCGCGTGCACGTGACACAATGCGGTCACGGTACATATTCAATTCATTATCGGGTGACCAAAGTTGCGGTTGCCATCCTGCAGTATGTTCGCTACTAAATCCCGCTGCATCATAAGGTGTTGAAAAAAATCCCTCATTCCCTGCCAAGGCTTTGGTTTTTTGGACAATGGGCTTTCCATGAACATCCAAAATACGAACATTATCATTTTTCTCAGTCATGCTTATGTCCTCGAGTATCTAAACCTTGCAGGTCTACGTCTTTGTATTGGTAAACCTAATGCTGCCTTAAGTAGCTTAATGAACTGCAATAACATCTGAAGATCAGTTTTTTCATACTTTACGGAACGTGAACCATCACCTTGACTATATGAAAACTCAACGCCTTTATTACCCGTCATAAGTTCGATATACGCTTTTTGAGCAAGTTCCAGTGCTGCCTTAAGTTGATCTTGACTCATGCCAGTAAGCGCAAATGTGTAGTGGTTATGCATATATTTATCCAATAAAAACCCCACGTTTAAGTGGGGTGATTAGTTGTTTACCTCTGCCATTCGTTCAGCAAGAGTTTTCCTTTTGGGCTTTTGTGGTTCTGACTGAACTATAATATTGGTGCTTTCGACATGCTCAGTCGTTAAACCATCATCATTGATAACCTCGGGTAAAGGCTCAAAATCTTGATTTTCCATTCGCTCCACTCTTTGGTTGAGTTTCAAACCAAAATATGTCAATCCACACAAGGCAGCATAAGCATAAACACGACAGTCTAAGGCTTCATTTGCTCGACCAGATGGAAGCTCCCACACCTTGAAGCTTTTGCCTCCAATCTCTTTTCGGACTGATCGCTCAGATGTGAGTTGTTGAAAATAGCCCAAGTCTCGTTCACTCGGAAAATGCATATAACCTGGTCCTGCACTTTCAATATGCAGTCTTGATCGAATCACATCCTTTGCAGTATTCACACCCAAGATAATAGGCTTAAATGATTTCTTGGTTCGGCTTGTCGGTTTCTTTGTTGGCCACACGGGTGAGCGTTGCCCTCCTCGAGCAGATTCACCTTTGATTGCCCAAACACGGCGACCTAAACGCTCCTTACAAAAATCATAGACTTTTTGGGTATGCCCATCTTGTCCACCAGAGTCCAGACAAGCCGCTGCAATTTCAAAAGGTCGTCCATCGGCTCGTCTAAACTTTTTAGATAAATACCGATCTATCTTTGCCCAAAACTCAGGATCATCAATATCACCGTGAATGGCTTCATAAGCTACAGACCAAGATTCCTCATATTTACCCCAGCCAACAACCTCAATTTCACATCGGTCAAACTGGAAATCCACACCTGCAGTTAAAATTCCTACTCCGTCTGGAACTTCATCTGCCCAAATTTCACATCGTTCTAACAATTTATTTTCAGCAAGCGCATGATCGCCTCGATCTTCATAGGGCTCACCCAAAACAAGGTTGTAAAATGTTTTTCGTTGTAATGGGTCTTTATGTACATCCAACCATTCTTCAACCAAGCGTGACCAACCTGCATTAGGCAAAAGTGAGTAACCAGACCAGATATGAAAGCCTGCATGCCCTCTGAATGGTGCAGTTGCTCGCCACTCACCCTGTCGGATCATCCATTCTTTGTGGCTCTCTTCAACAACACAGCCATTGATACAGGCATAATAAGCAGAATCTTCTATGTACTCGCCTAGCTCATTACGCTGCCATTTAATACCTTGTGGTATATCTTCACCGCCCCACTCTAAAACTTGATACGTTTGACAATGAGGACAAGGAACAAAATAACGACGCATATCACTATTGAGCCAAGATTTCTCAATCCGACTGACACCTTTATTGGTTGGTGTTGAACCCAAGACAATAACCCTATTCCAAAATGTTTCGGTACGCTTTATCCCTAATGCAATTTGATCACCCTCAGCACCTGCACCACCAGTAGGATAACCATCAATTTCGTCAAACATCACGACTCGAACAGTGACACGACGGAAACCACCCGGTGAATCTGCACCAATAAGTTTAACACTTGCGCTGTTCTGAAATTGTTTGACCAAAATTGTTTGGTTTGAAATCTTACTTTTTGGGTCACCTGTAAGTTCAGCCAATACCGGTATATCTCTCAGCATTGGTGCAATAACTTTTTTAGAATGATCTTCTGCGTCTGAGTTACGAGGCTGAACAATAAGAATGGGTGATGGGTCGTGATGAACAAAATAACCAAATGCATTATTTAATATTTGGGTATAACCAACACGTGCCGACTTCATCACCGTAATTGTTTTATTACGTGGATCTGTCATTGCATCCATCATGCCATTTTGATATTCGTATGCTCTAAACCGTCCTGTACTTGCTGAATAATCGGCAGATAACACCATATTTTTTTCTGACCACTGACTTAACGAAAGTATTGGCGGTGGTCTTAATGCATTCGCCAAACTTTTACGAATCATGATATTCATAAGCGTCTAAAAACTCATTCAATGCATTTGTTAATTCTGAACGCAAAAGATTTTCAACTTCTGCAGGTGAGTTCATAGCAGAAAGCCGAACAGCCAATTCAGAAGGTAATGACATAAGTTTTTTTTTAAGCTGTGAACCCACTTCAGCGTCATGCTGTGCAACCTCAGAAGCAAGTAATAACACTCCTTCTCTGACTTCTGTCTCATACTTGGCAGCTCTTGCACGTTCACGTTCTACTCTCAACTTTTCGAGTGTTAAACGTCTATTGAGTTCTTTGGCAGGTAACCTTGTTTCAGGGTAATCAGAGAATTCATCTGAGTTTTCAGCGTTACCCTCAGAATCGTTACCTGTTTCCGTCACTTCGTTACCTTGGGTAACACTTAAAAACTCGTTGTCATCTGTTTGGTTTTTTATGGTTCTGTATTGTTCTAAATTTTTATTGCTTAGCTCTACATCAACCATGCCATCAGTGTTTAGAACTACCCAACCTTTATTTTTCCATGTTGTAACAGTCTTTTTACTCACAGCATGGAGTCGAGCAAATTCAGCTTGATTCATGTTACCTGTTACCCTGTTACCCACTTTGAAAAAATTAGTAGCTAGTCAAAACACACGCTGCGCAATCCCCCTGTTTCAGAAAACCCTTGGGAAGTACCTTTTGACTGCACCATTTTTGTGCAAAAATTATAAGTTATTGATATTTCTATATGTTTCATAACCTTATCTCGCTGATGCAATTGCACTTGCCAAACTGCGCTCAAACATTGTCTTAGCATTGCGTTGAACTACTGCAATTGATCTCTGACCAAAGTTAAGCCTTTTGCGTGTATTAACTGGCTCTGCAAATGAGACAAGAAGCTTTAAGCTTCCTGTTGTGTTAGCTAACCGCCCACCTTTCACTCTTTTCGCTCCACGGCGTGCCTGTGCTGTTGGTCTTTGCCATAAGCCGTACACCACACCACTTGAAGTCCGTACTTTGCCTAGAAACACATCTTTTCTGTTCATGTACTTCTTAATAGTGTTCCTTGGTAAGTTGCCATATTGGTTTGCTGTTGCATTGATCGGAACTAAATCAGCAGGCTTTGCACCAAGGTACTGTGTACCACCATACTCATAAGGTTCTATGTACTTGGCAGCAATAGGCCTTATAAAGACAATGGCTGTTGGATTTCCTTTTCTTGCTGCTTTGATTGCTACTGAGTTCATTGTGAATGGTGTAGGATTATCAAAGAATGAGGCTAATCCTTTCTTCTCTTCTGCCTGAGCCAACTTTGCTAATTTGTTTACTGTTTGAGCTAAGGCAAAATCAATCTGATTTCTATGCTCTCGTCTTACTTGATTGATTTGGTCATTCACATTAATACGAATATTTAACATATCAACCTCAGCTATTCATTTCCCATGCAAACATTAAGTCATCAGGTGTTTTTAGATAACAACCATGCTTCATACAAAAGCCGTGAATATCATTTAGATACTCAGTGAATTGTTCAATTGATGCATCCACTGTACTAATCAGACTATTCAAACCATCTGCCACTTGTTGATACATCTCATGCTGTTGTTCTTTTAATACTTTTACAGCAGCAAATGTTTGTCTGTATTCTCCAACATCATCACGGTTAAATATCACAGCTAGAAATTGTTTTTTGAAATAAAGGTGTTCAGATTCCTTATCTGTACCTTGATACTTCGACCATTGTGTAAGCCACATCCAATACAAACGGTTTTGTGCTCTGCTTCTTTCTTCTTGCTTTTGATCTATCTTAACAACTAAGGGCTTACTGTCTATCATTGCTTGAGAATGATGTTTGTGCATGAAGGCAATAACTCTGCCCACATCATCAAAAGCTTTTAAAACGAATACGACTGGTTCAATAGTTGGAGTCCTCTTATTCATTTTATATCCTGAGTGTTTTAAAACACTTCATCATTTTTGGTCATCATCAATTCGACTCTCACCAACCACTGTTCAAATAGCTTTTCACTCTCTTCACGATTGCCTAATTCAAAACGGTCAAATGCACTGTGGCATTCATGGCATAATGGTACTGTGAAAGTGTCACTTGCTTTTATGCCTCGTCCTTTTCCGTGTTTTGATGAATTGGAGTGAGCTGCTTGACTATTTGGATTACCACAACGAACACAAGGCAGTTTGCGTATTTCTTTTAAATGCTTAGGGCTACGCATTTAAATTACTTTCAATTGTTTTAATTTGATCTTTGTGCCTGATTATTTTTTTATCTGTATCCACCATTTCTTTGGCAGTCATAAGATTGCGGCAAAGACTTTGTAATTTTTTAATTTCATTGTTAAGTAATTCGATATTTTTACATGCTTCTATTTTGTCCATAATTGCTCAGCCTGTACCCAGTATTTACCATGTTGCTGAATGCATTCTTGGCACTTGCAACATCTTCTTATTTCTATACCTTTTATCATTACTGATAATTCTGCATGAACTGGATGTATGCAAAAACCAAAATGCTTACGAACCATGCACCATAGTGTGATTAATAAAGATTTCATTCCACTTTCTCCAAAACAAAATAAAACCCCTTTCGGGGCAAAGGAAACGTAGCTAAAGGTTAGAATTATTTATCTAATTCAGACTGATACAACTTTTCCTTAAGTAAATAACCTTCCAGTTGCCAAATTTTATTGCGAGCATTTTCATACGCAATTTTTTGCCCAATAATTTTGTCGAAATTTTCAGGGCTTGCACAAGCCGACTCACCAGTGACTGTAAAACCATTTTCCAAAGTTAAAATGCAAATAGTTAAACACGGAGTGCTTTTATCTTCCTTTGCAAAATAATCATCTTTTGCATAAGCTGGAGGCACACCACCTGTTAAGTATCGAATTGCATGAATTTTTGAATCAATAAGATCAGGCGTTAATCGTGGTGCATTCAAACCCTTGTCTTGAATTTCTTGTTCAATTTGCTTTTCGTTTGACATCTTCACTTTCCTCTAGGCATTAAAAAACCCCAACAAATGTCAGGGTTTATGTCACAACATTTCTATTCAAAATCATCTTCTTGTGAAAAAACTTTGAATAAAAATGTCAAAGGTTTTGGCAACAAAAAAGCCCACATGAAGTGAGCTTTAATGAAAGATTACGCTCTAAGCATTTTTTCAGCACCAGCGGCTAAGAATGCAGAGCGTGATTTAAACTGCCTATCTTTACCTACCTTGTCATCAATCAAGCGAATTAACCGACTCGGTAAAGTGACATTGATTTTTTCAGCCTTACCTAGATAACGGCTTACATCAACATCAACTACAGCCCAAATAAAGCCTTTAAACTCATCGTCATTTAAATATTTACTAACCTCAGAGGCCAAAGGAATTTCCTCACCATCTTCGGCTAAGATTTCTAAATGACCTGCAATTGCATCTTTCACATTAGTCAATGCCTCTTCAAAAGTATCACCTGCTGAGAAGCATCCTTTGATGTCTGGAACAATCACACCATAGGCTTCAACATCTGAGCCTTTTTCAACCGCAATTGGATATAACATACTCACCCCTTTTTAGAGAAAATCAAGTCTGGGTGAAGCGGGTCATTCTAGACCCGCTTGCTTCAAGATGCTTTTCACAGTGCCTTTTGGTAAATCCTTTTTAGGATGAGGTACTGTAACCAGTCCCTCTTTGGTAGGATGTTTGAAGTGATGATGACTACCTCTAACCCTTTCCTCATACCAACCATCTGCTTCGATGATCTTGATCAATTCCAGACTTTTCATTTTAACTCCATCTGTCTTGATGAGTTAATTATAACCCTAGAGTTATATAATGTCAATAACCCTAGGGTTATTTTTTAAAATAAATTACGCTCTACAATTCCAAACCTTGACAGCAAAATTCACCACTTCATGCTCATTTTCCCAGTCTACTTGGTCATAATCATCTTTCAATGGGTGTGGAAAAGGACCTATATCACTATTTGGAGAAGCTGCGCCACATTCATGGCAACTAGCTTGAGCCGTCCATGTATTAAGATGCTCACCCTCATGCATTTCGGTATCCACCACAACACCATGATCATAACCACACCAAGGGCAAGGCAAAGCTTTCACATCAGGACGCATATCATTTTCTTGGTCAGCATGCCAACGATTTTCCACAGTATTACCCTCGAATTTTAGGCATAAAAAAAAGCTCATTAACTTAATAATGAGCTTTTAATAACCTATGTGTTTTACGCATAGTTTTCAACTATAACCAATATTTCACACTTCTCATTTAAACGCAAGCTTTTTTTTCAATTTTAATTTTTTATCGTGCCCTGCAATATAAAACTCACCAGCATATAACATACCATTGATTGAACTACGGCTTAATCTCAATTTATTCATTAGTTGATCCAAAGTTTGACCGCTCACCCATTTATCAATAAAAAGGTTCACACAAACCCTTGCTGAATCACAAATCGTTATTGAGTGTTTAAGATCATAAATCTTTTGCTCTACCTGTAATGCTTCAAATTCACTTATCTCAAGTATTACCTGTTTTGAGTTAGGTTTAAGCTTTGCTTCCTTTTCACGAATTAACCAATAGATCTGATTAATCTCAAGATGATCAGGCTCATGACCGCCACGCATTCGATTTATAGAGATCCAAGCGCCATACTGTTTAAGCCATTCTTCAAATGTGAATTTTGACCAGTCCATAACTTTAACTTTTGAGTTCATAAGATCACCTTTGAGCCTGTATTTAAATTATCGTCATGTTTTGTAGTGTTTAATTGATTCATAGCCCCTCAAACCTCGATTTATACTTTGGCTTTTGATCAATGCTTGCCAACTGCTTTTGGAAATACTCCAGGTTCTCATTCGACACGTTTGAGAATCGACTGTATTGCAATTCTGAGAACAAGAATGTTTCGCCTGTTTCACCATCACGAACCTTTGAGGCAATGACTTCAAGCATTCCCTTAAACTGAGATTTGTTTTTGTTGTAATACTCATCTCGATAAAGAAATAGAATTACATCAGCGTCTTGTTCAATCGCCCCTGAGCCACGTAAATCAGACATAAGGGGTCTTTTGTTTGGTCGCTTCTCAACATCACGACTCAATTGGCTGAGAGCAAAGACTGGACAATCAAGCTCCATTGCAATCTCTTTTAAGCCTTTGGAAATCACTGTTAATCGCTCATGTTCTGCGATATTAGGGCTTAGGTGTGGGGTAGCTACCTTTTGCAAGTAATCAATGAATATAGCCCCTAAGTACCCATACTTAGCCTTAACTTTTCTTGCATGTCTTCTAATATCAACGAGAGTGACAACCCCGTCTTTGATTTCAAATGGTGATCGTTCAATAAGACTTACAGCTTCAGTAAAACCAGTCCAATCATCAGGTTTCAAATCAGAATCTTGTAGGTGTCTTAAATCAACATTACCTATGGCGGCAGCAATACGTCTTGTTATTTTGTCCTCTTTCATCTCAATTGATTCAAACAGAACGGGTTTAACAAGATTGGTTGCAATGTGAGTAGAGATATTTTGAGCAAATGCAGTTTTACCCATACTTGGTCGAGCCGCAATAATGACTAAATCCCCTTTTTGAATTTCACCAATTTTGTTATCAAGTGCGATAAATCCAGTATTCACACCACGTACAGCATAAGTTCCATCTAATTTTTCCTTTTGAATCTTATTGATCTCATCAAATAGGTCAATCATGCAATTGATTAGTGGTTTTGGATCATCATCACTGGTACCAGTACCAATATCGCTCAATACGCTATTTGCTCTTGCTATTGCGTCATCTGCCTCACCATTGCTCAAATCATTGGCGATTTTCTGAATGCGGTTGCCTGCATCTCGTAACTGTCTACGAGTCGCTAAGTCTTGCAATGTTTTCAAGTATGCAGAAACATTGTTGCTCAAGGTGACTGGTGCATTTTGAAATAAATCCAAAATATATTTTTCGTTTACACCCTGTTTTTCTGAACCTAATGTTTTCAACGAGGTCATGATTGTAACCTCATCAATCGGCTCACCCTTTTCGTGAAGTTTTTTCATAGCACGAAATAAAACAACATGGGTTTGGATTGTAAAATTTGACTCATTTGTCTGAGCAATAAATTCACAGCATTCCTGGTATGTGAACATTGAAACCAAGAAAGCTAGTTCACAAGCTGGATCGGATAATTGGTCCTCAATCATTCCTGAGAAATCAAATTGGGTATTCACTTACCACCTCCAAAACCTTGACCATATTTGACAGGTATCGGTTTGATTTCAGGTGGTGGGGTTAAATCCTCCTCGATCTGTTGTTCATCAGAACCCTGCTGATATAACCGTGGATCTCGCTTAACCCATTTCACAAAGTTCATGTACATGGCCCTTGGTTCAAGAGTCCCTGCCTCAAGTCTTGTTTGGTAGTAAGAATTTACCTCAAGCAAAATTTGATTAATCAATTCAGGTGTCATCGGCATCAAGCCTGAACGCTTCAAGTAATCATTGAGCTGATTTACATCTGGTACCCAAACTTTTAAAACTTGATCAGTCAGATTTTCCTGATTTTCGATTTTTTGATTTTTTTCGTTTGCGCTTTGCTCTTGCTCTTGTTTCTGCTCCTGTTCTTTTTCCTGTTCCTGCTCTTGCTCCTGCTCTTGGCTTCCTAGGGGCTTGCAAGGGGCTTGTAAGGGGCTTGCTATTTTTGAAGAATTATCACGTTTTTGAGTCATACAGAATGATTTACTGTATTTATCATAAAAGCTTGCTAGGTAAGGGTTTGAGGGTAAAGAGTTATACTCATTTTGAGCACCTATACTGCGCTTATCAGTAGGCTTTAATTGATCAGCAATTTGAAATCTTGCCATCTCATGAACCCATACAATTTCTGTATCTTGGTCATAACTACAAAACCCTGCGTTTTCAGCCCATCGAAGCCCCTTTGAAGCCCCTTCTAAGCCCAAGCCTGTTTCATGTGCAATGTATAAAAGAGGAACATAGAAAAGCCCCAACATATTGGCGTGTGGGCATGTAATCAAATACATAGACACAATTAATGACTCTGGACATTTCCTTAATTCTTTGCCTGTTGTCCCTGCCCAGAAGTTAGGGGAAATTTTGGCGTAATCACGCATGTTTTAACTCCTTTGGAGGGGCTTGTAAGGGGCTTAGTTGATTTAAATTTAATAATCATAATTTACCTTTCGCCTCAATCATTTTTTTATATGCTGATTTGAATCTGTTAATTAACCCAAACTCATCTCGGTTTCTTTCTAGACCCTCAAGAATGTCGCCAAATAATGCACCCTCACCCGGTTTGCAAATTCTCACTACACCCAAAGCATCCTGAAGCTCCAACTCAATGCTACGGAATTCCTCAAGAGCATCTGCATAGGCATCATGATCAATCCACCACTGATCATTTGCATCGTTCAAATCTTGTGCTATTATTTCTTTACTCATTTTGGTTTACTCCAAAACAAAACCGCCCTGCTGTCACAGTGGCGGTTTAATTTTTTGATAAGTTGATTTCTTCAAGCTCACGTAAAGATGGGCAGAGATCAGCCTGAAGCTTCCCATTTGTTTTAATTTGCAAAACAGCTTGTGTAGTGAGAGGAATTCCAAATTTCTCCCACTTCCAAAGCGTTACTTCTGAGTAACCAGTTTTTTTAGAAAGATCTCTGCGTGTTTTGCATTGATGGAAATCTTTCAAATCTTGAGCATTCATCTTTACTAACCTAAGTTTCTAAAATTCACTAATCAAAGTTAGCATTAATTAACCCAATTTTCAATAATATGTGCTAACATTAGTTAGTATTTTTACGGATTTTAGCTATGTTTATGCATGAAAGAATTCAGCAAAAGCTTGAAGAAAAAAATTTGAAGCAAGCGGATATTGCTAGAGCAACAGGAAAATCAACCGCAGCCGTAACTAAATGGCTAAAAGGGGACAACATTCCTAAGGCAGAAAATTTGAAAGCGATTGCAAAGTTGCTTAATGTTTCTGATGAATGGCTTTTAACTGGAAAAGAAAACAAACAACCCGTTTCAAATATTGAACACGAGAGCAATGTTTCTTTTATTAGCACACCTTTGAGAGAAATACCGTTATTGGATTATGTACAAGCAGGGCTATTTCATGAAGTTGGATATGATGGAATCAACCCTATCGGTTCATCTTGGACTACATATATGGGTGCAAAACCTGAATGTATTTTTTCATTGAAGGTTGAAGGCTTAAGTATGTCGCCTACTTTCATGCCAGGTGACGAATTGGTTGTTGATGGGTCATTAGAGGCAAAACCTGGCTCCCTAGTCATTGCTCAAGAAGTTCAGCACGGTATAGCAAGAACCACCTTCAAGAAGTATAGAGTGATTGGGGTTAATGAATTTGGTGTTGATATTATTGAATTAGTGCCTTTAAACCCAGATTTCCCAACACTAAATTCATTACAAATAGACATTTCAATTATTGGTGTGGTTGTTCGACATAACAGAGAAGTATAAGACTGCGAACCTGGCATAGTTTCGTTTGCTTTACCACTCAGCACTCATAACAAGCTCCACACAACCCGACCCCTTGTCGGGTTTTCTTTTTTCTATTAAAAACTAAAGTAAATAAAAACACTAACTTTTATCATTAACCCTCTTGACCATAATGCTAACTGAAGTTAGTATAAATATCACAAACACAAAAAGCCCCACACTGTGGAGCTAATTTTTAAAACCTAATGCCCTTCTCTGTCCTCGACCAAAATTTCAGAGATGCATTACTATAACTGGTGATTCATTATGGACCAAAACACAAATATTAGTCAAGTTCGTGATTCAAGCTCACTTGCTTTACTCGCAAAGAAATTTGATGAAAGTTATGATGAGCGAGAGATTCCTCTAATGGCTTTTTCTTTTTCAGCAACACTTAAAGAAATTGAAAGCCTATTTGATCCTGATTGCACTCATCTTCCTGATGGTGTACGCAAACCAACCCGATTAAGCCTTATTAATATTGCGTCCTTGCTACTTTTCAAAGTTGATCTGTTTGTTGCTGAGTTGAGTGAATCTGAGCTTAATAATGAAGATATTGAGTCGATAATGACCATTGTTCATGATCTATCTTTTGCTTTGAATGCTTTAGAAGCCACAACATTAGCGGATCAACTAGCATCAAGTTTTGCACGTGGACTCTATGCCATTAGTCAAGATTTAATTCGGATGGTAGAAAGTATTCCAGACCTCCTTAAGAAAATTATTAAGGAGCAAGGTAATGTCTAAATCCTCAACTAAAGTAAACGGCTTAGAACAAAAGCTAGAAAATTGGCTTAAAGATGAAGGCTTTTGTCACTACTTCGCTATCCAGATCAAAGGAGAAGAAGTTCTACCATTTGGCTTTGCTAATCGTCCATTTTACTCATTGGATCAGGCAAGAACCTATTTAGAACAACTGCAAACTACAAACCCAGAAGTTGATTATCACCTCTGCTTTAGTGGGATTGATGTCGATTGTGTTGATTTTGATAATCTTGAATTCCCCATGTGGCATCGAGTATGGATGAATCAACATCAGGTTCGATTGATTAAATTGCGCATGTGGAAAAAGTCAGAGCAAGAATTATCTAAATTAATTCAAAACTATGATGAAGTTATTGCTTGGCAAACTGCCAATAACACAACTGAATTTTGTCATTATTACTATGTTCAGTCTTGTGATGATAAATCAATTGCGATGAGCTCATCACACACGCCAGATATATTCGAAGCATTAATTACCAAAGTTTGCTTTGAAAAAACAATGCCTGAACGAGAATTTAAAATCGAACGAGGACTTATTCACACAGACTCAATATTGTCAATGGATGGTCGTACTGCGGACTTTTTTCAAGAATTCATTGATTACCACAAGGAAAGAATAACAAATCTCGATCCTGAATATCTGGTAAACCGTGAAATTGTCACAGAAACAAGAAAGGTAAAACGGTGATTTCAATGACTGACCTCTCTAACTTACCAATCAAGACCAAGCAACTCGCCTTTGTAATTTGGCTTCACAAGATTGGCTATAAAGGCATTGTAAGACCTTGCGGTACTTTCGAATTTCAGTGCCACGTTGTAAATAAAAGATTCCCACGGAACGTAAAAATCGTTCCGAACTGGGGATTCAATAAACCAGCCAAACAGTTGTATGCAGAATTTTTAGAACACTTGAGGGCTCCAGAATGAAAATATCAATTCCTTGGATTTTATTTGAGGCTGCTTCAATGTGTTCAGCTAAAACTGATCCTCGCCTTTATTTAAATGGTGTCACTTTAATTGATGGCCACATTGTTGCTACAGATGCAGAACGTGTTTTTTACTGCAAATTAGATGATTTACCTAAGCTGAAAAAGCCTTTGACCATTCCATTAAAAGCCATCAAAAACCTTGAGAAAAAGTTAGGTAAAGACCGATCTAAATGTGTTGTCGATATATTGGACCATTGCGACAGTCTTGCCCTAAGTGTTCAAGATGCTGACTTTGAAGTGTTCACCCCCATCAAATCAATTTTCCCTTCTGAATGGCAAGCAATGATTCCTCAAGATGATGGGCTTCAATTCAAAGGACTAGCGCCCCATTTTCAATGGCGTCACATGGTTGATTTTCAGAAGATCAACAAATTATTGGGTGCGATCAATCCCGATGACACTTATTTGAAGCCAACAGGCTTAGACACCCCTGCTCATGTTTATTTTTATGGCAATGATTATTCAGGTGCCAAGGGTTTAATTATGCCGATTAATGGACGGAGTGAAGCGTGATGAAATTTAAGAAAACTATTGAACTCCAATACAAAAATCTTAAAGCTGCTGCCCTTTGTAAAGCCTATAGAGATGTTCGGTTTTATTTGTGTGGCGTCTATGTGGGAGATGGTTTTATTGCATCGACCAATGGTCATATGGCTCTACTTTGTAATGAGGGTGATGCCAAAGGTATGGACCTTATAATCCCCGGTGAAGCTATTAATTCTTTAATTAAAAAGGTTGGTAACTCACCTATTGGTGAAATAACACAATTACATCAAGTCGATAAAGAATTTTGGATGCTTGATCATTCAGGCACTATGGAGATTTTCAGACCAGTTGAAGGGAAATACCCAGATATTAAGAGAATCGACATGGAAAAACCTAGCGAAATTCAATTTAAGGACTTCCCTCACTTTGACTTTACCTACCTTGGAATTTTTCAAAAGGTGGCAAAAATCTATAAGCAAAGTCGCCCACTCGTTTATCCGACAACAGAACGTGACCGCGCATATGTCGAGATTACAGAAAATGTCCACGGTCTTTTAATGCCTTGCAGAATTTAGGAGAGATTACATGAACTGGATTAGTGTAAATGAGCAACTCCCTGAATACGGCGTCACAGTCATGGCGGGAAGCAAGTCATTCGGTTTAGGAGAGTTTGATTGGTGGTTTTTTGAAAGGGTTGAAGATGGTGAAGTTTGGTTGTGGTCAAGACTAAATTCTTCATCGTTGCACGGTGATTTTGAGTGTGATGACGATTACCACATTACCCACTGGATGCCAATGCCTGAGCCACCTATTGATATTTCAAAGATCGAACTTAAACAAACCTGTGGTGAAAGTCCTGAACAATACAATGCCTTTTATAAAGGTAAACAAGTTGGCTATCTCCGTTTAAGACATGGCGAATTTAGAGTCGATTACCCCGACTGTGGTGATGAGACAATTCTTTATTCAACAAAAGTGCATGGTGATGGAAAGTTTAAAGATGATGAGCGTGAGAATTTCCTTACCCTAGCAAAAGAAGCAATTGTTAAAAAATTAGAAGGATAAAACAGATGAACGAATTTATTAAACCAAAAGTTACTCGCGAAAATTTAAATAGCTTTGACGTACATGCACCTGAAATATTTGAATATTTAGTTGAACTTGCTCAAAACAAAGAGCCTATGACTGATGCTGAAGTCATAATTTTGAGTTTTCTAGCTGAGTCTAATCCTGATGTAAAAGCTCATATTGATGAACTTGGCGGTGTATGTGTTCCTAGTTTATCAGACAAAACTTTCAGCCCTGAATTTACTGCTGCAATGGAAATCTACAAATCTATGCTAGATGAAAATGGTGAAGAAAACTCAGATGAAGCACGATTACAGTTTCAAAGAGCAATGCTGCTTGCACCAGAATGGTTTAAGGAAGAAGCACATCAAATGGCTTGTGAGATGGGCTTATTACCTGAACCCACTGAATGTCTAGCAGATGGCACACCAGTTTTTACTGCTGAACAAGTTGCGAAAAACCTTGGTGTTCCAGTTGAGGAGGTTTTAAAAGGTATTAAGGAATTAGAAAAGCTTCAAGAGGAAGAAGGCTTAAGCGGATCTAATGCCTATCTGGTTGATGCCTCAGAAGTGCATAAGATTCAATAAGGGGAATTGTATGAACGCAATAGCTAAACCAGTAGTACAAACTATGAGTAGCCGTCAATTAGCCGAAGTGTTAGTTAAGCGACATGACAATGTAAAGCGCACAATTGAAATGCTGGCTGAAAAAGGTGTCATATCCCATCCTCAGATTGAGGATGGGATTAAATCGGCAAATGGAGTTGTGTTTGCCGAGCTTGAAATAGATGTGCTCAAAACTGAGCGCATCTATTTAGACACCCCAAAGCAAAGCAACCTTGGAAGTAACAAGGAGATCAGAGCATGAACACTATTGTACCTATACAAACACATTCAATGAATAGCTTAGAAATTGCTGAATTAGTTCAGTCTGAGCATCGTGCAGTCACACTTTCAATAGAGCGTCTTGCTAAGAAAGGAGTTATCCAACTTCCTCCAATGGTGAAAGTTGAGAATAAACAATCAACTAGCCCAAATAGATTCACAAATGCTTATGAGTTTCTAGGTGAGCAAGGTAAGCGTGACAGTATTATTGTGGTTGCTCAGCTTTGTCCAGAATTTACGGCACATTTAGTAGATCGGTGGAAAGAACTAGAACAAAAAGTCTCTCAACCAATCTTTGATATATCTAATCCACACCACCTGTTACATGCTATTGAAATCCAGTCAAAGCAGAACATTGAACTTTCACATAAGGTTGAGGTTTTACAACCCAAGGCTCAGGCGCTCGATGTGCTATCCAATAGTTATGGTACTGAAACACTAGATTGTGCTGCTCATTCAATGGGTATCCAAGCTCGTAAAACATTAAGACCTTGGATGAAAGAAAATGGATGGTTACACAAGGACAAGGATGGAAATTGGAGAGCTTTAGGGCATCGTATTACTGCAGGCCATCTAATTGAGGTCGATCGAGTTTATACAGACGCCCAAGGTTTCCCCCAACACACAATTACGGTTTATATCACGCCAAAAGGCAAAACAGTACTTACTACCAGTCTTATCAAGGCAGGAATGATCAAAGGAGATCGTCATGAAACAGCCATCTAAACTTATGTGTCAACTTGGATCATTATCTCGTGGACTGGATAAAGAAAACCCTGAATTTGAGCCAAAATCTCGTTACAAACTTGCTCTGAAACTGAGAAAGATCGGAAAGAATGCGCGAAAACTTGAGGAAGAAGAATTTAACGGTTTTTGCATCATCAATAGTGCTCGTGATGCAACTTTGGATCTATTGGATAGTTTAGAAAATAAATCAAAGGATGACATTAAAAAAAGCTTGGTTGGGCTTATGGAAATCTTGGAAGGTGTGGAATGAGTAGACAGACAAAACTTTCTAAAATGACAGAAGGCGAGAAACTCTTGGCCACAAAGATTTTTTGGGAATCTCCAAATGATGCAATGTTTCCACCAACAACAATTGCGCTTGTATTCAATGTCTCAATCCCTTGGCTACAATTGAAACGCTGTGAAGGTGGAGGCGTCCCCTTTACTAAAGGCCTTCGTAAAATCTCTTATTCTAAGGGCGATGCGGTTAAATACTTTGAAGGTCAAAAACTAACAAATACACTTTAGCTAAACTCAGGAAGGAGTCATTCTCCTTCCTTATATCCCTCAAATACAATATCTTCAATTTCCTGCATAGCAAGTCTCAGTTTTTTATCACTGATCTGAATATACCCCTCTGTAACATCACCAGAAACTGTATGGTTCAATAATCTCTTAATGGTGTACTGACCATAATCTAGATTTTCAGCAATGGTACCAAAGGTTCGTCTAAGGTCGTGAAAGGTAAACTCAATACCTGTTTCATCAATGATTTTTTGCTTAGCTTCGTATAAATTGGTGGTGTAGCCTTTTTTCTTTGCTGAACTTGATGAAAAGACATATTCATTAATTTTTCTTGTTTCTCTTGATCTTAATATCTCTAAAAGTCTATGGCCAATTGGCAGCGAGTGAGCTTCTCTATTTTTTGGATCTACAGATGTTATCCATCCATACTTCAAATCCACAGCATCCCACTTAAGACTCTGGCATTCGTTTCTTCGAAATCCAGTTAAAATAAGAGTCAAAAGGAAATCTTTTAATGTACCAGCATCGCGACCTGTATCATTAAAATGCATAACAGCATTAATCCAGTCAGCTAACTGCTCTTGTTTGACATACCCTTTTCTTCTTTTAATTTTATTCCATGATCTTTTGGCTTTTAAAGTTGCAATAGGATTAACAGAAGTAATTATTGACTCATCGTTAGAATCGAGAAAATGCTCAATTGAGAAATTAAATATTGCCCGAAAAACAGACATAGCTAAGTTTGCTTGAGCCGGACTTCTCTCTGTTAATTCTGCATATTTTTTTTGAACTTGAATCCTAGATATATGTCCAATCTTAATATTTTTCCAATCCAGCAGATAATCATTAATAATGATATTATAATCATTAATAGTTCTTGGTTTTAATGTTCTATTTTTTAAGTATTCATTATAAGCTATTTCAAGAGTTGGATGCTGTCTTGATAGATTCATATCATGATCTAACTCAAGGCGCATAGCTTTTTTCGCTTCGTTGGGATTATGACCTTGAGCCATTTGAGAAAGCAATCCCTGAGCTAAAATCCTAGCTTGAGATAATGTTAAATTCCCATGTAGACCAATAGTCGAACGCACAGCTTTCCCTTTGACCTTTTTTTCGACAATATAAGTTTTGCATGTGGCATTCACTCTCACAGCAAAGCCAATTAACTCACTATCCCTGTAAATACCTGGAATGCTTAAAGCATCAATCGCAGTCTTAGTGAATTTGATACGTTCTGATTTGGACACAGCATATCTCATTTAAGCAATAATTAACACTAAATAGCAGTATATCCACTAGTCTACAATAAGTCTACTTTTAAAAAATACTATTCAAAAATCAGAAAAACCACCAACAAAAATAAATATAAGTCACTGTATTCTAATAATTAAATTAAAATTAAAAAACATTTTAAAGATATTAAAACCCCAATATCTTATTCGAGATTTTATTTTTAACAGGCTCTGGATATTTTTCAACAACGGGTGGCGTTGTACCCGTATTACCATCTAAACCATTGTTAGGTGGTGTTTCTGTAGAGCCATTATTTGAACCGCCTGAACCATTCTCAGGTGGTGTTTCTGTAGAACCATTGTTTGAACCACCCGAACCATTCTCAGGTGGTGTTTCTGTAGAACCATTGTTTGAACCACCCGAACCATTCTCAGGTGGCGTTTCTGTAGAACCATTGTTTGAACCACCCGAACCATTCTCAGGTGGCGTTTCTGTAGAACCATTGTTTGAACCACCCGAACCATTATCTGGTGGTGTTTCTGTAGCGCCATTATTTGAACCACCCGAACCATTATCTGGTGTTTCTGGTGTACCATCTCCAGGCAACTCATTTGTACCATCTCCTGGATTTTGTGGCAGATTTGATGGCTGGTCATTTACAGAATGGCTATCGCCACCACCTCCACATGCAATCAACATTGCTGAAAGCGTACAAATTGTTAAATATTTAAACCTTAATTGCATCACAGAACTCCCCCAATATTTATAACGACTTATCTCTATCCTTGTTTTTTGAGACAAATTTGAAATTCTATTTAATTTCAATAACTTAAATATAACACATCAATTTAATTTTCATTATTTATTTATAATTAACCGACGAAAAACCCATCACAGCATCAAAATATATGTGTGTTTGTCATTTAGAATAATGATTAATCTGAATAAAATATTGTTCAGTTTATAATTTTAGTCATTGTTATATTGGCCTTGCGACAAGCTTAAACAATGTTTACCTAAGCGAATTAATCTTTGAATTTTATTGACAAATTATTGATGAAAATCTCGTATCAGCAATTCGCCACGCTCGCCGCGCCAAATCCATTTTAAATGGCTATCTACAAAGCGCTCACCCTCAAACCACACAAACAATCCTTCCATCATTTCTGGCCAATCACTTTGATCAATCTGAGTACGTTTAGAAATCACAGCAATAATTGCAGCAAGAATCGTATCATGGCTCACAGCGAGGCTAATACCATTGCTCACTGTTGGATGTGTTTCATAAATCAATTCAAGCACATCAACGACACCCCTAATAGGATGTTTCATTCCCGGTAGCGCATTATTCACAAAACTATTAATAAAACCGAGTGCACCTTGCTTACGAAAGTATGGCGCAGCTTGCTTAATATCCAGCACGAAACTCCCGGGCTCAACCAATAAACCTTTTTCGATAATTTCAATATGATGGGTATTGGGTTGAGGTGAAACACCATCTGCACACTGAATCATCAAAGCTGCAGTATCTACACAACGTTGAATCGGACTTGAAATACAATGCTGAATCACACGATCTGTATGATCTATTAAATAAGAGCCCCAAGCATGCGCTAAGTCACGCCCCTGAGTTGTTAATTGTAAATCATAGCCAGCCAAGCCCTGTCCATTGACAACCTCACGAATTGAATGACGTGTAAACAAAGTCACGGGGGTCTGTGCATCTGGCAATAAATCTATTGCTTTCAGCATACTTCTCGGCAATAAATCTAACGCCATATTAACTCAAAACTCTTTTTATACCAGTTTACTATAACATAACTAACAAAGCGTTAAATCATCTATAAAATAGATATCTATATCATCTTAAAAGCTAACATTGCCGAGCGCATCTAAGGCGATTTGTTTGGTTTCTTCGTCACGAAATGCAATAAAACCTTCATTCAATACAGTACTTCGTTGATTATAAGTAAACGGTACTGCCGTTAAGCTGACCAATCCACCACCAATACTTTCGAGCAAGCCTTGCCCTGCACTAGTGTCCCATTCCGAAGTAGGATGGAAGCGCGGATAAATATCAATTTCGCCTTCCAGCATCATACAAAATTTATAGGCACTGCCCGCTTCACGTTTAATGACAGGCGACTCTTGTTCTATATAATCAATATACTGCTGATATTTAGGATTTTTACTGCTATGGCTTAAACCAATTTGGATTGCATCTTCTTCAACTTCTTTAAACTTACAATAACGCTCCCATGTTCCCTGAGTAAATGAATACTTATATGGAAGTTCCGTTAAGTAACCTAAATACATAACTTGTTCAGTCGGCACAGCAATGATGGAAAATATGGTTTGATGATTTTGAATAAGACTTAAATTGATGGTGAACTCATCACGTTCATGAATAAATTCTTTGGTTCCGTCTAAAGGATCTAACAACCAGCACACATGCCAAGCATGACGTTCTGAATAGTCACTTTCTTCAGACAATACTGGAATTTCTGGGGTAACTTGCGCCAATTGCTCAATGAGATAGGCATTGACCTTTAAATCAGCTTGGGTTACTGGAGACTGATCATCTTTTTGATCAATATTAAATGCTCGCCCAGCACAATAGTTTTGGTATTCCTCAAGTAAAATTTGACTTGCATTGGCCAAAACAGGAACCAATTTTGAAATTTGGTCATCTTGTGGTGCTTGAGTTGTAATAAACATTGATCCGACCTGTAGGATGTCTGATTTTTGTGCTTAAGCCTATCATTTTTTTATGTTGAGTGCATGAAAACAATAGCTTTTAAACAATTAATTGTACTTTAACTGGATGAGATGATTTTGAATATCATAATAGACTTATAAATTTTTATTCGATTTACTATACTAAGCCCAGTTCAAAAGCTTTGGAAAATTTTATTACCATGAAACCGATCATCTTTTTTGACATGGACGGTACGCTCCTCGATTTGGCTTTTGATGATCTCATCTGGAACACCAAACTCCCTGAACGCCACGCAACAACACATCAATGTAGTTTAGAACAGAGTCTTCAACAACTGAACGCTTTTTATCAACAACATAATCACACTCTATGTTGGTATTCTTCAAAATACTGGTCTGAAAAAGTCGGCGTAGATGTCTTAAAATTACAATATGAGTTTAAAGATAAGATTGCAACTCGACCTGGTTGTTTTGAATTATTGAAAGAATTAAAAGCACAAGGCTACCGTTGCTGGTTACTCACCAATGCAGATTGCGCAGGTTTGCAGCTTAAACTTGAAAATGTCGACTTAAGCCCTTATTTTGAAGTAATGATCAGTAGTGAAGAAATTGGATATTCCAAAGAGTTTATTGAGTTCTGGGAAATTCTTCAGCAAAAGCACCCTTTTGATCCTGAAAATGCCTGCTTAGTTGATGATACCGCTCCAGTACTCAAAGGTGCTGAAAAGTTTGGTATACAACATTTGATTACAATTACTAAACCATCAAGTAGCCGTGCCGCACGTCATACACTTGAATTGGAATACCCTGCAATTCATCATTTGACTGAGCTTTTACCATTACTCACACAGTTAAATTTAAAAAATAAGGATGTCGATGTCAAAACAGCCTGAGAAACAGCAATTTGAAACAATGCGTGTAGATAAATGGCTTTGGGCTGCACGCTTCTTTAAGACACATTCGATTGCTAAAGACGCGATTGAGGGTGGAAAAGTTCATCACAATAACGAGCGTGTGAAAGTTTCAAAAGAAATTCGTGTAGGAATGGAACTGACAATACAACAAGGTTTTGATCGAAAAACTGTCGTTATCAAAGCATTGTCTGCTATTCGTGGTGGTGCACCAATTGCGCAACAACTGTATGAAGAAACAGAAGTCAGTGTGGCGCGTAGAGAGTTGATTTCAACCCAAAGAAAATTGCATAATCTAGCACGACCTGATCATCGACCGAGTAAAAAAGATCGACGACAAATTAGCAAATTTAAACAAGAAAATGATCAACAATTTGACCAATCTTGGTCCTATGATGATGACTGAATTCGTTTAGGTTAAGCACGACACTCTATGTCGTACTTATGTTTTTAAAGATAGAACCGTTTTTTATTTTCTGTCACTATTACTCCTGTGGACGAAAGATTAAATTTAATGACATCCACTTAAGATATTAGTGATATTACATCGTTTGAGGTTTACGAGATGGATGATAACAAAAGCAAGGCATTGAATGCAGCACTCAGCCAAATTGAAAAGCAATTTGGTAAAAATACAGTGATGCGTTTAGGCGATAATACTGTACAAGCTGTTGAAGCTGTTTCTACAGGCTCTTTAACACTTGATATCGCTTTAGGTATCGGGGGTTTACCTAAAGGTCGTATTGTTGAAATTTATGGACCTGAATCTTCTGGTAAAACCACAATGACTTTACAAGCCATTGCGCAATGCCAAAAAGCCGGTGGAACTTGTGCCTTTATTGATGCCGAACATGCTTTAGATCCACAATATGCACGTAAACTTGGGGTTGATCTTGATAACCTTTTAGTTTCACAACCAGATAATGGTGAACAAGCACTTGAAATTGCCGACATGCTCGTTCGCTCAGGTGCTGTTGACCTGATTGTTGTCGACTCTGTGGCTGCATTGACCCCTAAAGCTGAAATTGAAGGCGAAATGGGTGACTCTCACATGGGTTTACAAGCACGTTTGATGAGTCAAGCATTACGTAAAATTACAGGTAATGCAAAGCGTTCAAACTGTATGGTGATCTTCATTAACCAAATTCGTATGAAGATTGGGGTAATGTTTGGTAGCCCTGAGACCACAACTGGTGGTAATGCATTGAAATTCTATGCTTCAGTACGTTTAGATATTCGTCGTATTGGTCAAGTAAAAGAAGGCGATGAAATCGTTGGTTCTGAAACCAAAGTAAAAGTTGTTAAAAACAAAATGGCTCCTCCATTCCGTGAAGCAATTTTCCAAATCATGTATGGTAAAGGTGTTAACCATTTAGGTGAGTTGGTTGATCTTGCTGTTTCTCAAGAACTGGTTCAAAAAGCAGGTGCATGGTATTCCTACCAAGGCGATAAAATCGGTCAAGGTAAAAATAACGTGATTCGTCATTTAGAAGAAACCCCGCAACTTGCTCAAGATCTTGACCGCATGATTCGTGAAAAGCTTTTAACGACAACAAATGCTGCACCAGCAGAAGAGAAAGAGGAAGAAGAACCTGACTTTTTAGATGTTTAATCCCATCTATTATTTTCTTTGGTTTCTTTGTATTCTCTAAGCGCCTTCCGAGGCGCTTTTTTATTGCTTAGTTTTGTAGATTAAATACAACTGAACTTTTCGTAGAATTTTTTCTCTAAAAAGATTTCAGTGATCACTTGGCCAAAATTATACTGACTAGATATTTCATACTTATGCAGACAAAAATCAGAACACTGGCTGAATATTTATTTTTTCGAGGCCCATACATCGATCAAAAACAAATTGATCAACATTTTAAAAATAAGACCATTTTAATTACCGGCGCAAGCTTTGGAATTGGCGAGTCTTGTGCAAAACGTTTAGCACAAACACAATGCACCTTAGTTTTAATAGCAAGGAGCACTGACAAACTTTTAGAACTTAAAAATGAATTAGAACGTGGTCAATGCCATGTTGAAATGATCAGTGTAGATTTATATGAACTTGATGCAGCCGAAAATATATTTCAAAATCTGCAAATGAAAAATATCCAAGTCGATATTGTGATTCATAATGCAGGGAAATCGATTCAACGTTCAATCTGGGAGAGTTTAAATCGACCACAAGATATTCATCGCTGTATTGCGATTAATTATATCAACCCAGCCCAATTGACTCGATTATTATTGGCAGATTTAAAACTGAAATGTGGTCAGATTTTGGTTGTTTCGACCATTAACGCAAAACTATTTGCGCCCCCTTTCTGGTCAAGTTATCAGGCATCTAAAACAGCTATGCAACAATGGATACTTTCCATCCAACCCGAACTCGCAGTTCATCAAGTCAATGCTTGCTTAGTTTATCTGCCATTGGTACGGACACGTATGATCCTACCGACCAAACAGTATGATCATATGCCTGCCATGCACGTTCAAAGTGCAGCAAATGCGGTTTTAGATAGCCTCATCCGTCGAAAAAGACAATGGCAACCTTGGTGGTTAACACTGGCACAATTGGCTTGTGGTGTATTATGGAGACCAATTGAATATTTTAATCGATCTATGCTTGCACGGAAAAAGTAAAATGTCATGGATAGACGTGATCAAATGGTGCTTGAGTCTATGTTTTAGCTGTATAAAACATGGAATCCATCTGTATAGTATTTTGGATGCCCAAGCACGGATCAATAACAATAAAACTGCATTGATTATTGATGGTATCGAGTTTAGTTTTTATGATCTTAAATATCGAACAGATCAACTCATTTGTGAATGGTCAAAACCTGAATATAAAAGGCAATTTCCAAAACAAATTGGGTTAATGTTAAGTCAGGATATAGACGGTATAGCAGCTTTGTTTGCATTAAGTCGTTTAGCCAAAGATATTGTAATTCTTAACCCTTATTTAATGACATCTAAACTTCAGGCACTGATTGATCAGAAACAACTTTATCTGATTGGACATTCAACATTACTGCCTGACTTAAAACTCAAGAATTACTCTACGATCCCAGTACAACTGGAACAACATCATTTCTCGATCAAGCCTTATTATTTTAACAAAATCAGCGTCTGTTCTTCGGGTTCTACAGGTATTCCTAAAGTCGCAACACGACATGCAAAGCCGCTACAAAGCCTCTCCTTACTCAATCTAATGCTAAGGCAATTAAAATTCTTTAAAATTAAGCAAGTTTTTGTTATGACACCTATTTGCCATGCAGCTGGCTTAACCGCAACATTGATGGCATTGAGCTTTAGTAAGACCGTCATATTGCAAAATCGTTTCGATGCACAGACTGCACATTTATGGATAGAAAAGTATCAAATTGATTGCCTAAACTTAGTCCCCACAATTTTACATCGAATGTATCAACATCAGCCTAGACTCAGTTCAGTCCAATACATTATTACAGGAAGTGCCCCATTAAGTGCACATTTGGTTGAACAAATCCATCAGCATACGCCACATATTAATTTGTTTAATTTATATGGAAGTTCGGAAACAGGCATCAATCTGTTTGCGACTCCGCTTGATTTGAGATTGCACCCAAACAGTATTGGTAAAGCCATACAGGGTGTAGATCTTAAAATTACTGATTCATTGGGTAAAAGCTTAGCGCAAGGCCAGATTGGTACCTTATGGAGCAAATGCCCATGGTCGATTACACCCAATCAATGGATCGAATGCGGCGACTTAGCATTGCAAGATACCCAAGGATATTATTATTTAAAAGGTCGGTATGATGATATGTTGATTTGTGGTGGTATCAATGTTTATCCCCTTGATTTGGAGAATATCTTATACCTACATTCAGCGATAGATTATGCTCAAGCCTATGCTGTAGATGATGTAGATCTCGGTCAATGCTTGGCTGTAAAAGTGATGCTTAATCAGAAATTAGATATTGATCAATTACAGCATTGGATCAGTCAAAAAGCACCACGTTATTTACGCCCTAAATCGATTATTATCATCAATCAAATTGAGGTGGACAGTATCGGTAAACCTTGTTAGTACGCTGAATGATTTTCAGAATATAGGATTAAAAACCTTCTTCGGCTTTATCTGTACAGCATTTGCACTGTTAAATGTGCAAATTAAAGCTAAACTAAGCCTTATACGATATTTAATGATTTACGCTTCGACGATATGAGCCCAGCCAAATTTCCCAAAGTAGTAGACTATGAAAAGCTAAAGCAGCAGTTTGGTGAAGATGAGACTCAACCTCATCATCAATCCACTGCAATAGAGAGCAATCAATTCAATGCAGACCTCAATGATGAGCACGCATTTATTGCTGATCAAGATTGTAAACCAGCTCCACAAGGCTTAACGGGAACACGTTTACGCTCATATGCTTTTGCAGTCTTGACACGCAGAGAATATTCCAAAGCAGATCTTATTGAAAAACTGATGACTTTGGCACAAAACCGTGAAGAAGTTTTAACATTAGTCGACGAGTTATCTGAAAATAACTATCAAAGCGACCAGCGTGTTGCTGAAATGACAGTTCGTAGCCAAGTTCGCAAAGGTAAAGGTCCAAATCGAATTAAACTGGCCTTAAGAGCAAAACACCTTGATAAAAGCCTAGTACAACAAGATATTGCTGAAATTGATTGGTATGAGCAAGCTTATCAACTCAAAGTCAAAAAATATGGTTTTGAAGTCAGCAAAGACCCTAAAATAAAGGCTAAACAAATTCGTTTCTTACAGTATCGTGGCTTTGAAATGGACGCAATTATGAAAGCGATTTCAAGAAAAGAAAATGATGACTACGAATAGATGATTCAAGTAAATTGAAGATGATCGTTAAAAATAATTGAGAAAAGAAAGAATGATTATATTTTAAAATTATGTTTAAAAATGGTGGCAACCCTACTAGCAAAATTTCGGCACATCATAGTTCTGATACCGTTGCTACCTTCCGGTCCTGGCGGGGTTTTCAGAGTACAATTGCGAAACCACCAGCAGGGCTACCATTGCAAGAACAGAGTATAGAGATTTTTTATTTTCTTGCAAGCCAAACATTGTGATTTTCTCAAGTTATTCATTCGTTTGCTTATTTCATCATCAATGTGGTTATTTTTTGCAAAAAAAAAGCCATAAAAAAAGTTGAGCGGATTAGACTCGCGACTTTATGGCTTGAGGGGGAAACTTGGTGATCAATTAAAATCTATTGCGTTGTCTAATGATCTTAAGTCTGAGTGCTATGACATTGCGCAGTTAAATAAGCAATCAATGACTCAATATTCACTCCTCCTGAGATTCAAATTGCTGATTACTCTATAATTGATATTTAGAATGTATCTAAAAAAATAAAAATAATATTTAAATTCCGACAGAATGAAAATCAGTAATTATTAAAAAATATATTTAATCATGAACAAAAAATTAAAATAAAAGTAAAAAACAATAAAAATATAGCAATACTTTTACTTAAACCAAAAAGAATTTAATATTATTCATATTTAAAATGAATATATTTTTTATAATTTTTTATGAAAAATAAAATAAATACACAATTTTAAATTATTTATTTATCAGTCGAATTTTAATCACTTTAAGCGCATAAAAATGCACGATTTATTTTATTTAATGTGATTGCAAATAGAGTATAATTAAAAATCTTAAAATAAGCATCAATTATTTCCTATATTGCTAAACCCAACACATTTAAATAAAGCACTAAAATATTAACGTTCCCCCTATTCTTTATACACATTCAACTTAAAATTGATCTTTTTTTAAGTTATACACTCAAAAAAATTAAAAATGCGTTCCCATTATAACCATCGTCTTTATAAAACAATCATGACGGCTTGAATGAAGATTCATTGAAGACCAAACGATGACATAAGAGATGGGCTCAAACCTTTAAGTACAAGATTAATTGGATGCAGAGTCCAAAAGGTTGAGCACAAGAAAGTAAAATATGCATGAATAGCACTGGTTTGATACAAAAAGCCTTCACATTCCACTAGAATTATCTGAACATTGTAAAAGCACCTTGCAATTCCGCTTCTAGCCGTTTTTAATGATCACATTTACTGGTTTTCAAGCAACTTTATTCCTTACTTAGGAAGATTTTGACTTTAATGGATTTTCAATTATGCTAAAAAAGCATGCTCTCTTTTCGATTGCCTTACTCAGTTCAGCATCTTTATATGCGATTCCAATTGAGTCTCGTGGATTAAGTAATAATGCATCTTCAGGAAATGATGTTGCAAATTCCCCTGCTCCAATTACTGGGAATATGAATTGGGATCTTATTCAAAAAAATCAGCAACTCGAAAATCAGCTTCGTGAATTACGTGGCAAAATTGAAGAACAAGATCACGCCATTGACCAACTGAATAAAGAATTGAGCA
>WNDP01000140.1 GCA_009912575.1 Acinetobacter bereziniae
TCGACCATGTTTGCCTTTGGGGGGAGCGTACCATTGGGTTTTTGGATCAAACCAAATTGTTAAATTACCACGATTGATCAAAGCACGATTGTAGGATGACCAATTTGTTGTACGATAAATTTTAGGTGTAGGCTTATTCATCTGAGAATTATATTGCTGAGTAAGCCTTAAGAGGTAGGTTTATGCAACAAAGCCATTAAATGATAAAAAAAGAATTATAAATTACAGAATTATTAGGTGTCTTGTCTGTTGTCGCATTAACCATATCTGTATTTTCCAATGCATTTTTTTTACTACTCTTTAGATGCAATTTGGGTTATGTCGATTTTATCTCCTTCATTTTATATTTTTGAAATATTGAAAGTTCTTGTATTAATGGCTGGGAGTATTCTTGTTGTTGGCTTTTTAATGGATATATTCAAATGGATTATTAAAAAATCATACAAATTTAGGCAAAAAAAGCACTTCAAATTATCAACACAAAATATTATAACTGGCTGTAAATATAAAGAAATTTTTAAACAAAATAAATCATTTAAATTTTGGCAAACAATATTCGTCATTGTCATTTGTACCATTATGATTGTTTTATTGACTTTGTTCGGTTTGATTAGGTTCAATTCAATGCTGTGGAATAGTTTTCTCATTGGATTGACCTTAGGAATATTCACAAATAAGGAAATAAAAAAAGATAAAGGACTTAAATTATTTGTATTCATTGCTTTTTTTGCATTAACAACTTGTTTCTCTGCACAAATTAAATTAAATGATATTGAAAAATTGCCGGTTGCGAAGCTGAAAAATGACAAAGAATTTATAAATTGGTATGTTTTAGATGGAAGCCAAGACAAGCTGATTCTCTTACAACATAGTTCAAGAAATGTCATTAAAATCGTCAAATTTGAAGAAATTGATCGAATTATCTCTAATAAAAAATAACTCTACAGTTCTTCATTCACTAATTGTCAAAAAAACAGTATCCTTAGACCTGTAACTAGGAGCTTCCATGTATCAGGTACTTGCACGTAAATATCGCCCACGTAACTTCAATGAATTGGTCGGACAGAACCACGTTTCTCGTGCGCTGACCAGTGCTTTAGATCGTGGACGTTTACATCATGCTTACTTATTTACAGGAACACGTGGTGTTGGAAAAACCACAATTGCACGAATTTTAGCAAAATGTTTAAACTGTGAAACTGGCGTTACTTCCACGCCATGTGAAGTTTGCGCAACATGTAAAGCCGTGAATGAAGGGCGTTTTATTGATCTCATCGAAATCGATGCAGCTTCACGAACTAAAGTCGAAGATACACGCGAGTTGCTTGATAATGTGCCTTATGCACCAACACAAGGTCGCTTTAAGGTTTATTTGATCGATGAAGTGCATATGCTCTCAACGCATTCATTCAATGCCTTATTAAAAACATTGGAAGAACCTCCAGAGCATGTAAAATTTTTATTTGCAACGACCGATCCACAAAAACTCCCAATTACCGTAATTTCCCGTTGCTTGCAATTCACATTACGTCCATTGGCGGTTGATGAAATTACCCATCACCTCAGTCAGATTTTAGCCAAAGAAGAAATATCCTCTGAACAGGATGCAATTTGGCAAATTGCAGAATCTGCCCAAGGTTCACTTCGAGATGCTTTATCTTTAACAGATCAAGCGATCGCCTATGGTCAAGGTGCGATACATCATCAAGATGTTAAAGAAATGCTCGGTTTAATTGATCGAACCATTATTTATGATTTGATTTTGGCGATACATCAGAATCAACGAGAATGTGTAAGCCAGTTGTTATTACAATTCAGGCAGCAGGCTTTAGATGTTTCACTGGTTTTGGATCAATTTATTTCAACATTACATGAATTGGCGATGTTGCAGTATTTGCCAGATCTCAGCTTAAAATATAGTGCTGAAATAAATCAAAAAATTATGCAGTTATCACAAATCATATCTGCTCAAGATTTACAGCTCTATTATCAAATTGCATGTAAAGGTCGGGCTGAGTTACAGCTTGCTGTGACGCAAGAGCAAGGCTTTGAAATGACGGTATTACGTTTAGTTGCTTTTAGACCAATGCAATTCAATGAAGTTGTTGTATCTCAAACACCACAGCATATTGAACAGCAAGCGCTTTCAATTGAAACGCCAGATCAAGTTTTAAATATTGACCCTCATCAGGCTGTAAAGACCGTTGTGCAAACACAAGATCATACTCAAGTTGAGACGAAGCTAGAGCATGAACCAAAGATAGACAATGACGCACAAATAGTCAGTGAAGTTGATATACAAAATGGGGGGATTGAGGATGATCTATCCCCACAAAAGCTCGCGACCTTAGAATCTGATCTTGCTGTGGTTACACAAACACATTCTACAACGCCTGATCCAGATTTTGATGTAGTTGAGGATGAGTTGTCACAGCATATTAATGACGATGAACCGAATAGCGATGATGCGTTCAATGCGCAATTAGACGATATTGTCGAAGTAGTCGTTGATGAATTGTCTGAGCCGGCTACTGTAAGTCAACACAATCAGTCGATTGATCTCGCTCAATCAAATCAGAATGTTCAAACGGATGTGGTCGTTGAAACTGAAGAGCCTGACTTAACTTTATTTGGTGCTGAACTTAAATCGCAATCCTCAACTCAACATTCCTCACAGCCTACTACAGATCAAGATGTGTTCTTTTTAGCACCTGAAGATCAACAGTTTGCTACTGAAAATGTTGAGGTATTGCAAAACCAACAGGCTCGTGAAAATCATGTTGAGACGGTTAAGTCAGATACTCAACCTCTATCCCCGAATAATGCACAAACACCGCAAGAAATTTTGACTTTACAGTCTCAAATCTTAGAAGGGGAATGGACCGTTGATAAATGGGAATATTGGTTTAGAAACAGTTCTCTTTCTCCAGCAGTTCAAGAATTGGCACAGCATGGTTTGATGATCGGCGTGATTAATGGTCAGTCCACTTTTCAAACCTCAGCAAAATATGAAAAATTACTGAATCAAGCGCAACACGATCTTGAGGCTGCGTTAAAGCGACAATGGGCACAAACAGTATTTACAGTGCAATATGGAGAAGTTGAGTCTATTACTCCCTATATGATGCTGAAGGCTCGTAAAGTACGTGCATTTGATCGTGCTGCTGAAATGCTTCAGCAAGAACCTGTAGTAAAAAGTTTAATAGATTCATTTGATGCTCAGATAGAAAATATTCAGCTAAAAAGTTGAGAAAATTTCGCTATAGCATCGATATTTATTCAATTTGGTTTGCATGATTGATGGTTATATTTAGTCTAGCAACAGGGAAGTTGCCAGTGCATTAAATAGAGCCAGTTAAAACCTGAGCTGCAACTGCATTAAAATTATAAATTGTTGAGTGATCTAAAAAATAAACATAAGTTAAAAAACATAGCGGTTTTTATTTCAGCACTTTGTGGCTATAATCACGCCAATTCCAAGCAAGGGGTGTCTACAATGCAAAATTCTTCGTCGAGGTGTTGTAGTTTATCTATAGCGATTCTGAATTATTGATTAAGGCACTTTTTTGATGATGTTGTCTTGCAATAAGATGGCATTTCTATTTTAAATTACAGTTCTTTTAACAATAAGTAATCTGACAAGGTCTATTTAAATCCTAAATTTTGGTGTGCTTTGCCCATATCCTTGATCTTATGACAGCTTAAGTACAATGCAGTTTATCTCAAATTCATTTTTTGATATTTAAAATGATAAATAAGTATTTAAATACTTTGCAATACTTTAGTCATTTGTATGTGATAAAACATTGGAAGATATTGGCAACGTGTTGAGTTCAAGTTATCTCAGACTAAATGATAAAGTCTGAAAAATAACTTTGCGAGTTTGATTATTTCCTTGTGAAATATGCTTTTTATATCTGCAAGAACTTAAGCTATAACTAAAGCCATTTATACAAGATCGACGAGCCTTTAAATAGACCATAAATTATAAATAACTGTGGAGCGTATTAATGCAACTCCAATTTATGCAACATTTAGAATTAGCAAACATGCTGGATACATTTATTAGTCTTTTTTCTGCCTTTATTTTAGGTGGTTTGATTGGATTTGAGCGACAGTATCGGCAACGTACAGCTGGTTTGAGAACCAATGTTTTGGTGGCTGTAGGTGCTGCA
Source organism: Acinetobacter bereziniae (assembly GCA_009912575.1). GTDB lineage: Bacteria > Pseudomonadota > Gammaproteobacteria > Pseudomonadales > Moraxellaceae > Acinetobacter > Acinetobacter bereziniae_A. The sequence continues at coordinate 4,176 of WNDP01000140.1, forward strand.
ATTTTTGTTGATATTGCCAATAATTTAACAGGTGCTGATGGTTCAGTGCGTGTAATTGCTTATGTGGTTTCAGGAATCGGCTTTCTGGGTGCAGGGGTGATCATGCGTCAAGAGGGCAATATTCAAGGGCTGAATACGGCTGCAACGCTATGGTGTTCTGCCGCCGTGGGTGCGGCGGCAGGTTGTGATCGCATCGTAGAGGCACTATTGGCAACACTGTTTATTTTGGCAGCAAATACTTTATTGCGTCCTATTGGACATATTATCGACCGTAAGCCTTTAAATGTTGAATCTGAAATGCAACACGAAATTTATGTGGTGTGCCAAAAAGAACATAGTAAGTATGTCATGGATGAATTGAGTAAAGCTTTAAAGCATTATCATTTTCCGGCGAAAGACTTTGATGTAGAGCCATTTGGTGAGCAAGATGTTGAGATTAAAGCAATTTTGATTGCAAACTCAGTTGAGGAAAAAGAAATTCAACCGATTATTGAAATGTTAAATCAAATGCCCGAAGTGAGTCAGGCATTCTGGGATCAAAATACTTTAGCTTAAATTTAAACTGATTTTGATACTGTTCAAATTCAATGGTTTTATCCTGTGACTATTCATCTTGAGTCGTGGTTGACTCTATACTGTAGTCTTGTAGAGCATCTCGCATTTCCTGAGGGATTGAGGTGCTTTTTTTATGCTCACGTGAAACAAAAACATGGACAAATTCACCTTGGGCAGATGCTTGATCATGTCCTTGTTTAAAAATTGCCAAATCATAACGAAGAGATGAATTCCCGATTTTTGAAATCGCAACACCTACTTCTATGATTTCAGGATAAGTGAGTTCTTGAAAAAAATGACAAGAAGAATTCACGACCAAACCAATAATAGGAGATTGGTGAATATCAAAACCCGCTTTTTGAATTAACAATGCATTTGCTGCGGTATCAAAATAGCTATAGTAGGTTACGTTATTGACATGACCATAAATATCATTGTCTGCCCAACGCGTTTGAATTGGAAAAATAAAGGCATATTGATTGCGTAATTTTATTTGTGGTTTCATTTTACTTTACTCAGCGCTATACGAACATTTGCATTAAAACGATGACAGTGTGAATAACAGACGATATGCATCAAATTTAGTCAATTTCTCATCATATCATTCTACGAGATTGAATAGATATGACGCTGTTTTGCTTTAAACGTAACTTTTATCCAATTTTAGATTTATTTATCTTGCTGAGTTTTTTTATAACCTGACATAGACAAGGCACATTGTTCTTATCCAAATGAAAAGAACACAAAGATCTTATGTGGTAAGGGGAGCGCTCTTTTTCTTAATTCAAATGATGATTATTTTAAAGCGTTTCGATTTTGTCTGAGTCATCGTAGGATGAAATATAACAGATGATTTTACAATAAAAAGCTCATTAAGGATGACTTAATGAGCTTTAGAAAATGAAAACTGATCTAAATCAGATTCAATTGATTAGAAACGGTAACCTAGACCTAAATAAGTCACAATCGGTTTAATTTCGATACTGCTTTGACCTGAGATCAAAGTTGTTGTACCTGCTGGCGTAGTACCATTAACATTCAATTTAGCTTTGGTTGTAAGGTGTGCATAAGACACAGAAGCTGTTGCATACCAGTTTTTGTTGATGTTGAAATCAGCACCAAGTATAGCCACTGGTGCAAAAGCATCATCAACTTTTACTTTACCTAACTCTGGATTAAATGCACCAAGATAAGGGTTTGCCTTAAGTGCTTGATTAATCGCTGGGTCAGTCTCTACATTAGAGAAATGAGCATACATCAATCCAGCACCAACATATGGGCGGAATTTATTGTTGATTGAACCAAAGTGATAACGACCAGAAATGGTTGGTGTATATGCATCTGTTGTTGCAGCTTTGTCATATTTGTTGAGGTCAATGACATTGATCCCATGAACTTTAATGCTGCCTTTGCCTGCAAGTTCCATTTCTGGAGGTGCGCCCAAAGTTAATTCTAATGAAACATTATCATTGACGAAATAATCAAGCATCAAACCAGCAGTATCTGCATTTTGTACTTCAAAACCAGCATCAGGATTTTCTGCTTGTAAATTTGCCAAAGGGCCTAAGTAAGGTGAGTTACCTGTTTTCCCGTTAACACCTTGTCCCTTACTTTGTGGCATTACATGTAACCACCCCGCAGACATAGCAAATGTTTTACCATCTGACGTTGCTGCATGAGTAACAGTGTTTAAGCCAAACGCTGCTAGTGGTAAAATCGCCAATGTAAGTTTTTTCATAGAATCATTTCCAATAGTGTCGATTATCTTAATTTCCCGATTAAGATCGCTGGCGATTTTAGAGTAATTATTTTAGAAATTAAATGAAAAACACGGTAAATTATCAACCAGCCAGTCACTGAAAAAATATTGAAATGAATTAATATTTTGATAATTAAGGTGTTTAGTTGGATTTTTTTGACTATTGCTGATCGTCTATTTGATTAAAAAATAGAATGAAAACGATTTTTATTGGTTGATTTTTGCGCATGCTGATAATCGAGTATTCTTTCTTAAGGCTGGATTGCATATAAAACTTGGCAAAACCTTGTGCTCTAGATTTATTTTTAAGTGTTAAGCGTAAAAACATCCTAGATGTGAACCCCATTAATACGATTAAATTAAGATCAGTTATATGATTCAGATTTAACAGTATCATTGCCTTATTGAAAAGAAATTGTCTTGACTCATTTTGAATGAGCTTTCATTCAATTTAAGAATCAGTCCGAGGCTCGTCCTAATTTTCACTCAAAAAATAGTGCGTCATCTAGGTAAAACATTTCAATTTAAAATTTAAAACCTCGTATCGCAACTTGGCCTTTATACACTTACTTCATCTGATTTTAAAAATTCATACTTGATTGAACTTCACTAGATTTAAAGATCACCCCAAAACATAATTTTCAAGCGATCTGATAACCGGTTTAATAAATTGCCTGATATATATTTAATGCATCGTTGAAATTTAAAACCTTAGGGTTATTTTGCAAAAGTCGTGTTTGTAACATTGCATCTTGAGCAAGAGTTTCAAGCTGGTGCAACTGCACATTTAGGTCTCGCAGTTTTAGTGTCAAACCACTATTGTTGAGATGGTTTTGCATATGATCAATAAATAAATCACATAGACCTTCAATACTGCCTTTGCTATAAGGATCTAACCATTGCATTAATTCTGCATAATGTGTCTTCGCTTCCGTACTATTAAATTTTAATACCTCTAACAAAACCAAAGCATTGGTATGCCCATGTGATAAGTGGAAATGACCGCCCAGTGGATAGGCAAGTGCATGCACAGCGCCAACAGGGGCATTGGCAAATGCTTGGCCTGCTAACATCGATCCCAATAACATATTTTGGCGTGCTTCAAGGTTCATACCATCCGCTAAAACTAACTTTAAGTTTTTATTTAAAAGTTTTAGCGCTTGTTTCGCCAACATATCGGCATAAAAATTTTTCTTTATTTTAGAGGTATATGCTTCGATGGCATGTACCATTGCGTCTATACCTGTTGCCGCAGTGATATGAGGAGGCAGACCTGTGGTAAATGTCGCATCAAGAATTGCAACATCTGCATATAAAACAGGAGACACAATTCCAGTCTTGGTGGTTTCTCCAGTAGTTACAATTGAAATAGGGGTGACTTCTGAGCCAGTACCCGCTGTTGTTGGAGTAAGAATCAAAGGAAGTCGTGGGCCTTGAACATTGTTGACACCATAAATGTCTTGAATGCTCTGAGTTTGTAAAGGATGAGCCAGTACAGCAATAAGTTTGGCAACATCCAAAGAACTACCACCACCAAAGCCGATAACAACATCTACTTGTTTTTTTTTAGCATACTCGACAGCGGATAAAACGATATGTTCGGCAGGATCGGCTTGTACATCTGAATAAACTTCAAATGCTAAATGGTGATCGTCTAGAATTTTTAATAAAGGTAAATGAAGCGCATGTTGAATCATACCTGCGTCTGTAACAACTAAGGCTTTTTTATATTTGTTGGCTAAAATTGTCTTTAATTCTTGGACTGATCCTAGCCCAGAAATAATATTGGCTACAGTTTGAAATTGGAAATGCTGCATTGTGTACTATCCTTAATCTGTCATCACAAAATTAACATTATTGTTTTAAGGTTCTATAGGATTCGCTTGCTAAATAACTTAACATAAGCTGTTATAAAAGAAATGATCATTTGAGGCAGTTTATGTCATCCAAAATGCCATACAAAGTTTTATGTGTGTGCTTGGGAAATATTTGTCGCTCACCTACTGCTGAAGTGGTTTTGCGTCATCACTGTGATGAACAGCAATTGAATGTGATTGTGGATTCGGCTGGAACAAGCAATTATCATCCCAACAAATCTCCAGACCATCGTAGTCAAAAACATGCAATAAAAAGAGGCTATGATCTTGCTAATTTACGGGCTAGACAATTAAAAATACAAGATTTTTTAGATTTTGATTTAATTCTTGCAATGGATCATGAAAATCTGGCAGATATACAGGCCTTACTTGGGCAAGCTGTTCAACAACTCGATGGACAACAGATTAAAGCTCAAGTCGCACTCATGAGTGAGCATGATCCTGATTATCCAAAACAAGCACTCCCTGATCCTTATTATGGAGAAGCTGATGGATTTGAACGTGTTCTTGATCAATGCGAGTCAAGCAGTTTGGCGTGGGTGCAAGTTTTTCAGCAAAAACTTCAATATAAGTAAGTGCTATACTTTAGGAACAAAATTTAAGTTATGAATATTGAATCACAGGTTCAACTCAAACCATTCAATACGCTCAGTCTAGACTCAGTTGCTTCACATTTTGTAAAAGTACAATCTATTGCTGATCTTCAAGCTGCATTGCAATTTTCCAAGTTGCACAATTTAAATGTACTCCTTCTTTCAGGGGGGAGTAATATGATTCTTCCTGAACATATTCATGCTTTGATTATTGCTATGAATATTCAGGGTATTACCTTTATTGATGAAGATGAACAAAGCAAAACGATAAAAGTTGGCGCTGGGCAAGTTTGGCATGATTTTGTACTGTGGACGACCACACAACAATTGTATGGGTTACAAAATCTTGCGCTGATTCCTGGTTTGGTGGGTGCTTCACCTGTGCAAAATATCGGTGCATATGGGGTAGAAGCAGGAGAGTTTATCCAATCGGTGGATGTTTACGACCGTCAATTGGATCAGATGCATTCGATTTGTGCCCAAGATTGTCAATTTTCTTATCGCCATAGTATTTTTAAAGACGACCCAAATCGTTATGTGATTACTCATGTCACTTTTCGTCTACTCAAACAAGCAGATTTAAAAATTAATTATGGCGATTTAAAAGCTGCTATGGCTGATGATTTGAGCGCTGAAAATTTACAGAATCAAGTGATTCAAATTCGACAAAGCAAGCTTCCAGACCCAAAAAAATACCCAAATGTTGGAAGTTTCTTTAAAAATCCGATCATTAACCAAAATGAGTTTTCACAATTAATTGCAAAATTCCCTAACATTCCACATTATCCTCAAACACAAGATCGCGTTAAAATTGCTGCAGGTTGGCTAATTGATCAAGCAGGTTGGAAAGGCAAGCAATTGAATCAAGTTGGTATGTTTCATAAACAAGCTTTGGTTTTGGTTAATTATGCAGATGCAACACTAACAGATGTACAAGCAACTTATAACGCAGTTCAAAATGATGTCTTTGAAAAATTTGCAGTACGCCTAGAACCAGAACCTGTACTTTTTAACGAATTGGGATTAATTCAAAACCATTAACATTGAGTCGATTTATGGTCAAACAACATTGGATAGTCAGATTTTTACGAATGGTTGCAATACTATTTGTACTATTAGGCTGTCTGATTGTTTTTTGGTATACACCATTTTATTCCAATTTAATGGTTAAAATTTTAAATACGTTTGTACCAGTTGAAGTGAATCAAGTCGCAGCAAAAAGTCAGCAAAATGCGGCACTTTCAGAAACTGAAAATTTAGAACCTGGTTCAGATTTGTGGATTGCACGGCAAGCATATCTTAAACTTATGGAAGAGCAATTAAAAAATAACGATGCTCAGGATTTGATTGCGCTTCAGTTAAGTTATCGAGCTTTACAAGAAAAAATTGCCAAAGAGCAAAAAGAAGATGACGAAGAGCAAGTTAAACCAGTGATTCCTTTGGTTTCTGAACATGCTGCTTCTGATGTTGTAGAGCAACAATCCAATGATGTTGTCAAAAACTTATTGGATTTAAATAGTGAAGATAATAAAGCATTGATGGATGAGTATGTAACTTTCCTTAGGAAACATAAAATTGCTGATAAACAGTTACATGAAAACGCTTCAGCTTCGAGTGTTCAGCTGTCGAGTTCGCAAGTCCAAGAAGATTTAGAAAGCTTACCCAATAAGAATAATGACGCTCCAAAACCAATCAGCCAGCCTAATGCAATTGTTGTGCTGGGTGGTGGTCTGACTTTAGATAAAAATCAGAAAGATATTATTGTGAATGATTACACCAAACTAAGATTGGAAACCACCATTGCTTTAGAGAAAAAAATGAAATTACCTATTGTGCTTAGTGGTGTAGAAGCACCATATATGCAACAGTGGCTGGCTGAGCGTGGCGTGCAAGCGAAATTATTAGAAAATAGAAGTATGAATACCTGTGAAAATACACGTTTTAGCTCATTACTCTTACAGAAAAAAGGTGGAGCACCTACAGTAATGTTAATTACTGATCGTTATCATATGCCTAGAACACGACGTCTGTTTGCATTAAATGGGATAGAAACAATCCCTGTAGATGCACCGATGCCGACTCAGCTAACAGAATGGCAACCAAGTAAACAAAATTATGATCATAGCCGTAGGGCTAACTATGAAACTTTAGCAACGATTCGAGATATGTTGTTTGGTTCGAGTGGCTGTAGAGAGGTGCCTTAAATGGCAGATATTCCATTTTTAAATCCAACCATTTTAAAACAGCTTGACTTACCTGTCCCTAGTCGAGAAACAACACCACAACTTTTAGACGTCTTAAACTTAAATCGAGACTATGTTCCTAATCAAGAAATAAAAGCGTATCAACATCTTTATGGCTTTGACCAATTAGATTGCACTCAATGGCAAGGGTTTATAGAAATGCCTTTGTTTAAGCTGCATGTACAGGTGTTTAGGCCTAAAGTTGAAAAATTAAAAGGCACAGTCTGTTTATTGCATGGTTATCTTGAGCATAGTGGCATTTATCAACCGATTGTAAAAGAAATCCTTGAACAAGGATTTAGTGTGATTACTTATGATTTGCCGGGGCATGGGCTAAGTAATGGCTCACCAGCAAATATTAAAAATTTTGATCATTACCAACAAGTTCTTCATGCAGTTTATCAATATGTTAAAAATGCAGAGCAACTTCCTAAACCGTGGTTAGGGGTTGGACAGAGTACAGGTGGTGCGATTTGGATGCATCATTTACTCGAATATGCGCAAAAACGTAAAAATCCAATAGTTGATCGTGTTTTGCTGTTATCGCCTCTAGTACGACCTGCAAAAACAGCGTGGTGGCACAACTCCATTGGATTGGGAATTATCCGTAGAATAAAGAGAGAAGTTCCTCGTCACTTTAAAAGAAATAATCATAATCCTGAATTTTTAAGATTCGTACGACTTAAAGATCCACTACAGCCCCGTATGATGGGAATGGATTGGATTTTAGCAATGTCGAAGTGGATGCAGGAGATGGAGGAGTTTCCTAAATGTCGTATACCTGTGTGGCTGGCTCAGGGGGCACAGGATCAGACAGTCGATTGGAAATATAATATTGACTTTGTGCGTCGCCAGTTTAGATTACAAACGTTATTGATCTTGGAAGAAGGATCACATCAACTTATCAATGAGCGTGCAGATATACGTGCTGCATTAACAGGTCTTATCCCGGCCTTTTTGCATACACAATCATCTGGAGACTATTTTGAGTAAGTGCAGCTCAACAAAATTGGTTTGGTTGCATTCATTTCTTTGTAAAATGCTTAAAAAATGAGTGAAATTACTGTTTTCTCTCTTATTTGTTTAAAAAATAGTCATGTAATTAAAAATATTTAAAATAGGGGTTGCGTGGTTATCAAAAATATATAGAATACGCAGCATCCCGACGCGATACAGCAAACGAACTTAGCTTAGAGGGTTAAGTTGTTGAATGTTTATTGCGTCTTATTTATCACTGACGAGGTGATAAATTGATCATTAAGAGAATATGAAGAACAACTTGTGTGGATTTTTACTGATTGATTGATCGAAATATTATCATTGATTGATTGGTTTAAATTACTCGAAGTTTATTTGAGAGAATTTGTCAGAAAATTGAT
>WNDP01000141.1 GCA_009912575.1 Acinetobacter bereziniae
GTGCAAATGCTTGTGATTTACCTGCTGGTGCAACATATAGGGCATGGTCAAATGAAATATCGAATACCACACCAACATATGCAAGAGGTTATTGTGAGGTTCAAGGGTCTCAGACAAGATATTATGATCGTTTGACACGATTAAAAGATGCGATTTTTACTCTGATGGACAGTAACCAAATTGACTCAAATTCAGTAGCGATTGGTATAGGTCAGTTCTCATCACAAAGACAGAACATCGTTGGATATGACTCCGCTGATGGTGTAAGTGGACGAATCGTGGTTCCAGCAGCAGCATTAAATGCTAATCAGAGGATGGCAGTGAAAACAGCAGTTGCAAATTTTGAAGGCTGGAATGGTACGCCTACTGCCAATGCCTATACTGAAGTGGCTGCCTATATGCTAGGGGAAACGACAACAACTGGCAGTCAGGCTTTTCAGAGCTATTTTATTAGAAATTCAGATAATCGTTATGCAAGATGTCGACGATGGAATGGGACAGCCTGTATAACATGGAGTGGATGGACGAATGGACCTGTTGCTATTCCGAATGGTTATACACCTGGATCTACGGGGACTGTAAATGGACAATCTGGACGTTTTTATCTCGGTGAAAAAGCGGATCGGGGATTTGCTCAGTCAACAGCATTGACTAAAAATGGTACACGGTACAGAAGTCCTTTGTCTACGACCAATAGCCAATGTGACGGTCGTGGGATCTACTTTTTTACTGATGGTGAACCAAATAGTTCATTCGACCCTGTACCTGTGATGCAACAAGCTTTAGGTTCTGTAGGCAACACGTTTAGTGTTCCTGCATCGGGAACTTTACCTGATGGCACTCAAGGGGGGCATGGAATGCCTGCGGTAGGTGAGTTTGCTAGAGCTTTGCGTAATCAAAAAACATCGGCAAGTGCGCCTAATCGTAATCCTTTAGGGCTTGAAATTAAAACGGCAGTGGTTGGATTTGGTTCGGTATTTAATATTGATCGTACAGCAGATGCTGCTAAACCTGTGAATCAGAGAATTATCCGCTCTTTAGATTATATTAATAGCCGTGGTGAGCGTACCAATGAGAAACGGGATTATTATAATTGTAGTTTAATTGAAAATGTTGATGCTCGAAACGCGTGTAATTGGGGAGGGAAATCGCATCCTGACTTGCCCACAAATGTAGGGGGCTATGGTGAAGGCGGATTTTACTCAGCGCAATCTACCAATGACGTTATACAAAGTGTGATCAAATTTTTGGATGAAGTTAAACCTGAATTTGATCCTGTCGCTACAGGTTCACCCACTATACCGCAGGATGCGTTGAATCCTTTGCGTATTCAACCTTTTGGTTATTACGCATCATTTGTACCCAAGCCACAAGAGTCTACCCAGTTGTGGGTTGGGAATATTAATAAATATCAAATCTATAATGGTGAGCTTTATGACAACAGCAAAACAAAAAAATTAATTTTGAGTAGTGGTGCATTAAATAAAGATGTAAATGGTATGTGGACGAATGGTATGAAAGGGCAAATACCATTGGGTTTAGGTCAAACATCCAGCAATCAACAATTTGCTCAACGTAAGATTTTCACCAACCGTAAAATAAATACAACAGCACCTTATGCTGCTCATGATTCTAATTCACTCAACAAGGTCAATGTAGATACCTTATTTGGTTCGGGAGCAACAGCATTATTTGCCAATGACCCCGATAAAAACTATTGGTTGAATCTGCTGGGTTATAATATCAGTGCGTCAGCTACGGGTGTGACTTTGGCAAACTTACCGATGAATCCTGAATTACGACAAGTGGGCGCTGTCATGCACTCAACACCGATTTTACTTACTCAAAAAGGAAAAATTACCTACACTTCAGGTGTGATCGATACCACAGATCGTGACGATTATTTACTTTTTGGTAGCTCACAAGGCCTTTTACATATCGTGGATGCAAGAAGCGGTATTGAAAAATTTGCTTTCGCACCGAATGAAATGATGTAAAACCAAAAAGAGGCATTTTTATCTGAAGTGAGTACTACAGGAGGGAAGAACAATCTGTTTTATGGCGTAGATGCACCGTGGGTAACACATACTCAATACACGACTAAAATAGACGGAACACTCACGGTAAATACTTCTGATCGTACCAGTAACGGGAGTACTGATCAAAATTTTGCACTTAAAGGAATGCAATGGGTATATGGCGGTTTGCGTATGGGAGGAAAAAGCTATTACGCTTTAGACTTATCTGACTTGGATTATCCACGCCTTAAATTTCATATCGACCCAACAAATGCGAAAATTTATAAATCAAATGTAAATACACCTGTCAATGTTCCAGCATTAGCTTATATGGGCCAAAGTTGGTCTAAACCAACCTTGGCTTATGTTAAATTTGGTGGAATCAAAAAATTAGTGATGTTCGTTGGAGGAGGTTATGACATAGGTTTTGAAAATTCAGACTATATGCAAAATAGCACATTAGGTAGTGGTGCAGGTGTATATATGTTTGATGCCAATACTGGAGATTTACTGTGGTGGAGTAGTGCCAACGCAACCGAGGCGAGAGGCGCAGAAGCTTATACAGATGCCAGTGCCAGCTCTGTTAATATGAAATATAGTGTGGTCAGTCAGATTAATGCAATTGATCGTGACAATGATGATTTAGTGGACCATCTCTATTTTGGCGATTTGTATGGACAAGCTTTTCGTATTGATCTAAATAATCTTGCGACAACAAAAGCAAATTTTGCAACACGTGCTGTTCGTTTGTTTCAGCATATTGATCAAAATGATAAATCAGTACCACGTTTTTATGAAATGCCAAGCTTTTCTGTACATCGTGATGAGCAAAGTGGCCTTATTGGTGCAGTGGCTTTGAGTTCAGGAAATCGTAGTTCCCCCCTGTCTGGGAGCTTGGGTGGTAATCAAGCAGGATCAACCGATAGTGCATCAGATGGCGTATTTGTGGTCTATGACAAAGATGTCGTCAACGTAGCTTTATATCATCCAACATACGCCTTAACGACACAAAATATTAATTTCACAGACTTAAATAGCAATATAGCGACAGGTGTTGCTGTTACGGGTAGTCAAGGCTGGAAATATACCTATTCAACTATCCCAGGCGTTTATAAAGGCATGAATGAGCTTTATGCCCTAGATAATATGCTTTATATCAACGTATTCCATCGAGATGGTTTGGGTATTGGTGGATCGTGTGGTTCAGGCGTTAAGGGCGATTCATATATATACCAATTCTGTTTACCTACTGGAAAATGTCCTTTTTCTACAACGAGTTTAAATACTCCAAATAGAGTTAAAGTGGGCGCAGGTATTATGGGGAGTGGTTTGGGGCAAGCTCCTGATAATAGCGCAAATCAGGTTGGTTTAATTGTTTCTCGAAATCAGACAATGGATTGCACAAAATCACCAAATGCACCTGAATGCCAGAAATTTAATATTATTCCAAAAAGTCAGCCGTTACGCTGGTATGAAATAAGATAGGTGAAATCTTGAAGAATCGATATGGTTTTACCTTGATTGAACTTATGGTTGTGGTGATCGTAGTGGCGATCATTGCCGCAATTGCGATTCCTAGTTATACGCAATATATAGAACGTAAAGATGTTGCGATTGCAAAACAGGAAGCACAAAAAATTGCTACGGAATTAGAGCGTTTTTAATCAAAAAACTTTAGTTATAAGGGATTTGATCCAAGTTCTTTTTACAGCTTTCATGATACAGATGCACTGGGAAATGCGATCACAAATAGTCATTATAACGCTTCAACAGGACAGCTTTTATTACCGATAGGTGCTGATGCAAATAGTGCTAAATATAGACTGACTCTAGTTGATGGTGCGACCCATAAACCTTTGACAATTCAAAAGGGGGGCGGTGGAATAGAAACACCAGATTCTGTGGGAGTAAAAGGATTAATTTGGACGATTGCTGTTGAACGAATCAAAGGTAGTGATGGCGAGCTGAAACAGCCACGGAACTATGATTTATTGGTGTCAAGCATAGGAACTCGATGTATGACTAAGGTAAAAGATTTGGTGAGTCTATTTGCAGGTTGCGGAAGTCATGGAGAGTCGTGGTGAAGAATGCATGCAAGAAGAATGGTTTTACTTTGATGGAATTAATCATAGTTGTTGCGATAATTGCCATTCTGGCTGCGGTTGCTTATCCATCTTATATACAATATAAAATTCGTACAAATCGGGTGGACGCACAAAGTGAAATGATGCAAATTTCTCAACGTTTGCAACGTTCTTATGTGATTCAGCATAATTATACCAATGCTAAATTGGATAATAATGCGACAACTAAAGATTATCCTGCTTCCGCTTCTATCTATACGATTAGGTTAACGTCAAATGACCACAGCTGGGCACTGACAGCAGAGCCAAAATTAAATTCTATTCAGTCATTTGATGGAAATCTCGTTTTGAACAATCAAGGTCAAAAATGTTGGACCAAAGGTTCTGCATGTACTCCTTCCGCGACGACAAACTGGGATGGTCGATAAAATTTGATTTTCTTTATTTAGTTAATGAATCCTATTGTTAGAAAAGATCTTAAAGAGGGTTCATTTTAATCAAATTTTAATGCCTTTTTTATACAATATACTTAAGCTAAATTCACATGATATTTCAGCAGATAATTGAATATTTCAGTTATCTGCTTTTTTATGCCTTTCATCCAACTTGTATTGGTTTTGTAAGTGTTTAAGTTATGATTTTAATAGGGTAAAGTTTTGTTGTGATGGAGCTGTAATGCGAAATAATCGGGGATTCACCTTAGTTGAATTGATGGTGACGATTGCTGTTTTAGCGATTATTGCGATGATTGCGGCTCCTTCTTTTGGGGATATGCTTCAGCGTCAAAATTTGAATAAAAGCACACAAGAATTAGTTTTAGTTTTAAATAAAGCAAGATCTGTTGCTGTTCTAGAGCGTAGAGTAATAGAAGTTAAACTCTTAAATGCTTCAACAACAGATCAAGTCGAAGATACTGTGAATAAGCTTAAGCTTAACTGGTCTCCTTCAGGGAAATCTGTATTAAAAACAGGTTCAGTAGACTCTATTTTCTTCGGTATCTCTGGAGGTGTTTTCATAAAGGATCCAAGTGATGCAACTTTAATGATTCCTGCAACAGGAGATACTGTATTTACGGTATGTAATACTTACGTTAATAATAAAAATGCAAAAAAAATCACAGTTTCTAGAATGGGAACTATTCAGCCAACCATTGAGGAGTCATGTTAATGAAGTTTCAAAAAGGCGTTGGTATGATGGAGGTCCTAGTTGCTCTTTTGATTTTAGCAATTGGTGTTTTGGGGTTTGTTGCTTTGCAATATCGAGCTTTGGAGGCGTCATCTGAAAGTACTTATCGTGTACAAGCTATTACTATTGCAAGAGACTTGGCAGAACGTATACGTGTGAATCGTAATGCTTTTTCTGTTTATAAAACTGAGTTAGGGACAGCTTCTAATCAAAAAACCTATAAAACAAACTGCTTAACAACAAGTTGTTCAGATACTGATTTAGCTGATTTCGATGTTTCTCAAGTTACGAACAGAGCTGCGGTATTTGGTATGACTATGAATATCATGAATTGTCAAAATACAAATGATAGAAGTTGTATTTATGTAGCATGGGGAGATTCAAGTGCAACAGATGGAAGTAGTTCAGGGGATTGTACGAATGGCAATGCCTATAACGCCAATTCTACCTGTATAATTATGGAGAGCTATTAAAATGATAAATCAAAAAGGTTTCACATTAATCGAGTTAATGGTTTCAATTACATTAGGATTGATTATCACTGCGGCCGCTATTCTTTTATTTTTAACAGGCCAAAAAAGTCTATCCATGCAACAAAGTGTATCTGATCTTCAAGACAATGCAAATTTTGGTTTAAATTATATTACAAAAGATCTTCGTTTGATGAATCTAAATAGTACCAAAGCAATTATGAATGATCAGACTGTTTTAGGGGGAATTGTTCTAACATCATCTATTAACCCAGTAAATATTGGAACTAAAGCTGCGCCTGTAAATGTCAGTAATTTAAGCTCATCGATTGTGGGAAAAACTGCTGGATTAAATTTCTTATCGCGAAGTGCTGGGTTTACGGGGGGGCATCCCCAGAGTGGTCTGGTGTTTCCAATGTACAAGTGGGGGGAGTGATCAACAGAGTGATCAATTAACAATTCAGTATATGCCTCAATACAGGATTGAAGAGCGTGGAACAGGGAAGGTTCAAACTTATGTTGGTGGATTTGATTGTGAGGGGAATGAATTAGCTTTTCCAGTAGCATCAGGCCGTTATATGGTAGTACAGCGCTACTTTTTAAGGGCTGATGTAAATAAAAGCGCCAATGAGCCCAATCAACCGCTTGCATTAGCTTGTGATGCTGGAACTTATCCAGAAACTGGAACTCCTACAGCAATTACTGGCTTTGGTGATGCAGGTGAAATTGTAATGAAACGAGTTGATCATTTAAGAATTCTTCTGGGGGTTCAAAATGATAGTGGACGTCGTTATATGTCTATTAAGGAATATATGGATAGTACCGCGCCACATCCAAAAATAGTCTCTATTCAGTTTGGGATATTAGCACGTTCATTACAGTCAGTAAGTGATACGAAGTCAATTAAGGATGATCAAGCGTTTGTTGTATTAGATCAGGTTGTAACAGTTAAAACGCCAAAAACATCCACACCAAAATATGTTAGGCAAGTCATATCACAGACAATTGCATTACGCAATGCAATAGGGGAGCGTGGTGAATGAGAAATTATCAAACTGGTGCAACATTAATTCTAGTTTTAATCTTCCTTGTTGCGATGACGATCATTGGTACTTTAGCAATTCGTCAAAGTATGGTTTCTTTAAGTGTTGCAACAAATAGTCAAGTGCAACAGTTATTAACGCAAAACTCTGATGCTGCACTTTATAAAGCTGAAAATCCGAGCGATCTAGCGTATAGCTTAAGTCCCGCGGGACTTTTTGGCTATATCAATAACGCTAAAGATAAAAATAAAGAATTGGTTTTTTGCTTTCGTGGAGATCAATCTCAGTTTTTTAATATTAATCAAGCAAGTTTAATGCAGTGGAAAGAAGGCTCAACAACTGGACTCACTAATAATAGCTTGGGAACTAGAGGATATTGTGATGCATCTGCAAACAGTACCACCAACTGGTTTACTAGTGGCAGACGAGCCATTTTGACACAGGTTTCTGTAAAGTTTCCAACAGATAGTAGCCTGGATAACCCTTTTTATGATCGTGCTAGAGGTAGCGATTCGCAAAAAGGGCAAATAGAAGAGGCGAAACGAGTAAAAATTTTTGCAGTTTCTATTATGCCAACCCTATCTAAAGCTTCTCGTACAGATATAAATAATTGTTTAAATGGTCGAATGAATCAAGTCACACCTCCTGAAGATAAAGATGCATCAACATTAACTAAAGAAGATAAGGTTGATGTAACTAATTGTTTAACTAAGTTAAATGTACCTTTCACTACCCAGGTAAGTGAATATACGATTACCCAAGATTTTACTTAAGTGGGAGCGCTCATGATGAAAATTAAAAAAATTAAATTAGATTTATTCAAATATTTTCACACGAAATTTTTCACGATATGTGTGTCTACATTAAGTACAGGTTTAGTCCTAAGCAGTGTTGTTCAGGCAAGTGATATTGATATTTATCAAGAGGCAAAATCTGGAGATATTACGCTTGTTTTGATGCTAGATATTTCTGGAAGTATGGATACCCGATCCATTAGTAGCGATTATGGAATTAGTTCTGGTTGTTCAACTGATATAGCTCCAGGGGGATATGTACGTAATTATTGCTCCGTCAGTCAGAGAAATGCTTCTTCGATTGTTAAGGATTCAAAAACAGGCTGTACTTTAGTTGGAACCACATATTACTGTTATGACCGAATCTCTCGTTTGAAGGATGGGGTATTTGATTTATTGCAAGGAAATACAGCTAAGGGAATAACTCGGCTTGATGATAAGAAAATTATTGGTTTATCAACATTAGGGGTATATTTAAACCGTACTTATTATAACACTGGAAGAATTATTGTACCGGCTAAAGCTTTAGGTACAAATGCTGGAAATGGGCAAACACATAGAGATATTATTCTAAATGCTGTGAGTGGATTGTCAGCTTCTACAAATACGCCAACAGCAAGATCATTTGCTGAAACAGTAGCATATCTTATGGGGACTACTACATCTGCATATAATCGTACTGTTGAAAATATGCCGTATTATAGATCATTCACAAGTAATAGAATTAACTATGTTCAGAAGTGTTTAAGTTGGAATACATCCTATACTTCTTGTAATAATAACGGATGGTCATATACAGCTGATGCAATTCCATCAGGTGATAATATTACTGTCCAAACAAACTGTTCATTTAGTGGTAGTTATTCAAATAAAACTTGTTATTACTATACTGGTATTGTATCTGTCTCAAATAACAATAGTGGATTTAACTACTCTGAACTAAGCACTAAAAATTCAGAACAAACTTTGTATAACTCTCCGACATCATTAAGTCAGGATGATGGTATAAAAAAATGTAGTGGGCAAGGTGTTTATGTACTCACAGATGGTGAACCAACACAAGATACAAATTCATTACCTTTAATGCAAGGTGCTTTAGGAAATCTAGGGCAATCTTTTACTTGTGATGATAGTAGTTGGGGATGTATACATGCTATGACTAAGGCTCTTTTAAATCCTTCTAATAATCCGAAATCTTTAAAATTTAAATCTGCTGTAGTCGGTTTTGGTTCAGATTTTAATGATGTTCCGTCATATGATAAGTCTAAGACTCAACAAGAGAATATTGATGCATTAGGAGTCATAAATACTAATGTTAAAAATGCTGCTTATTGGGGAATTATTGGTGAGGGAGGGTGGTATTCAGGTTCAAGCTCTCAAGATGTTGTCAACAGTGTAAATGAATTTATTAATAGTTTATCTACAGAAATTCCAGCAGTGACTACAGGTTCACCAACTATTGCCAGAGATGCTTTAAATCCATCAGTATTGCAGAAAGAAGCCTATTATCCTCAATTTCAACCTACGCCAGATAAATCTTATCAATTGTGGTCTGGTAATTTAAAAAAATATAATGTGGTCTTAGGTGCTTTAAAAGATAAAAATGGAAATTCTATTACGGACTCACAAGGTCGTTTAATTGATAACTATGATCTATGGGCACGGGCAGTTAATGACACAGTAAAAGATGCAGATGAAAATACTGTAGGTAGTCAGAAGTTTGCATTGATTGGTGGTGCGAAATCACAGCTTGAATTACGTACGACAGCAAATACTGATAATCGTAAGTTGTTAACCAATCGAATTATAAACGGAACAGGTAGTTCTGCAACTTTTGTAAATAGCACAACTTCAAGACAAGTTAAATCGACAGATTTAACAGACACAAACTATAAAAATGATGTTAATCGAGGTTATTTAATTTCGTTATTAGGTTATAACGTTGATGCATCAAACCCTAATGGGATTAATTTAACGACAGCAGCTGAATTGCGTCAGGTGGGTGCAGTTATGCACTCATCGCCTCTTCTTTTAACAAATAAAGGAACAATCACATATACAGACAATGTATTGGGGTCAAAGGATCGAGAAGACTATGTGTTATTTGGGACCACACAAGGGCTATTGCATGTAGTCGATGCCAAAACAGGAAAAGAAAAATTTGCTTTTGTACCAAATGAAATGGTGGAAAGTCAGAAGCAAGCTTTTTTAGACTATAAAACGACTTCTGGTGGGACGGGAAATCTCTTTTATGGTGTGGATGGACCATGGACAACATATACAGAATATGTTGTAAACAGTGATGGTGCCTTGACCGTAGGTACAGGAGTGGATTCACAGCAAGGTACTCAATTGGCCTATGGTGGTTTACGTATGGGAGGGCGCAGTTATTATGCGCTTGATTTAACAAATGTGAATGATCCTAAGTTAAAGTTTCAGATTTCACCAGCAGATAGAAAAGTTTTTTACAATGGCTCAAGTCGAGGCTTTGATCAACTGCAATATATGGGGCAGAGTTGGTCTAAGCCTACAATTGCATGGGTGAAGTGGGGGAAATCACGTAAAAGAGTGATGTTTGTTGGTGGTGGTTATGATGCGGGGGGGGATGATGGTGATGCACGTATTGGTGGCATAAAAGGTGCATATACTGGTTATGAAAGTGACTCATATAATCAAACCAATAAAAAAGGTGGTGGGGTATATATGTTTGATGCTGATAATGGGGACTTGCTATGGTGGGCAAGTGCAAATGCATCAGCAACTTCTTCCTCTACAACGGATAGTGGTGTAATAAGTATTAAAGATGATAATTTAAAATATAGTGTAGTCAGTGAAATTCGTGCCGAAGATCGTAATAGTGATGGTCTTGTTGATCATTTATATTTTGGTGATTTAGGTGGTCAACTTTTTCGTATTGATTTAGATAATACGGCAACAACATTGGGTAGCTTTGCTAAGACACCTAAAATGCTCTTAAATTTACATGGTCTGAATGGTACAAGTCCTAGATTTTATGAAATGCCAGCATTTTCTGTATATGATCATGCTGGAAATACTTTTGCTGTCATTTCTATAGGCAGTGGAAATAGAAGTGTGCCATTGGTTGATTATACTGTTGGTACAACTGGGCGTGATTACGATGCAGTTTATAATATTTATGACAAAGATGTGACTGCCCGCGACTTATTTAAAACGACGTATACACCAAAACTTACTACAGCACTGACTTTGTCAAGTTTGGGTGAGGTGAGTCAAGCGAATAGAAATGATAATACAACATTAGTTGCGCCTTATACGGGAAATGGGTGGTATTTCAAATTCAAGTCACAAAAGCCCCAAAGTGCTAAAGTATTTGCTACACCAGTGGTATTGAATAGCAGAATGTTTGTGACAACGTTTGATGGTAGTAAAGATGGCCTTTCTGGTGATTGTGGTGCTGGTGTAAAAGGTGAAAGCTTTATGAATCAATTCTGCATGCCATTTGGTCAGTGTGTAAAAGGAACAGGCGGCGGTACAGGTGGAGGAGGAAATGATCCTGAGTGTTCATCTGGTGATGGTTGTAGTGTAGGACCAGGTATCCAAGTGCCTCCGATTGTCGACGATAAGAAATGTGATCCAACAACAGACCCAAAACAATGTAAAGATATTCCTAAACCAGATGATGGCACGAATAACAAAAATTATTGTATAGCGACAGGAAATCGTGGTGCAGCTGTAAAAAATGGTATTGTTTCAACTGGTTCAAGTCATATTTGTTTAGTACCACAGCGTTGGTTTGAATATAGCAGTCGATAAGTGGGGCAAATATGAATGGAAGTATAAAAAGCTCTTCGGGATTTACATTAATTGAACTTATGGTTGTCGTGATAATTGTTGCAATATTTGCAGCAATTGCCATTCCAAGCTATCAAAGTTTTATACGTAGATCTACTGCAGCTCAGGCGCAACAAGAGATTCAACGAATTGCCACACTTTTAGAGCGAAGTAAAAGTCGTAACTTTAATTATCTTGGTTTTACACTTTCTCCAGCCCCCTTTGTTATCCCGACGGGATCAACAGGAAGTAATGTAAAATATACAATTACTGTAAGAGATGGGACGGACACTTCCATTGCACTGACAGATACAACAGCATCAGGTCAAGAATACATTATTAGAGCTCTATCAAATGATAACAAAAACTTTAGTTATATATTGAGTAGTACGGGACTACGCTGTAAAAAATTGGGGACAACAATGGATTATAATTGTACTGGAGCTGAAGCATGGTAAAAAATCAGCAAGGCTTTACACTAATTGAAGTCATGATAGTCGTTGTTATTATTGGGATTTTGGCCACTATAGCCTATCCGTCATATCAAGAATATGTTCGTCGAACAAATCGTGTTGACATGCAGGCGACAATGTTACAACTAGCCAGTCAGATTCAACGCTATAAAATCGCAAATTTTACCCTGATAGGTGTGACTAAAAGTGATTTAGGTATTGAAGCTAATTATCCTACTCAAGGGACAACGTTATATACAGTGAGTATTTCACCAATAGATAGTTCAGGAAAGTTAACATCTAATGTCTGGACTGTGACAGCAGTGCCTATTAATACAACTATTCAAAAAGGGGATGGACATATTGTATTAAACTCGCGTGGGGAGCGTTGTTGGACTAAAGGAACAGATGTTAATAGTGGAGCACCTTGCACCCCTTCAGCTTCTACAAACTGGGATGGTCGATAAAATCTAAATTCAAAATTGTGGATAAATTAAAATTGATCTTTCTTTCGCAACCAAGATAACGTAAAATACTGCCCTCTATGAAAGGGGTTTGAAGTGTGCCGATGGTCGGTGCGAGGATAATCCGTAAAAACTATAAGGTTCTATCATGGTTGTAATTCGTCTAGCACGCGGTGGTGCTAAAAAACGTCCGTTCTATCAAATCATTGTGACTGATAGCCGTAATGCACGTGACGGTCGTTTCATC
>WNDP01000142.1 GCA_009912575.1 Acinetobacter bereziniae
GTCGCACACCACTGGAAACAGTACTTGATGGGAAGCGAATTTGGGCTGAGAAGAATTTAGCTCAAATTTAACCTGACAGGCACACTAAAAAATGGGTAACTGTCAGATCTGGTTTGAGCTAGTACATCTAATATTTTAATTTGCTCTTCTTTCAACTTAATCAATTGATCTGCATCAGCATGTTGAGATGTGAGGTTTTGCTGTTGATCATCCAATTGTTTTTGAATGTCTTGTAGTTTCGCAACTTCCTCTTTTGCTAAGCTGGCATTCTCTGGAACTTTATCTTTTAAAATTGTTTCGTTGACTAATTCTACATTTGCTGCAGAAGCACTTTGCTCAACAGGTTGCGCCGTAACTGGGGCAGCAACTTGCGGTGCTTTTTGTGCTGGTGTGGTTTGGTGAATTTGCTCATTATTTTGTGCCGTTTCAGATGAATGATTCAACCAGAAAAACCCTGCAATTAATAAAATAACCGCTATTAGCCCACCTGCAATGATCCACATTAATTTTGAATTATTTCTTTCTTCTACATACATTTTATAAGATCCAATTTCATCAGGTATAGCTGGCTCTTCAGGCGCATCTACATGAGTAGGGCGATTTTCAGAGTAACCACACTCGATGCATTCAATCCATTCAACATCGCCTTGGGTGAGCATTACAATACGATCCATCGCTTCACATTTCGGACATTTTGCACCAGCAATGAAACGACGTTTAATATTCATACACCCACCACACTTTAAACAATTTTGACCATTAGTTTAAGCGTTTTTTTAGCTATTCGTCCAACCTTGATGACGCAATAATGCATCTATTTTCGGCTCACGACCACGGAAATTGATAAATGCATCAAGCGCTGTATCTTTTCCGCCAACTGCAAGGATTGCCTTGCGGAATTCTTGCCCAGTCTTGGTATTGAAGACACCTTCATTTTCAAAACGATCAAAGGCATCACTAGCTAAAACTTCAGCCCATTTGTAGGAATAATAACCTGCGGCATAACCACCTGCAAGAATATGACTGAATCCATTTTGGAAGCGGTTATAAGGTGCGGTCGCTAAAACTGCATACTTCTGTCGGATATCGTCTAAAGTCGCTTGGATCTGTTCCGCATTCAGCGCTGGAGTGAGCTTGTGAATGGTTAAGTCAAATAAAGCGAATTCGATTTGACGCAATGTTTGCATACCTGATTGGAAGAAACGTGCTTCTAATAGTGCTTTTAAGAGGTGATCGGGAAGTGTATCTTTAGATTCGATATGTTCACTGATTAAAGCTAAACTTTCTTGATCCCAAGTCCAAAACTCCATAAATTGACTTGGTAACTCAACTGCATCCCAAGCTACACCGTGTGTTCCTGCAACTGCGATATTATCCACTTCAGTTAACATGTGATGTAAGCCATGACCAAACTCATGGAATAAAGTATTCACTTCATCATGTGTTAATAATGCAGGTTGATTGCCTACAGGTGGGGTGAAATTTCCAACCATATAGCAAATGGGGTTTTGTAACCCTGTTTCGGTTTGCATACGAGAACGGAAACCACTCATCCATGCACCGCCACGCTTACCATTACGTGCATAAAGATCAAAATAGAATCCACCAATTACAGTTCCTTGATCTTCTAACTCATAATAATGTGCATCTTTATGCCAAAGCGGAGCTTCACGTTCAATCACTTGGATACCCCATACAAGCGTTTTACAACATTGAATAAGCCTTGAATGACTTTAGGTGCGGGGAAGTAAGGTTTTAAATCTTCTTGAGAAAGATTGAACTGTTGAACTTTAAGTTTTTCAGAATAATAGGTACTGTCCCAAGCTTTCAGTTCGTCAATACCGTCTTGTTGGGCAATAGCTTTGAGTTCATCAATTTCTTTTAAAGCTGGTGTACGCGCATGTTCTGCTAAATCAACAAGAAATTGATCGACAGTGGCAACATCAGGTGCCATTTTTGAAGCAAGTGAATATTCAGCATAGTTGTCGAAACCTAAGAGTTTTGCCATCTCTTGACGTAAGCTCAGGATTTCAACCATAAAAGGTGCATTGTCAAATTGTGTGTCGGCTGCTTGATCAGATGCACGTGTTACATAGGCATGGTAAAGTTCTTCACGTAAAGCTCGATCATCAGCATAGGTCATGATCGCCAAATAGGATGGAATATCTAAAGTTGCAACAGGTTGGTCTAACTCACGTTGCTGTCCATATTGTTTGAGCAATTCGATACTACTTTGCGGTAAACCTTTTAACTGATCCGCTGTTAGCACTTTACTATATGCTTGGGTTGAGTCTAAAACATGATTTGAGAAATCAGAAGAGAGCTGTGAGAGGCGTGCTGAAATTTCGGCATAACGTTTTTTAGCTTCACCTTCTAAAGCAACACCTGAAAGCTTAAAGTCTCGAAGCGCGAGTTTTATTGCACTTTGTTGAGCCGCAGATAAGTCAGCAAAAATACTATTGTCATAGACATTTTGATAGGTCTGGAACAAAGCAACATGTTGACCAATTTGTGTATAGTATTCACTTAGACTTGGTAGTAAGGCTTGATACACTTCACGTGTTTCAGCATTGTTCATGACAGCATTGAGATGAGATAAAACACCCCAAGATTCACTCATATTATTTTCAAGTACATCTACTGTTTCAATCACAGTAAGTTGTTGCTGGATTGTTTCTGGAACTTGGGTCAATTCATTTAAAAAGTTTTGACCATTTTGAATTGCTTGTTCAATGTTGTGTTGAAGTTGAGCTAAGGTAATCTGGTCAAATTGTGGTACAGGCAAAGTTGCCTTTTCGAGTGTCATGCGCTTCATGCCAAATTAATTCTAAAGTTATAGATAGATGTAGGGCTTATGACAGGGGAAATCAAGGTATGATCATAAAATTAACACAGATGTTAATGGACTTGTTTGGTTTTCATGTTGAACTCGAACGGAACTGAAAATGCTCCAGCATCGAAACTGATGCCTAAAATATCTTTTTTGAGATAGAAACCACTCGCTTTTTTCAGATCAATGATCTTTCGATCTTCAGCATAAGCTCGATACAGATATTGTAGGTCTGCGCTGTCACAATCCGTAGAGACAGTTGAGGTTTGTTGCTCAATACATGGATCAAGTTGCTTGGCGATTTCATTTGAGATTTGGTCTGAGGATAGGCGATATTTTTTGAGTATTTGTGCCAATGTTGCTATTTTTTTGTTTTTTAAATCGATCACATTGTATTTATCACGATAGTAGCTTTGACCGCCTTCAATTTCTAAATGTGTATGGATGGATAAATAGTCCTGATCTTGATAAATCTGTTCTGAACTAAATTCAATAGATGTCGTTTGGTCTGTTAAAAGCTCTTCTTGGATCTTTTGATTGATTTTTTCAAAGCCATTGCCTTGGATAAAAGGGATGTCTCCTGAAAAGTTTGTATATTTTTGAGGAATAGTTTGAGTTTTAAAAGTGATTTTATCAGCAGAAGCTATACTGCTGAGCAATAGTATTGATAGGAACAGTATATTTTTAATTTTCATAGTGTTATTGCTAGAGTTATTTGAGTTGCTATGGATAGATTATAAAACAAGGAAAATCCATGATGGTACAAGAAAAGTATTTATTAAAAGTAATAAGTTTTGATCCAGACCAAGAGCCAGAAGAGCAACACATTTATGTGATAGATGTTTATGAATTTGAATTAACAGGCAATCAAATTATTTTTAAAAATTGCATAAATTCTAATATTTTAGATGAAATGTATGAGCTGAATTTACTCAAAAGACGTAGAAAAATAGATAATCTCTACTTTGTTTTGATGTATGAATTGAGTGTAGGTGATAAAGAATTTTCTAACGATTTACATTTTTCTTATGAGTTTAATTATACGAATTCTGATCTGATCGTTTATGACTTTACTCATGATGGGGATGAAGAATACGAGGAGCCATCATTAAATGAAAAAATTGCATTTTTCTTAAAACAAAATCAATTTTTAAAAAAATACTATGAAAACAAAATATTTATAAAACAATGGCTTGGGTTAAATGAGTTTGAAAAAGAATGTTGGTTAAAAGTTGCTTATAAGGTTTGTTGCAATCAACACATAAATGAAAACATTTCAAAAGTTAGCCATATTATTTTAGATGGAAACTACATACATTCGGAAAGTGATCTTTATTGTTATATTGGGGAACAAGTTTGTGGCATTTTGGGTTATATGGGATATAGCACATCAGCTTTAAGCGATTGTTTAACAGGGGGAAATTTAAGACCTATTTGTAGACCATTAAATATTACTTGGAAGAATTTTAAAAGTTCCGAGCTGAATTTTAATTGCCTTGATGATTTAAATTATTTGGTTGAGTTACTCAAAAAGGATGCCATTTTAAAAATTCAAATTTAAAACTCTAATTATAAAAAAGAGAGCCGAAGCTCTCTGATTTTGCAGTAAGTCAAAATTACTCAGTCTTTGCTTTCGCATTCGACTTTTTCTTTTTTGCTTTCGCCTTTTTCTTCACTTTATCTTTAGCCTTTGTTTCAGACTGAGTTGTAGCACTTTTTCCAGGTTTCTTATTGTAAGAGCTGGGTTTTCCTTTGGCTTTTTTCTTTCGAATGGGACGTTCCCCATCTTCACTGACATTTGTACGCTCAGATTCAGATTTGACCTTGTTTGGTCGTTCAGAGAAAACTTCTTCTTTAGCTGTTGGTTTTGAAACACGTGGAGCACGGCTTCGAATCACACGACCTGCATGAGACAGTTGTTGTAGCAGTTCAAAGTCAATCTTACGTTCTTCAAGGTTGACACCAGCAACCTTGATCTTCACTTCATCGCCTAGACCAAAAACTTGCCCACGGTTTTGTCCAACCAAAGTTTGACTCATTTGATCGTAAACAAAATAATCATCGCCTAGCTGGCTGACATGCACCATACCATCGACATACAAGTCTTTTAAGGTGATGAATAATCCAAACTCAGCTGTTGCACTGACTACACCGACAAACTCTTCACCCAAATGCTGTTGCATATAGTGACATTTCAACCATGAGGTGACAGAACGAGAAGCTTCATCTGCACGACGTTCAGTTGCTGAGAAATGTTCACCTGCATCTTCTAAAGCTGCACCAGAAAGTGGATACTTTTTATTGGTTAAACTGGCTTTAATGGCACGATGAAGGAGTAGGTCAGGGTAGCGACGAATTGGTGAGGTAAAATGAGTATATGCTTCATAAGCCAAACCATAGTGACCTACATTTTTTGGCCCATAATAAGCTTGCATCATTGAACGTAACAACACTGCATGAATACTTGGCGCATCAATTCGATCTTTGGTCGCTTCAATAACAGCTTGATAATCAGCTTGAGTGGGTTGGTCTGGAAATTTAAAGCCCAATAATTTGACGAAATCTTTGACTTTTTGAATGCGTGAAAACTCTGGCGCTTCATGCACACGGTACAGCATAGGGACTTCATTTTTTAAACAATATTCTGCTGCTGCAACGTTGGCGAGCAACATACATTCTTCAATCAATTTATGTGCAACATTTCGTGTGCGCGGTAAAATCTCTTTAATTCCACCTAATTCATCAAAGGTCATATAGGTTTCAACGGTTTCAAATTCCATTGCATGACGCTGTGCACGTAAACCTTTTAATGTTTCATATAATTGGTAAAGTGTATTGACAGATTTACGCACATCACGATCTTCAGGAATCGCATTACTGTCTCCATCTAAGTATTGTGCAACTTGAGTGTATGTCAATCTTGCTTTTGAATGCATCACTGATGGATAGAATTCAAATTTAGTTACCCGACCTGCACGACTGAGATTTAAATCACAGACCATACATAAACGATCAACGTGTGGATTTAAAGAACACAGACCATTTGATAACGCTTCAGGCAACATCGGCAATACATAGTGAGGGAAATACACGGATGTACCACGCTCTTGTGCTTCATCATCTAAAGGTTGACCGATTCGCACATAATGGCTGACATCGGCAATTGCCACGACTACACGATAACCACCACCTGCACGTTTTTCAGCATAAACGGCATCATCAAAATCGCGAGCATCTTCACCATCAATGGTGACTAAAGGTAGATCACGTAAATCTATACGCCCTTGTCGATCTTTTGCAGTAGGCTCTTTATAAGCCTCAGCCTCTTTGATGACTTCTTCTGGAAATTCATAAGGCAAACCATATTCTAAAATGGTTTGAGGGATGATAATTTCAGTATCTGCTTTATCCGCCATGGACTGAATCACATGACCTGTCGCAAATTCATCCCGAGTAGGATAGTCATCAATTTCTACGCGTAAAGCATCACCCACTTTGGCCTTGGCATGCTCGATGAGTTCTTTTTCTAATGTAATAGGTTGGTGTGCATTTGGATTGGCTGGTTGTATAAAGTACTCACCATCAAATTCTGCAACTTTACCAATCAATTGCTTCACTCGGCGTTGAGTCACTTCGGTGATATATCCCCAAGCTTTACCTTTACGGTCTACAGAGGTTTGCTGAACTTTTACTCGGTCACCATGAAAGACTTGGCGTAATTCACGTTCTGGAAGTAGGAACTCATCTTTTTTACCATCCAGACTGGCAATGCCTAGACCTTTTGAATTGACATACACAGTGGCATCAAGGGTCGGTTGATCTGCCATCAGCTGATATTTAAAACCATCTTTCATCAACTGACCATCACGTACCATTGCGCTTAAACGATGGCTTAAAGCATCTATACTTTTTTGATCGACAATTTCAAACAGTTCTACAAGATCGGCATGTGACAATGCTTCTTGTTTTTGCTCAATGATTTCTAAGATCAGCGTACGACTTGGAATGGGATTGTCGTAACGCTCAGCTTCAGCTTTGGCTTCAGGATCGACCCAATTTTTCATGATGTATTTGGTTTCTAGTCAGAAGATAGGATTAGCATAAGACATACCGTGCAATACTGCACGTAATTGATTGCAATATTGTGTTTTTAATTTGGTTTTTTTAGAAATTGCAGATGTTTTTTAAGGTCGTGATTATTTTGCAGCATAAAAAAACAACAAAATGATGAAAAACGCTTAAAAAGTATTTAATTGATTAAATTTCTCTATTTTTTTTAATATCATCACTTGCCGAATCGGGTTTAAGTTTGTATTATGGCGGCTCGTTACGGTGAGATGGGTGAGTGGCTGAAACCACATCCCTGCTAAGGATGCATACGGGTAACTGTATCGAGGGTTCGAATCCCTCTCTCACCGCCAACGATTACTTATGACGCGCTCATAGCTCAGCTGGATAGAGCACTTGGCTACGAACTAAGGGGTCGGGAGTTCGAATCTCTCTGAGCGCACCAACTTGAACATCTTCGGATGGTAAATCAACCGCTTAATTGCGGTTTTTTTGTGTCTGTAATTTGATAAACTAAGTTTAGTTTTTTAGTATATTGATTCTCTTCACTATTTTTCGAAAAATAAAATAGCTCAATGCGATGATTCCTAACGCAATGCCAGTTATCTCTAAATAGGAAAAATTTTTAATTTCAAAAAGCAAAAAAATACTGATTAAACACAGGCTAAGCCACAATAAAAAGAAAAATAGGATTTCATTCACCAAGAATACTTGAAAGAGCCATTTGCGTAATTCGCTATTTTTGATTCGAGTGAGAAATAAGAACCGATGTTTATAATTCAATGGGATGTCTGATGATATTTCTTGTTTGGACAAGAGTATTTGATAAAAATGTGCTTCATCAAAAGATTTGTTTAATTTATTTTCAATAGAATTATTTAATTTTGCGTTTCTATTTAACCATATATCCACTTCAACACAAGGCAGTAAAGACTCACCAAAACCGTCTATATCTAAATATCGATGTTGTGGTGTTTTTAGCTCAAAAGATTTTGGAAGCCAATATCTTGATGGTGATGGGCTTGTGGGATCATGATGTTTTTCTTCAATGAAATTAATCATATCCAGCATTTCATTTTTAGCCTCTATGCTAAACGGATCAATCATCATTCCCATAATATCAGTCACGTTAAGCTTGACTGAGAATGTTGGAGTGCGTTGTAAATATCGTACAAATGTTTGAGCTAAAATTTCTACTTTTTCATCATTATAGAGTGCTGGCCATATATTGAGTCTAGATTTAAATGTTTCACAACTTTTTAAGATTGTTGCACGAAAGACATAGTAGGTTAAGCCTTCTACATCTTGAAGGGGGTGAATGTCTTCAGTTTTAAATAAAGCCAACCAAAAAATTGGAATAGAATATTTAACTTCGATATAAATTTCATCTTTTGATATTTTTTCTTCTGTTTTATCTAAGCTTAAAGAAATTCGTAAGTTTGAATAGTGTCCCATTTTTACATTTTTATTTGAGTACCAATTGATGATTATACTCAGAAAACGGTGTCTTGCTTCAAAACAATTTATATATTTATACACGTCTATTCTTGTCGCGAAGCAAGTTGTCTAAGCCCAATTTTCGAGCTAAAAACTTTAAAATAACAACAAGAATATTGGCTTTGAAGGGATCACATGACAGCATATACAGACGGATACTATATCTATGAGCATGTGGATTTCATTTGCCATTTTAATTTACAACAATGTGATGGCTGTAATCGAACCTTGACAGGCTTTGTCTATGAACTACAAATTCAAAGCTTGGACAACGAGTCTGTGATTTTTTGTACAGCATGTATGGAGCAATTGGAGTTGGTGAACGTGGATTAATCACTTTAAATCTTGTGCTTTATTGTTCTCATTGTCCCGATATTCTCTATAAAAAATCAACGACGGACCATTATATTTATCGAAAAGCTTATCTGATAATCATATTTATTTAGAAAAAAATATCGCTGTAAGATGGTTCAAAATCATTTTTTCTGCTTTAGCACATTGCATAAAATAATTATTCTGGACGATTTCTTTGAATTGGCAATATATCTACAGTGTGATGCCTCAGTTTGTTTCGGCAACGCTGACGACACTTAAAATCTCAATCATCAGCATTATTCTTGCCATATTGGTGGGTTTAATATGCAGTATTTTGATGACTTATCAAGTACGTGTATTCGACAAAATAGCCAAAGTCTATATTGAGCTGTCTCGCAATACGCCCTTATTAATTCAGCTTTTTTTCCTTTATTACGGTTTACTCAAACTAGGAATAAAAATCGATGGATTTACCTGTGGTGTGATCGGTTTGACCTTCTTAGGTGGAAGCTATATGGCGGAAGCTTTTCGGGCCGGGTTGCAATCAGTTGCTCAAGGGCAAATTGATTCAGGTGAAAGTATTGGTTTGAATCGAGTACAAGTCTTTCAATATGTTATTTTCCCCCAAGCCCTATCCGTTTCGATTCCTGCAATTGGGGCAAACTGTTTATTTCTGATTAAAGAAAGTTCAGTCGTCAGTGCAATCGCCGTGGTTGAATTATTATTTGTCACTAAAGACTTGATTGGTATGGACTATAAGACCACAGAAGCATTGTTTCTGCTGATCATGTCCTATCTGATTATTTTATTGCCTGTCTCTATTCTCACCAGTTATCTGGAATATCGTAGTCGGAGGGTGAGTCATGGAGTTTGATTATCTCTTTCAAACAAGCCACCTTATTCGATTATTTGAAGGGTTATGGGTTACTGCAAAAATCGCCTTTATTTCGGTATTTTTCTCAGCAATTTTTGGGACTATTTTGGGGGTGATCATGACCTCAAAAAATATCCTGATTAAAGCTGTTTGTCGCCTGTACTTAGAGGCGATACGCATCATCCCGATTTTGGTTTTACTGTTTGTTTTCTACTTTGGTTTTGCAACTTGGTTTAACTGGCAATGGTCAGCAGTGTTGGTTTGCATTGTTGTTTTTGTCTTGTGGGGAACTGCGGAAATGGGTGATTTGGTCCGAGCGGCAATCACCTCTATTGATCAGCATCAAAAGGATGCTGCCTATGCACTGGGTTTGAGCCCAATACAAACTTTGAGTTTTGTGGTTTTTCCATTGAGCCTTAAACGTGTTACGCCCGGTGCAATCAATTTGTTTACCCGCATGATCAAAACCAGTGCTTTAGCCGTGCTGATTGGGGTAGTAGAAGTGATTAAAGTGGGTCAACAAATTATTGAAAATTCGTTGTTGGTTGTGCCCAATGCTTCGCTGTGGATCTATGGTTTGATCTTCCTTTTATATTTCCTGATTTGCTATCCCTTATCTCGTTTGGCAACACATTTAGAAAAAGTTTGGGAGTCACGATGACTTTGTTATCTATACAAAAATTACAGAAATCATTTGCAGAAAGTCATATTTTACAAGGCATTGATTTGGACGTAAAACAGGGTGAAGTTGTGGTGGTTCTAGGTCCTTCAGGATGTGGAAAAAGCACTTTGTTGCGCTGTATTAATGGCTTGGAAAAGATCCAAGGCGGTCAGATCTATTTAGAGGGTTCGGGGGTGTTAGGGCAGGATTTACCATGGGTTGATGTACGTCAAAAAATTGGCATGGTGTTTCAAAACTACGAACTTTTTGGACATATGAATGTGATTGATAACATTCTATTAGGACCCTTAAAAGTTCAGAAACGTCTTCGCATAGAAGCAGAAAAGGTTGCGGATGAATTATTAAAGCGGATCGGATTATATGATCGCAAGCAGGATTATCCACGACAACTTTCGGGTGGTCAAAAACAACGTATAGCAATAGTGCGCTCTTTAGTCATGCAACCCCAAGTGATTTTACTGGATGAGATTACAGCGGCTTTAGATCCAGAAATGGTGCGAGAGGTTTTGGATGTGGTGCTGAAACTTGCCCATGAGGGAATGACCATGTTGATCGTGACACATGAAATGTCGTTTGCTCGAAAAGTCGCAGATCGTATTATCTTCATGGACAAAGGTAAAATTATAGAACAAGCCACACCTGAACAGTTTTTTCAGCAGCCACAAACTGAACGTGCGAAAGCATTTTTAAATATGTTGAATTATTAGCAAATCGATTTAGAAATAATAACGAGGAAGTATGGCTTTATCTTATTTTAACACAATCTCCGAATTTTTTAAAAATTTCCATGACTGTTCGAACATTGGGTATCGCACTATGTGTGGGAATAATGACTGCTTGTAGTCCCTCATCAGAATCACAGCAATCGATCACGCAGGATCAACAAAAGGATCAATCTTTAGAAAAGATTAAGGAGAAAGGAGTTTTTCGAGTAGCCGTTTTTGCAGATAATCCACCATTTGGTTATGTGGACAGTGCGGGTAAACCACAAGGTTTTGATATCGCTTTAGCAAAAAGAGTGACCAAAGATCTGCTTGGGGATGAAAATAAGATTGAACTTGTGGTAACTGAGGCTGCAAACCGTGTGGAATTTTTAAAATCAGGTAAAGTGGATGCCGTATTTGCGAGTTTTTCAGTCACACCTGAGCGTAAACAAGTGGTCGATTTTGCTCAGCTTTATTTAAAAGCAGCCTTGGGTATCGTATCGCCTAAAGCTAAGGTGATTACAGATATTCACCAGCTCGAAGGTAAAACCTTGATCGTCAATAAAGGTTCAACTTCTGATATTTATTTCACCAAGAACTATCCAAAAATTAAATTATTGAAGTTTGAACAAAATACCGATGCATTTAATGCCCTTAAAGATGGCCGTGGTGATGCTATTTCGCAAGACAACACTTATGCCTTGGCATGGGCATCGGAAAACCCAACATTTACTGCGGGGATTCAACAAATTGGAAACCAAGATTTTATTGCACCAGCCGTAAAAAAAGGTGATACGCAACTTTTAGCTTGGTTGAATAATGAAATTTTAAGCTTACAAAAAACGGGCGAAATTCAGAAAATTTACGATCAAACCCTACAACCCGTTTATGGCACAACCGTAGATTCCAAAGTCTTTTTGGATGTCACACCGAAATCATAGTTGAACGAAACATCAAAATAACGATCGCTTAAATATCAAAATAGAATAGAGGATAATGAAATGAATATATCGCTTAAACAGTTCACTCATCTACTGGCGGCATCACTATTGAGCTTGGGTTTGGTGGCGTGTAATAAAAATACAGCAAGCACTGACAAAACGGCCGAACCTGAGCAAACAGCGACAAACAGTATTGAGCAGATTAAGAAAAATGGGGTGGTTCGTATAGGTGTGTTTAGTGACAAACCACCTTTTGGTTATCTCGATGCACAAGGTAAAAATCAAGGCTTCGATGTGGAAATTGCCAAACATGTTGCCAAAGACTTATTGAACCGTACCGGGTTTTTCGGAGAGATTTTTATTTAAGTTAGGCCACCTGACCTAACGGGCTCATCTTATCATAGTACATTGCTTCAAATTCAAATGGTGATACATAACCTAGAGCACTATGTACACGCTTTTTATTGAACCAATCCACCCAGTTTAATGTCGCAAGTTGTACATCTACCAAACCTTGCCAATCTGCTTTTAGATATTCA
>WNDP01000143.1 GCA_009912575.1 Acinetobacter bereziniae
TAGCGCGTTGCAGTTCTTTATTTTCACGTTCCAGTTGTTTTATACGTTCTTGATCTGAAAGATGCTGTACTTTAACTGGATTTTGTTGATCCAAATATTTTTGATGCCAAACACGCAGTGTTTCAGGGGTACAACCTATCTTGGGAGCAATAGCAGTGATTGCAGCCCAATTCGATGGATAATCTTTTTCGGATTCAATAACAAGTTGAACCGCTCTTTCTTTGATTTCAGGGGTATAGTTTGATTTTTTCATCGGAGTAGTTTCTCAGAATGTTGAGTCTCCGACAAACATGGTACGGTTCATAATGGGAATAATAGAAGCAGCAATAATACTGATACCAAGGTGACGCCCTTTAGGTTCACCAGAGAATAGCCCAATGGCTGCACCCCAAAGCTTGCCCCAATATTCATAGATTACAGCGGCAATCGCTCCCATTTGAATCGCAACTACAAACAAGTCACTTTTTTCTTTGGTCCAGAAATTCATTAACTCTGATGCAAGAATTAAATGCCCTGTACTTGAAATAGGTAAGAACTCGGTAATACCTTCAACAATACCCATGATGGCTGCTTTGAGTAGCAGTAAAAGATCCATGTTAAATCCTAAAAAATTAAATCCTAAAAATTAAAACGTAAAACGATTATGATTTGCCCTGTTCTGGAATTTTTTTCCATGCATTATCACGTAAATATACGGGTAAGGCCTGCTCAGCATTGAACCACTGTTGTTTCAAAGCATGTTGTCTGGCAATCGTTGCAATATCGTTGGCATTTGCCGTAATGTTTTGAAAAGTAACCGCATTGCCATCGACCAATGTTGAACCGGAACCAATCAAATCATATTTCTGATATTGCGCAGCCTGTTGATAGTCTAATAACTTTTCTTCGTCTACAAGTTGCATAATGTTATTTTGATCAAGCTTGAAACTTGCCATGTAGACTTCATTCATACGGGCATCTAACACCGCTGTAACTTCAGTCAAATGAGCTTGCTGATATGCTGCCTGAGCCAACGCTTGTAAAGTTGATACAGGAATAACAGGAAGATCATGCGCCCACGCCAATGCTTGTGTCACTGCGGCATTTATACGCACGCCACTAAACGAACCTGGTCCACGACTAAATGCTATAGCCGTTAAATCTTCACTGTTGATTTGATTTTGCTGAAAGCCTTGCTCAATCATTGGCAAAATAGTTTGAGTCTGTGCCTTTGCTCGCGTATCAAGTTGAAAATAGAGTGTTTGAGTTTCATCAACAATCGAAACGGAACACTGCTCATTGGCAGTTTCCAATGCCAGCAATTTCATGCACAACCTTACTGTATTAAAAATGCTGACTATGATACTCCACTCATTTCATTAGCGCGAGGACTTAGCGTTAAAGCCTGTCATATAAAATCCATCAGATCAAAATCATCTACAAAAAATCAAGTTAATAGACTTCTTTCCTGAGCAAAAAAGATTTTAATGCTCTCGATGGCAATGTTCAGTTGAATATCTTTAACTCATGGATACGACTTAAACAAATTGATCAAAATTTTCTTAAAATATAAGGCGATGAAAGCAATTTATCGGTGTTATGTAATTTTTTAATAGGATGAGTATTGAAGCGAGAGTACAGCATGTACCCCTCGCCCGAGAAAAACAAAGCCTTATTCAAAGACATTATTCATTTTTAAATGACGCTATTTACTTTGAAATAACCATGCTAATCAAACTTAAACTCTTCTAAATTGATAAAATCTTTATAGTGTGAGGCATAATGCATTGCACTCATTTTTAATAAATTAGCTGCATTTTCATCTAAAGTTCGAATGACTTTTCCAGGAGAACCCACCACCAAAGAATTATCTGGAATCACTTTACCTTCAGGAATCAAGCTATTGGCACCAATGATACAGTTTTTACCAATCACAGCATGATTTAAAACCACTGCATTGATTCCAATCAAACTATTATCCCCGATGGTACAACCATGTAACATCGCTTGATGACCAATGGTGACATAGTCACCCACACTAAGCTCTATACCTGCATCAGTGTGCAACACTGCATTTTCCTGAACATTACTAAAATTTCCCACATGAATTTTTGCATTGTCCGCACGAATAACTGCACCAAACCATACACTGACTTGTTGCCCCAATTCGACTTGACCAATCACTGTGGCATTATCAGCGACCCAACCATCAAAAGGCTCATGTAAAGCTTTTGGTGCAAGCCCTTTAAATTTGTACATCATAATTTGACTTCCCTTTAAATTTTCCCTGTATCAATACTTTAAAATAGCGGAGTTTTACATTATTTTTTATTCAAAATTTGAGATTTAAATGATGGAGAATTCAATAAAAATGGCCAATTTTTCTGATAATCCAATCCATATTTAAATAATGAAATCAGAATCCTAGCAGTTAAGCCTCAAATGATTTCATTTTCAATTCTAAGACTTGGAAAATATACCGATTGATGCGCCAAACGTACTTCATACGGAATAGGTTGTGATTCCATCATTTTCTTAATCGGCGCATAAAAAATACGATCAATTTCAGTTGGTTGAGGAATCAATTGAATATCAGGCGGAATTAAACCTACCACAGGTTTTACAGTGATTCCACTTTTTGCTCGCTCCATCGGCAAATCACCAATCAACTTGACATCAAAAGGATTCAGCGCAGTTTCTTCCCACGCTTCTCGCAAAGCCACAACAATATTACTGGTATCATTTGGGTCACGTTTCCCGCCTGGAAATGAAACCTCTCCTGCATGATTAGATAAATATGCAGAACGTCTGGTCAATAAAATTTTAGGATCAGCTTCCTGAGTAATCGCAATCAGAACTGCCGCATTGGCAGGAAATGTCCTTTTGCCAAAGCGTAATCTGTTTTGCAATATTTGCGTCAACTCATGATCCTGCATTTATCTCACTCAATTTTTTTGTTCTCTTTCTATCATATATGAAATTTTATGGATAAGGCTATAAATGATGCGAAAGTAGAATTTTTCAGTTATGCTGAGTTATCTCACATTTTCAATGAAGCTTATGAGTTTTTGCAGTGCTTGTGGTCATACGACTATAGAAAAAATTCCTTTAGGTGATCAAAAAATCCGTAAAGTCTGTACAAACTGCGGCACTATTCATTATGTCAATCCAAAGGTCATTTGTGGCGCCCTCGCACTCTGGGAAAATAAGGTTTTGCTTTGCCGTCGTGCGATCGAACCACGTTATGGACTTTGGACTTTACCAGCCGGATACATGGAACTTTTTGAAACCATGGAACAAGGTGCTGCACGTGAAACACGTGAAGAGTCAGAAGCTGAAGTAGAAATTGAACAACTATATTGTATGTATAATATCCCACGTATCGGACAGATTTATGTGTTGTTTAAGACACAAATCAAAGATGGTTTTTTTGGTGCTGGTGAAGAGACACTTGAAAGTCGCTTATTTGAAGAACATGAA
This sequence comes from Acinetobacter bereziniae, assembly GCA_009912575.1. Taxonomy (GTDB): domain Bacteria; phylum Pseudomonadota; class Gammaproteobacteria; order Pseudomonadales; family Moraxellaceae; genus Acinetobacter; species Acinetobacter bereziniae_A. Next base: position 3,460 of record WNDP01000143.1, read on the forward strand.
ATTCCTTGGAATGATTTAGCCTTTCCAAGTGTTGAGCGTACATTGCGTCATTATTTTGAAGATCGAAAGAATAATATCTTTCCCATGCATTTAGAAACCTTAGGTACACGTCTAGACCATACAGGCTAAGACAAAATTATCGTATTCTCTTAGATCATGAAGTCTACATACAGTTCAAAAAAATCCCCCAATATCAATTGAGGGATTTTTTTTATCGTCATACGTTTATTTAGTTTTCACTGTATAACACTGTGGCAAACTTACAGATAAAGTACCTTGTTGACGCTTCGCTAACTCTTTTTGTTCAGTTGTGGGTTTATCTTTATTAGCCTCTGTATTGTTATAGATTGACTGATACACTGCCTGTAAATTGATCCAAGTTGCAGTAATTGTTTTATCTCCATCCCAACTGGTAATATTGACACCACTCGTTGTATTTTGCTCATTGATCAAGCGTTGAAGGTTTAGACGAATACCACCAGAAGAAACTGAAGCCTTATTTATATCATTTGTTGTCGTACCACTTGTAGGAGCAATCACCAATCTTTCATTTAATCCCACTAAAGCACCATCCAGACTACCATAAACAGGATTGGCTAAAATCATACGCAGCGTAATTGACTTTTCAACATCGCCATTAATATAAGCTGTACCTGTGGTTCCAAGTCGATACTGTTGAACACCTGTTTCCTGATCAACATAACTCACTGGATCAACATCCCCACAAGTATTTGAGTTTAAAGCACCATTTCGCCCTAAGTTAGTACGGATATCACCATTTTCATCAATCACAATACCCAGTGTTTGAGTTTTAGGACTAACCTCTTGATTAGCAAAAGTAAAGGTAATATTGGCATACAGTGGAAAATAATATTTCTCTCCCGTCTTCACTGTGTTTTTAATTAAGAAAACCCTTTTATCGAGATAGTTAGCAGGGTTGGTTTTATAAATATCGATCCCCCCTGAAAGCTGATCACCATTCATTGTCTGACGCCATTTACCATAAACTGTCGTATCTGTCGGGGCAGTGGTTGCACCAGTTGCACGTTTATACATATATTCTGTACCAACCACATTGGTATTATTAACCAGTGTACCTTGGTATATACTTAGTTGATCTGTTGTTTGATCTTTTTTCAATATCAGTGGATTAGTAATTTTTCGTGTTAATGGACTGATCCAATCTTGCTGAGGATTAACATCCAGTTTTTGTGGAACCACTTGATTGAGCAATAAAAACTTCAACAATGAGTCCGCACTCGGACTGCCTTCTACTTTTTGCGGAATACCGACCCACTGCATCGTATAACCTGTGGTATAACCTTGTCGATCTGTAACAAGGTACATATTGGCAATCGACTCGTTCTTGGTATTTAACTCACTTTTTCCAGTAAAACCTTGAATACCAACGTTCGCACCACTAAAAATCAGGAAGTTGGTAGAATAGATGTTGACCAGTGACTGTTGTATCAAACGTTTAGAGGTCAACTGAGCAGAAGCATCATCTATGGTCGCAATATTCACCCAAGGTTTTAACTTTTCAACATAACTACCATCAAGAAAATCTGCTACGCCTACATCAGCAGCCACATCTTTCAGATTATTTTTGAGATTATCTGTTAGCTCAATTGGTTGTACATCACCCACTTGATTGGCACTTTGATCAACGCCAATCGCTTGAAAAACTCGAACCAAACCAACCATCACCCTATAAGTGTCATCACTCATATCCATACTGGTCGCTTGTTTACCTGTCATGGCACTTGCGATGTCTATCAACCCAATGGCAGCAGGTTGTCCATTGACTTTTAATGGACGAACTTTGGCAAGATCCACTTCGCCTAAAACAATTTTACGGTCTGATTGAGGTCCTTTGATATAAAATTTTGCCTTATCGCCAATTAAACAACCACCCGATGATAATCCACCTTCCATTTTAGTCATAAAATGGTTTTGGGTATTTGTACTACAATCAAAATCTAATCCAGTAATAGGGTAATCAACATAAAATGCCAAACATTTTTCATAAGATGCATCGCAACCATTGGTATAAGTCACAATACCTTTGTATGGATCTTCATTGACTGATGTCTTTTCACCACCGCAACCTGCAAGCGCTAAGCCTAAACTTGTTAAAACGAAAGGGGCTAATAATGTTTTTTTCATATTCTCGTCCTTACTGAATAACACTCAGCTTAATTTGTCCATGATTTGTCAGTTGTTTATTTTCAACATCTATTGCTGAGGATAATGGTGTCAAAAATAGATAAGCGGCTTTTTCTGGCTTTCTTAAAACGCCTTCCATTGCTGCGTATTGTAGATTACTGTCATGAGATTCTTCATTTTTAAAACCACTCACACCCTCAATCACACAACCTTGATCATCTAAAAATACAGCTAAAGGCCAATAATATGTTTGAGCTTTGGATGATGAAGCATAAGAGGTTAAAAGTATATTTTGAACTTGTGTATCCAGCTTTACCACTTCATAAGCAAAGTGTGCTTTGATCGGGGCTACTGGCCACAAACCCACTTCCTGATTTTTAATGGATAACCCTTTGGCCTTTGCGACTTTTTTGCCAGAAAAGCAAGCTTGCTCGAGATTTTGAACCACTTCATCTTTAGGTAAGCGGAAATAGGTTGAAGATAATACGACTGGCTTTTTTTCTTGAGTATCTGTGTTACCACGAATACGTTCTAAAAGGCTTGCACTTAAACCCTTTTGACGTTCAATCGTTTCATAACGCCCATCTACCGCGCCTACTTCTGGGGTCATATAAAATCTTTTTTTCCCTTCCAGATTAAACTCACGATCTTCTAGATATTCATTATTCACATACTTTTCACCATCAATCATGGTGAAGTTTTTATCATCTGTTGCTTGAATATTTTGAGTTTTGGCTGCTGTATTTGGAACTTTTACGCTTGCAGCGTTTATAGTCGTAGGGTCAACTTTCTTTGATTCTACTACTTTTTTAACTTGATCAACTTGCTTTGCGCCTTCGACTAAACCCACTTTTTTCGACTGCTCAACTTGTTTGACCAATGCTGGTTGTGGTTGTGGTAAAACCTGAACTTTTTTTTGTGGTTTAGGTTGAATTTCAGATGAATGATCGATGATCGGTGTCGATGAAATATTTTGCTGAGGCACTATGGTTGGTGCTGAACTTTCAAGTTCACGCATATTTTCATTTTGTTGTGCATTCGGTTTTAGTGGAACAGGTACAATAGGTTTTACGCTTTGAGCTTGTTTTTTTTCACTTTGTGTGGGTTTTGTTTCAGATTTTTGAGCAGTTTCGGGCTTCTGAATAATCATCGGATGCCCATCTGGCCCAATAATGGTATAGAAACTGGACGCATAGCAAGCTGATGTGGCAAAGCTCATACCAATTGCCAGCCACAAAGAAGTCAAAACTATTTTTTTCTCAGCTTTTAAATGCATCACCATCTCGTTCTGTAGTTGATCCCTAGAATTGTTACTTTTGTATTTGTTTTTACGTTTAATCCAGCATATGGATTGAGTAACAAGTTATCTACACCTGTTTTATTGGATAAACTACTGGTATTTGCAGGAATATTATCTCGACTACGCAAAAAGCCCACAGATAAATCAATATCAGTATCTTCATCAAAACGATAACCTAAGCCTAAACCAAATAACTGGGCATTGTTAATTGGAACCATGGTATTTCGTTTATCATCTGGGATTGCACTGGCACGGGGTTCATAACCTGCACGAAGTTTTAGACGGTCATTGGCAGAGTATTCAACACCAATTCCCCAGCTCCAAGGCGATTTAAAACCTAGTGGAAAAGCCAATGAAGTGTCTGTCACTTGGTTGGATAGAAGTTTAGCAATTTTTAAAGCAGAGATTTGGCGATCAAATTCAAATTGGAATTTTTCCCATGCTTTAAAATCTGTCCACCCCACATCAAAGTTAACTTGCAAATCAGGTAAAACTTTATATTTTATCCCTGCTTGGAAATGGGCTGGATATTCCAAATCCATTGAGATCAAACCTGACTCTGTGGGTGGTATATAACCTGGAAAACCTAAAATTGCCGCCAGAATCTGACCTGTTGCCGATGAATTTAAACCTTTAATTAATTCCCGAGGCGCATTAGCATTGTCGATAAAATATTTACCTTTCATGCGCATTTTTGCAGAGCTTTGATAGACCATACCAAAGCCAAAGTTCTCAGTCGGCTCCCACATTAAGCCTAAGTTATAACTTGGGCTTAAACTTTGTTCCAAAGAAACCTGCATTTTCCCGAACTGACCAAAAGGATTCATTCCTTCATTGGCATTACAAATACCAAAAAGCAATAAATCATTGATCATATTAGAATTATTTCGGAATGGACCACACACAGACTCATCCACCATCCGTAGCACCCCGATCATTTCATTAGGGAATCTGAGGTCGGTTTTTAATGCCATCGCATTGTATGACATCCCGATCGAAGCACCGAGAGAAAGCTGATCGTTGACTTGATATGCAACAGATGGCGATAAATAAGTAATACGCTCAATGGCAACCTGCTGGCCCATGAAGTTGCCGGGATTGTTATCTTCAGAACCAAATCCCGCCACCATCGGCGCATATGCAGCAGTCGCATAAGTCAGTTTCGACCCCGGTGGATTATAAGAAACACCACCCGTGGGTGCCAAAACTGGCCAACCTGGCCCTAAATCAACGACCTTCTTCAAAATCGGCACATACAAACTTGCGTATTCAACATCTCCACGTACCGAATCTTTATAATCAGTACACAGATTTGAAGGATTATCAGGCGCATCATTACAAATCAGTGGATCATCAGAATAACCGAATACGTTATATCCCGGAGGAGCAGAAAACTCACGTTGCACATCAAAGTTAGCAATGATGCCCTGTACATCGGTTTGTAAACCTTTGAGCTTGGTTAAACCTGCTGGGTTAAAATGGATTGCACTAATGCCAGGAGGATCTGCGGTAACCGCATTCCCCATCGTTAATGAACGAATATCGACAGATAGGTTAAGTCCTAAATGTGCAAATACTTGAGTTGAGCACCCTGTTAATAGAATTGCTGTTACTAATGGTCGCAAACGTATGTTTTTCATACCTTACACTCCCTTAGTGAGCTTTCTTCTTACCAAAGCCAAGAATGTCTAATGGGAAAGATAAACCTAGAGAAATATCTGGAGAATCTTCAGTTAAACCAATACCCAAAGTACCGTTTACAATAGTTTCAGGATTTACACGTACGCCCAAAGCAATTGAGAACATACCGCTAGATTGGCTAGGTGCACTATATTTCTCAGGCTTTTGATTAGTTGCACTAGGAATAGGCGCATAAGTGAATGAGGTATTCATGTTAAATGATTGCTGGTATGACATTGTCATAGACACATCATAATTAAATGAATATGCGAAACCAAAAGAGAAACCCGCTGTAACACCAGGATCGAACTCAGATAAAGTTCGTTGGCCAAACTGCGAACCACCTTGGCCATTGGCATTACCACCACCACGGACTTGGTTTAGTCCAGTTTCTTTTAAACCGTAGTTAGCAGAAACTGAAGCAAATAATACGACTGGGTCAATATATTTACGGGTACTTGCACCAACGCCAGCAGAGTAATAACCTTTACCTGTGGATAGATCCGTATTTGGATTAATTTCGTATGGACTATCGCCCGTTTTGGTTGACAAGCTACCAAATAAAATCAACGGTAGACGTCCTGCTTTAAGCGGGAATGGTTCCCAACGTGCGCCTAGGTTAATATCCCCCAAACCTGCGGCAGTTGCATCTTTTAAACTGTCAGATTTAGCAATAAAAGGCACAGAGGCAGTAAAGGTTAAATTGTCTCGAATACCGTATTGTGCGGTAAAGGTGTTGGTGATGGTATGGCTTGCATCTTCATCCACACGAAGTTGATATACCGTTGCCTCATTGATTCCCACGTTAAGTTGAGAATCTCGATAATAGGAATAATCAAGATCATAAAATGTAGAAAATTCACCCTTTTTAATTAAAGAGTACTGACGCTCATTGGATGTAAATACTTCCTGTAAATTAGTTTCTTGTGAAGCATCACCCTCTTTCTTTTGTAATGCTTCAGCCGCCTGTGTACCTGACTTAGGCGCTAAAGACTTTGTTTCATCCTTGTTGATTTGTACATCTTCTTTGGCTTGCACTGCTTGATCTGTTGCGGTGTCTGAAGTCGTATTGACTTCAGTCTCAGCTTCAGCCGCATATAAACTTCCAATTGCAAACTGAATACTTATTGCAAGTAAAGTTCTTTTCATCCATTGATTATTCATTTTATTCCTATCCCAAAAAACCCAATTCAGTTATGTAATTTTTAGTCCATCTTTTACTTACGTTTATAATAGAGTCGCATGTATGTTGTAATTGGCTGACCATATGTCGCTGACTTGGTATCTTGGTCAATCACTTTACGCATGGTCGAACCTTTATCAGCCCATTTATTGACATAATCTGTTGAAAACTGGGTCTCTACCAATGCATAGCGGTTAATGGTTGCATCATCAACATGACGCATATCCGCTTCCTGCAAGGCCAACATATTACGCTGTTGTTCTTTGGCAACGTTGACAATAAATAAGGTGTTGTTTTTCCAAACCTGCTTAAAGCGTTCTTGGTCAAAACTAATATTTCCCAATGCAGGATCTGCCACATAGACTCGACCATCTTTATACGCTTTAAATACAACAAAATGTTTAAATCCTGCGTAAGAAATCGGTACAATCACAGGTTTATTTTGATTAATTAAATCTGTGAACTCCCCTTTAAATCCACCACTTTCAAAGCCAATTGCAGCTACGAAACGTTTCATGTCTAAAAGTGAAAAGCTACGACGCTCGATAATACGATTGTACTCACCAAATCGTAATAAGCCTTCCATTGTTTGTTGCTCAGTTAAATTGGTTCCGACATAACCATTGAGTAATGTGGTCAACGCTGCTGAACCACAACTATAGTCGTAGGCTTGACGTACAATGCCACGGAATTGATTTTCTAATGCAGGTTTAATCTGAACCATCTCTCGATGATTTCGTGAAAATGATGGGTCCCGAGAATCCGCAAGCTCAGTATAATAAACTGCATCTTTTGGTTTAGGCTTGATTTCTAGCGCGTGGTTGGCAAAATAGTACATTAATGCCGAACCTAAAGTAATTTCTAACATAATTTTAACTATCAAGTGTCGGCAGTATTTTGCCTAAAGTGCTGATTTTATTTTTAGAGTGAACACTCTACTTCCCTGTGATTAGAAGATACCGTTTTTTGAAAAAAAAAACAGTCTTTTTTTGAACTTTTGTCGCATTTTATCTCTTTTTTTGTAAAAAAAAACGCATGCTCAGCATGCGTTTTTTACATCATCGAAATTAAATTAGTGACCAGAAATCGTCAGTTTTACACCGTTCGCTGTTGCTGAACCACCGTTATAGAATTTCATCCCACTGATTGCAACATCACCAATTGAAGCAGAACCTGTTCCTGTACCCGGAGTCCCTGGAGTTCCTGGCACATAGTCTGTACCACCACCTAACACAACTCGACTTAAGTAAATGTCAGTACCAGTTGTACTCTTCATTGCGGTTACTGCTAAACCTTGTTGAGTTACCGCAATATCAGCATCCATCGCTAAATCAGCACTACCTGTATCATTAACTTTGATACCACCCAATATGGATATAACCACCACCGCCACTAGATGCATCTTTAAGTGCCAAGTTACTGATTGATAAACCACCAATCATTTTACCAGCAAGTTTAATCATTGCACCCTGTGGTGTATTACCCAATTGAATATTGGCTGTACTTGCACCAACATTCACACTTAAGCCACTTAAAATTTCAGCAGAACCAGTATCTGGTTTATAAACACCAGCAGTATTTGTAGTATTGTTAACTTCAATTTTACCTAAATCAATTTTAAGTGCATTAATTGATGCTGCAACGTTTAGAAATGGTTTACCAGCATTACCTGCCCCAGCACTACCATCCGTATCAATTGACAAAGTTGCTAAATTACTGTTTGCAGCACCTTGGTTAGTGATCACCACATTATTTAAAGTAATTGCACCCGCTTTACTGGTACCACCAAAACCAGCTTGACCAGCTGTTAAAGTACCTGGCGCTAAACCATCTGTATCAAAAATATGTAGTTTTGCAATTTCGATTTTAGAGGCATTAATTCCAATATCGATACCATCTTGACCCGTGGTTGCACTCAGGGCTGCATCATCCATTGCCTGTAATGCCATTGCATTTGAACTGATCGCCACAGCTGAAACCAAGGCAAGTTGTGTAAATAATTTCATAATCCATACTCTCCCAAGAACATTTTTTTCATTTTTTGCCACTCTGCATTATTCTTTGTTGTTTTTTTATTTTACAACACAGAATATCCATCCTTGAGTGATCCAGTAAAAATAAATACTTAAAACAAGCTTAAATTAAACTTAAGTAAAAAATAATATTTTATTAAAAACTATTTGAACCGTACCATGTTTGTCGGAGACTCAACATTCTGAGAAACTACTCCGATGAAAAAATCAAACTATACCCCTGAAATCAAAGAAAGAGCGGTTCAACTTGTTATTGAATCCGAAAAAGATTATCCATCGAATTGGGCTGCAATCACTGCTATTGCTCCCAAGATAGGTTGTACCCCTGAAACACTGCGTGTTTGGCATCAAAAATATTTGGATCAACAAAATCCAGTTAAAGTACAGCATCTTTCAGATCAAGAACGTATAAAACAACTGGAACGTGAAAATAAAGAACTGCAACGCGCTA
>WNDP01000144.1 GCA_009912575.1 Acinetobacter bereziniae
TGAATATCTAAAAGCAGATTGGCAAGGTTTGGTAGATGTACAACTTGCGACATTAAACTGGGTGGATTGGTTCAATAAAAAGCGTGTACATAGTGCTCTAGGTTATGTATCACCATTTGAATTTGAAGCAATGTACTATGATAAGATGAGCCCGTTAGGTCAGGTGGCCTAACTTAAATAAAAATCTCTCCGAAAAACCCGGTACGGTTCAGTTGTGGTTGGGGCTTATGGAACATTATATATATCTCCAAATGGACAGTATAAATATGTAAGCAATGGCGCGCCTGAGGACATTGGTAAAGTAGATACCTTTACATATACCATTCGAGATTTTAATGGAACTCAAGCTACTGCCCATTTGAATATTCGTATTGATGGTGATAACTCTGGTGTGATTTGGAATAATACAGACCCACAAAATGATGGCACACTTCCTACTCCAATAGTGCTTGATAATTCAGATCATGCGGTGATTGGTGCTGTTACGAATGTTCATCAAACAGTTTCATCGAATCAAGGTGAGCTCAAGATTGCAGCAGGTCTATTCGGTGCTGGTGGAAATGGTACTTATACTCCGACAACATTTAGTATTGCTAATACAGATTCCGCTCATGTAGTAGTAAAAGTGAATATACCTGCACTTTCAGTTGGTGTAGCACCACAAATTATCCTTACAATAAAAGACCAAAATGGTGTTACGGTTGGAACAATTACACAAACACCTATCCTAACTCTAGTTGGCGCCACTGTAACTGTAGATATTCCTAATTTAGGACCAGGAACCTACACGATTACATCATCTGCTTCAGGAAATACAGGTTTAGCGTTTAATGCCTCTGTAACTGTCAATCAAGATATCACTCATTATAATGATATTGCCCCAGTTACTGCTGTTCCTATCACTGGTAATATGTTAACTGACGATACCTATAATCATGCTTATGCTAAATTTAGCATAGATACGGGGAATGGTCAGTTTACCGAAGTTGGGTACAACGGTATTACCATACAAGGTGACTATGGCAGTCTATTCGTGAAAAGTGATGGAAGCTATGTTTATACACCGAAGGCTGGCGAAATTGGTCGTCAAGAGGTATTTGATTATAAGCTGACGGTTTTCGGTCAAGATCATATCGCTTCACTTACTGTGACGATTGATGCAGTTACGACTGGTGATGCTCTACGTAATACGCTCATTAGTGGTGAGCTGAATGATAGTTTTACTGGTAATGGTGGCTCTGATGTACTTGTTTATCATGTACTAGAAAATGCAAGTGCAACGGGTGGAAATGGTACGGATCACTGGACAGATTTCCATGCTGGAAATGTGAACACTGATAGGAATGCAGACATCATTGATATTTCTGATTTACTGATCGGCTTTAACAGCGCGAATATCACCGCTGACTTAACAGCTTCAGCAACCTATTTGAAAAACTATCTTGGTGTAAGGTTGATGGTAATAACGTTACGCTTACACTGGATCGTGATGGTGCAGGTACTGACTATACGGCAAAAACTGATTTACTCCAATTGGATAATTTGGCGCAATCAGGTGCTGCATTTAACGGCAAGACAGAGGATGATATCTTGAAACTCTTGCTTCAGAATCATCAACTTGTTCTCTAATCATCCAGTTGTGCTTAAACCCTAAGTTCGCTTAGGGTTTTTTATTGCCCAATATTTTTTAAATCCACGTTATAATCAGAACATATTGAGTTTAAATGTTTTATTTTCACTATGGTTTTTACACTTGCATCCGAAACGATTTTTGAAGAAGAGATTAAAAAAAGTCGATTTCAAGCCATTGCAGCACCAGTTGAAAATGAACAACAGGTCAAAATTTTTTTAGAAAAGCATTTGGATCCTACAACCACTCATCAGTGTTGGGCATGGAAAATAGGACATAATGTTCGCTTTAATGATGATGGTGAGCCATCAGGCACAGCGGGTCGTCCGATTCTTGCGACCATTGAAGGAAATGATTTAACCAACTCAATCGTGCTGGTCAATCGGTGGTACGGTGGAGTCAAACTGGGTACAGGCGGTTTAGTTTGTGCTTACGGTGGTTGTGCAGGGCAATGTTTAGTTTTGGCAGAAAAAATAGAACTGATTGAAAAGAAAAAAATATATTTTCAATGCCAGTTTAATGAATGGGCAATATTTCAGTATGAATTGAATACCCAAGATATTGACTATACTGAACAATATACTGCTGAAGGTGTTCAGGTTGAAGCATTGTTGCAAATACAGCAACTTGATCCGCTGCGTTTAAAAATTCAAGATGTGACACGTGGACGTGAACAGCTTAAATTAATGGATGAAATCGATGACTGAGCAAGATCCATTATTAAAATATCGAGAACAACATAAGCATCGCTTAAATTATATGCCTTGGCTGTATTATTCGCTTAAGCCGAAAAACCGAATTTGGGCTGAACAGTGGCAACAAGAATATCAAGCCTATTTAATGTCGATGGAAACTGTTGAAATCGGGCAAAATTGTTTTATATCTCCGCTCGCACATATCTTTGCTGAACCCGGACGAAAAATTAGTATTGGTGACAATACTTTTATTGCAGCAGATTGTACTTTACATGGGCCTTTAGAAATTGGCAGTGAGGTTGCGATTAATCATCACTGTATTTTAGATGGAGGTCGTGCAGGGATTAAATTACATGACCAAGTACGAATTGCAGCTTATTGTCATCTCTACGCATTTGATCATGGTATGGCGCTGGATCAACCGATTTATCAACAAGCGGTAAGTTCCAAAGGTATTGAAATTGGACATGATGTTTGGTTGGGGGCACATGTTGGAGTAAAGGATGGGATAAAAATTGCGTCACATGCTGTGGTAGGCATGAATAGTATGGTGACGAAAAATATTGCTGAACGTGAAATCGTCGCAGGTAATCCAGCCCAATTGATTCGTTACCGTGAATAACCGCACATTTTGTACAAATACATAATTAAATTATGGAATTAATTACATAAAGCTGTCCAAATTTATAAAAACTTATGCTAATTTAAAATCAAATAGACCCAAGGCGATATAGCCAAAGTGAGGTTAAAAATGAACAGAGTAGTTGCTTGTATTGACTCTTCTCCCTGTATTAATGCATTGGCAGAAGCAGCAGCTTGGATTGCTCAGAAAACTGGTCGTCAACTGGTTTTATTGCAAGTATTAGATTATTACCCTGCAAGTTATCATTTAGGGGAAATCAGTGGGGTAATCGGTTTTGAAAGTAATGCAATGTTACTCAAAGAGCTTGCAGAACTTGAGCAAAAACAAAGTGAATTAGCACTCGATTATAGTAATAATCTTCTTGAACATATCTCTGAAATGATTCAGGAAAAATATGGTATTACACCAGGTCGAATTCAGGCAAAAGGCGATTTCCTTGAGCAAAGCTTTAATGAGTTGACTGAGGACGATATCGCAGTCATTGGTCGAGTCGGCGAACGTTCTGCTGAAAAAAATAAAATATTAGGAAGTAATGTAGAGAACTTCATACGTGGTGCTAAAAGTACAGTATTGACAGTAGGTCAAACTTTTAAACCACCAACACGTTTTATTTTTGCTTATGAACTTTCTGAAGCATGCCAAAAGATGCTAAAGCGTGTAGAAAAAAGTGACTTATTAAAGCTTTTACAATGCCATTTACTTTATGTGGGTGATCATCCTGAAATCCTCAATGAACCCGCACAACGACTGAAAGATGCTGGCTTAGATGTTGTTGTGGAATATCGTTATGGGGATGTTGCTGAAAATATTTTGGATTATCAAAATCAACATCAAATCCAATTAATTGTATTAGGCGCATTTAGCCACAGTAAAATACATCAATTTTTCTTGGGTAGTGTAACCACAACGATTTTTAGAAACTCATCTGTTCCATTGTTGGTCACCAAATAATCATGCTGAATTGTGACGGAATTGGTTTAGTTCGAATCGTAATGAGAGTTGTTTGCTAAACGATGTGTGATGATTAAAAAATGAAATGCCATAAATGATCAAGTTTATGGCATTTTTTTTATTAAAAATTTTTTAAGAAATATTGCATTTTTTAAAGCAAGTGCTTTTGAATCGACAATGAATTTAACTGGTTGAAAATTAATCTATCAATAAAAGATATTATTTTTCATTTAGTTATTTAGTAATACATAAGTTATCCACAATTCTACAAACAAGTTCAGGGGATAACTTTAAGAAAAAAATTCATGATCAGAAATATCCAAAAAATGAGTCAATAAAAAAACCGCCATTTTGGAAATAGCGGTCTTTTATCATTGGATGAGCATCTAAGAAGGATATTTTAATATTTATTTAACGATTGCAATTGCAAAGCCATCGTGTCCTTTACTGCCGACAGTTTGTAAAGCTGTACATGATAAAATTTTGGGATGATTCTGCATTGCTTTATACATATCACGTATGCCTTCAATGCTTGGCTTAACATTATTAGGATCAAGAATATCACCTGCACGGATCACATTATCCAAAACAATTACTGTGCCTGAGTGTGAAAGATTTAAACTTAACTCTAAATATTCAGGGTAGCTTTGTTTATCAGCATCGACAAAAATAAAGTCAAAAGGTGCGGTATCCTCAGGTAAATCCTTTAAAATATCAGCAGCCCGACCACATTTTAATTCAACAGTTTGTTTAAGTTTTGCCAGATCAATATTTTCTTGACCTAAAGCTGCATGTGTATCACGCCCTTCAATTGTTAAAATATAACCATCATCAGGTAAGGCACGTGCTAACCACATGGTGCTATATGCTGCAAAAGTGCCTAACTCTAAAACACGTTTACATTTGTTCATTTGAATCAGCATTTGCAACAGCATGCCTTGATTTGCAGCAACAGCAAGGTGGTCTGGAAAACCTTTGTCCTCAGTATTTTTTAGTGTTTGTATGAGGATTGGATCTTCAGGAATTAAATGTGATTCGATATAGGCATCGATGTCTGACCACATTTGTTGCATGTTCTACCACCTCATTGGATCTGTGTTAGGTGCATTTTAATCGTTTAAATAAAGAGTGCAATTTTAATAGAAGCTTTTGGATTAAATTTGAGCATTCTCAATCATCCTTATCGTTAATTCGAGAAATAAAAGAAGGCCAAACCTACTTATATAAAGCCAAAAGAAGCCATTAAGACTTATATTGTTAAATTAATATTGAATAGATCTATGCTGCGAGTATTTGGCTAAATCCAGCTTTTCTTAACAACCTTCGATATAAGCTTGAACTTCGGTCAGCAGGAAAGTGTGCTTCCAAGGATAAATCTAAAGGTAGATACTCTGGTTTTTGAGTTTCAACAATCAAACGGTCTTCTTCAAAAATCTTAAGGTTATATTCATATGCATCTTCGATGGGCAAATCCTTATCATAATTACGACAGATAGGGGCAAATAATCGGGTACTTCGTGCTGACACTGGTGAAGCAGCATTCATAATTACCTGTTTACATTCATTTGGAAAATGTATGGTAAGCGTTGCTGTAAACGGTAAATGAACTTCAAAATGACGTAACCACTGAAACCCATCCTCTCCGAATTGATCCAAACCGATCGGATAACGGCCGATTTGACTCAGATAATCTGCATTGAAACCATAATCAGTGACTTGAGTTGTATAATCTGCTACTTCTGGATGTTCTGGATCTCCAAATGTATCAGCATGAACCCAAGCAAAATGAGCAACGTCAATAAATCCTTCAAGTTGCCTGCCTGCAAAACATTTTAAATCAACTTGAGGGCAAACCAATTGTTGATAATCTGCATGATCCCAATAAGGCATAACGGGAATATTTGGGATATCTTGTTCTTCTGCCAGTAAACAACACCAGATTAGTCCATATCGTTCAATGGTTGGAAAAGTTTTAAGGTGAAAACGATCTGAGATTTTATGATCAGGATGGGCTGGAATTCGATTGCATTTACCTTGCTGACCAAAGCGTAAACCATGATAACGGCAGACCACACCCTGACCATCATGTGCCCCAATACTTAAAGGGACACCTCGATGTGGGCAGGCATCCTTTGCAACAATAATTTCATGATTGAGTTTATAAATGACCAAAGGCATATCCAATAACATGGTGGCTTGAGGTTGTTCAGATACATCACGGACTAGAGCGATCGGATACCAATACTGTGCCAATATCTGCCAATCTTGTTGGGAAAAAGTCATGTGGAGAGGAAATTCAGTATTAAACAAATGTTCAGTGCGGCTATTCATATCCAAATCTTCTTTATAGAACTGATTTGAATATAAAAGAATCCAGTGTACTTAGAAATTTCAATTATTGTGATAAGGGGTTGCAAAAAATAGAACATCTTTTTGGTCAGTTAAATAATAACGAAGCACTGATTCATCCGTTTAGTTGTAATAATCCTTTAATATTTGGCTAAAATTTAATAAAAATGCACTAAGTACAATCAATACAATTGAAAAACTACTACAAAAGAAAATGAGCTTTTGATAGTTCTGGGCGCAACTATTCATTAAGGGTAAATAATAGACATGATACATTGAGCGTAATGTTTGCATCGTCAAGATAAACAGGCTGATAAAACTAACCACCATATTTTGTACGATAAAATATTGACTGATTTGTGACAATAAGTAGTAAATAATCAAACAACTCATATAGATAATGAAGGTGATCATACCTGCCGAAGCGACCATTTTAAGAAAGGTCTCGTGCCACTCTTTGCGATTTAATAAAATCATTTTAATTACTCTTTTTTAATGATTTTAGATGATTTGCAAATAAAAAATAAGGTTAGTACGACTTAAACTGTCGCCCTGATGGTATAAATCTTCATACAAGTTTTGTGACATACACATGAAATATTACAATTTGAATTGGAATATTTTAAATTTTAAAAAATAAAATACAGTTTATTACATATTGAATTTAAAAGATTTTTAATAAAATCAAATGTGAATCATCAATTATCATAAAAGCGTCATAAAGCTGTAACTTATTTGTCATATTTTAAAATCAAAATGCAGTTATCCGAAAAGTACAACACAACAAGAAGTGGCGTACTTCAAAATTGCAGTTTATTTAAGAGAGAAAAGAATGCGCATTAACCATATCGCACTTGCATTAGCAGTTTCAGGGGCAGCAGTAGCAGCAAACGCTCGTGATACCATCCAAATCGCTGGTTCTTCTACTGTACTTCCTTTTGCAAGTATTGTTGCTGAAGAGTTCGGTAATACTTTCCCTCAATTTAAAGCACCTGTAGTGGGTTCAGGCGGAAGTTCTGCTGGTCTTAAACAGTTCTGTTCAGGTGTGGGCGATAATACAATCGATATCGCTAACGCTTCTCGTAAAATCAAAGATACTGAAATTGCAGCTTGTAAAAAAGCTGGTGTAAATAAAATCCAAGAAATTAAAATTGGTTATGACGGTATTGTTTTTGCATCAAACGCAAACAAAGCAGCTTATAAATTACGTCCACAACACGTATTTGCAGCTTTAGCAGCTGAATTACCATCAAATGGCAAATTGGTACCAAACCCATATACACGTTGGAACCAAATTGATAAATCTCTTCCAAACGAACCAATTACCTTAGTTGTTCCTGCATCTAACCATGGTACTCGTGAAGTTTTCCAAGAGAAAATGGTTGAAGCTGGTTGCGAAACTTATGATTACTTCAAGAAGTTAGATAAAGATGCTCAGAAAAAAGCATGTTCTACTTTCCGTAAAGACGGTAAAGTGATTGAAATCGCGGGTGACTATACTGAAACATTAGCACGCTTAAAAACATCTCCAAGTGCGGTAGGTGTATTTGGTTTAGGTTTCTATGACCAGAACAAAGATAAATTACGTGTTGCTACAGTGAACAATGTTGTTCCTTCTGAACAAACTGTTCTTAACGGTACATACCCTGTATCTCGTCCTTTATACTTCTACGTGAAAGGCGAACACTTACAATCAATCAAAGGTTTGAAAGAATATACTGAATACTTCTTGAGCAAAAAAGTATCTGGTAAAGGTTCTAAATTAGACAAAGCTGGTTTGATCTCATTGTCAGACTCTGAGCGTGCAAAAGTACTTGCTGGCTTCAAAGCTGGTAAATAATAAAACCGTAATTATGGAGCTGATGGTGGGAGACTACCATCGGCTTTCATTGCTAAGCAGAGTTTTTTCAAATAATTAAGATTGAAAAAACGGTGGAGAATACATGAATCTGCTACTCATTGGCGTGTTATTAGCTTTAATCGCTATCGCATATCAAATCGGGCTACGAAAAAGCCGAAGCCTAGCAGGTAAGGGGGAAATAACACTGCAATTTTACATTCACGTCCGGGCTATTATGGTTCTTTGGTGGCGTTGTGGTGTGGAATCCCAGCTTTTTTAATTTTGATTGTTTGGAATCTGGTAGAACCGAGCGTTTTACAGCATTTAATTCTAAAGAATGTTCCTGCAAATGTTGCCGCATCACTTGATACAGCTGGGGTGGATGTACTTGTTGATCGCATTAAGGCAATTGCTTCAGGTTTTGGTGTAACAGATACACCAGCAGCCTATGAAGTTGCAGCTGCCGAACAACTGTCCAAGTTTGAACGAATTGGCTCTTTTGCTAAATTTGCAGTTGTTATTTGTGTTGCAATGCTTGGATTGGTCTGGGCAAGAAAAAGAATTAGCCAACAATTCCGTGCACGTAATGAAGTTGAAAAAACCATTAATGTGGTTTTGATTCTATGTTCTGGTGTTGCGATTCTCACGACTGTTGGGATTGTAATGTCAATGTTCAGTGAAGCAATGCACTTTTTCCAATTTGTTAGTCCGATAGACTTCTTCTTTGGAACAGAGTGGAATCCAGGATTCAGTACTTCAGGGAATGCTGAAGGTAGTTATGGTTTGCTGCCATTACTATGGGGCACATTGATGGTCAGTGGTATAGCATTACTGGTTGCTGTTCCATTGGGTTTAATGATTGCAATTTATCTTGCTGAATATGCTTCGCCAAGCTTCCGTTCATGGGCGAAACCAACGATTGAAGTCCTCGCAGGTATTCCAACCATCGTTTATGGTGTTTTTGCGATGATGGTTATCGGACCGATCTTTAAGTCAATTGGTGATTCGATTGGTATTGAAGTCAATGCAACAAGTGCATTAACTGCTGGTTTTGCGATGGGGATTATGATTATCCCATTTGTTTCATCACTTTCTGATGACATTATTACTCAAGTTCCTAGATCATTAGGTGATGGTTCTTTAGGTTTGGGAGCGACCAAATCTGAAACCATTCGTCAAGTTGTGCTTCCTGCGGCTTTACCGGGTATTACAGGTGCTTTCTTGCTCGCTGTATCTCGTGCAGTAGGTGAAACCATGATTGTTGTACTTGCAGCAGGTAATAGTCCATTACTGCATATCAACCCATTGGAAGCAGTCTCTACGGTAACCGTAACGATTGTAAAACAGTTAACTGGCGATACCGACTTTGCAAGTCCACAGGCATTGGTTGCCTTTGCGCTAGGTCTAACGCTATTCACTATTACATTGTTTTTAAATATTATTGCACTTTACATCGTGCGTAAATACCGTGAGCAATACGAATGAGTACATCAAATACATCTCCTGTGGATCAAAATGTATTTGATCCTCAAGCTGCCGCAGAACTACGTGAAAAGCGTAAAGCTAAAATCGCAAGTTCATTATCAAAACGTCATCGTAAAGAAAAGACTTTCCGTTTTGCAGGTTTTACTGCGGTAATTATTGGTTTGGCTTTTGTTGCGATTTTATTTGGAAGTATCCTATACAAAGGGCTTCCAGCTTTTTGGCAAGCAAGTATGACTGTGCCAGTCTATTTCGATCCAACTGTGATTGATGCTGGTCCAAAACCAACACAAAAAGTAGGTGAGTCTCCAGCTGTGTTCCAAGAGCGCTATGTAGACTGGCAAACTAAAATGGGTATGGTGGATTGGGATGCGTTGATTGTAAACGGCATTATTTCTAAAGATCCATCACTTGAAAGTCGTCGTGACGACCTTTCTAGCCTTTATACCAGCTCTGAAGCATATCGTATTCGTGATATGGTGTTTAAAGATCCATCTTTGATTGGCAAAAAAGTTGAATTAAATTTCCTTGCAGATGCAAACATTGATGTTTGGTTAGCAGGACATATTGATCGTTCATTACCAGATGAACAGCAACAATTGAGTCCAGAAGTACGTAAACTTTCAGATGATTTGGCAGCAAAGGGCATTATCAATCGTACGTTCAACACACAAATGTTTACCAACCCAGATTCACGTAGTTCACCAGCAACGGCTGGTCTAGCGGGTGCATTCATGGGTTCATTATTCATGATGTTGATTGTGATCATAATTTCTATTCCATTGGGTGTTGCAAGTGCAATCTACCTTGAGGAATTTGCACCAAAGAACTTTATTACAGACATTATTGAAGTCAACATTAATAACCTTGCCGCAGTACCATCTATTGTATTTGGTTTGTTGGGTGCAGCAATCTTTATTGGTTGGATGCATCTGCCGATATCTGCACCACTTGTCGGTGGTTTGGTACTCAGTTTAATGACTTTACCAACAGTCATTATTACCACACGTGCTTCACTTAAAGCGGTACCACCATCGATTCGCCAAGCGGCATTGGGTATAGGCGCTTCGCGTTTGCAAACAGTATTTCACCATGTACTCCCATTGGCATTACCTGGGATCATGACAGGTGCAATTATTGGTATCGCACACGCATTGGGTGAAACAGCACCATTGCTGTTAATTAGTATGAGTGCATTCGTTGCAAATATTCCAGTATCACCATTAGATCAATCTACAGCTTTACCTATTCAAGTTTACTTATGGCAAGGTAATGAATTGCGTAACTTCTTTGAAGGTCGAACTGCAGCTGCAATCATCGTGTTATTGGCACTGATGGTTGGTTTAAACAGCTTTGCAATTTGGTTACGTAAGAAATTTGAAGTTCGTTGGTAAAAGAGGGCAGAATAGATGAATACTGTAGAAACTAAAAATTCCTTAAAACAGGATACAACCGTGAATTCTGAACAATCTCAATTTACATCAACTGAGCATCATCAAAAGCAAGCAAACACGTCTTTTGTCTCTCAGTTTGAATCTTCAACACCGAAGAAAGAAAAAAATACGACAGTTAAGCTTAGTGCTGAAGATGTACATGTTTACTATGGTGAATCAGAAGCAATTAAAGGCATTGACCTTCAGGTTTATGAAAATGAAGTCATTGCATTTATTGGTCCATCAGGTTGCGGTAAATCAACATTTTTACGTACTCTAAATCGTATGAATGATACGATTGATAGCTGTCGTGTAACGGGTAAAGTACGTTTAGATAACCAAGACATCTATGACCCAAATCTTGATGTGGTGTTGTTACGTGCACAAGTCGGTATGGTTTTCCAAAAACCAAACCCATTCCCAAAATCAATTTTTGACAATGTTGCTTATGGTCCAAAACTGCATGGTTTGGCAAAAGATAAGTATGATTTAGAGGAAATTGTTGAAAACAGTTTGCGTAAAGCTGGTTTGTGGGATGAGGTTAAAGATCGATTAAGTCAACCGGGTACTGGTCTTTCTGGTGGTCAGCAACAACGTTTGTGTATTGCACGAACCATTGCTGTAAGTCCTGAAGTGATCTTAATGGATGAACCATGTTCAGCATTAGATCCAATTGCGACAGCAAAAGTAAAAGAACTAATTTCAGAGCTTTCTACTCAGTACACTATTGCAATCGTGACACACTCAATGCAACAAGCAGCACGTGTTTCTGATCGTACTGCATACTTCCACTTGGGTGATTTGATTGAAGTTAACTCAACAGAGAAAGTATTTACCCAGCCAGATCATCAATTAACTGAAGCTTATATTACTGGACGTTTTGGTTAAGTTAAGCCAAGTGATACAATAAAAGAGCCTAAAGGCCACTGCTGTCCCACAAATATCACAAGAAGAACCTCAGTTGAGGTTCTTCTTGCTTTAACCACTTTTTATCTGGCAAAAATAAATATTTCAGCAATTTTCTTTCAAATAAATTCACCTGAATAATTCTTAATAATCTTTGAACACTCCATCCTTCCTGTGCCATA
>WNDP01000145.1 GCA_009912575.1 Acinetobacter bereziniae
TAGCGCGTTGCAGTTCTTTATTTTCACGTTCCAGTTGTTTTATACGTTCTTGATCTGAAAGATGCTGTACTTTAACTGGATTTTGTTGATCCAAATATTTTTGATGCCAAACACGCAGTGTTTCAGGGGTACAACCTATCTTGGGAGCAATAGCAGTGATTGCAGCCCAATTCGATGGATAATCTTTTTCGGATTCAATAACAAGTTGAACCGCTCTTTCTTTGATTTCAGGGGTATAGTTTGATTTTTTCATCGGAGTAGTTTCTCAGAATGTTGAGTCTCCGACAAACATGGTACGGTTCAGATTGTATAAATTTATTTAATAACAATTGAATTGGCATTGATTATGCTGTTTCTAATGGAGTATTTGACAGATTCGCCAAATCAAATATTTAGCGAATCTAGAATAGGACATAGAGTATTTAGTCTGGTTTTTTTGGGTCAGTTTCTTCAATGTCATAAGCCATTGTGGCATCAGGCATTAAAATGCCAGATTCAGTGGTTTCATGTAACCACTCACGCCAAATCGCCAGTAAAATTGCCAAGATCACTGGACCAATGAATAAGCCAACCAGTCCAAAGCTTGCCAAACCACCAAACATAATCAATAAGAATGGGATTTTTGTTGCACCTGAAATCACCAGTGGTCGAATCACATTATCGGCGGTACTGACAATACACACGCCCCAAGCCATTACACCAATGGCTTCGACTGTTTGACCTTGCGAAAACAGCCACAAAGACACCGCACCATAAGCAACAGGTGGTCCAAATGGAATCAACGCCATTAGGAATGTTGCGATAGTGAGTACCATTGGGTTAGGTACTCCTGCGACAAAGTAACTGACTCCTGCAAGGAAGGACTGTGCAACCGCTGTTAAGCCGACACCGTAGACCACAGCACGTGTGGTTTCAGAAATGGTATCTAAATAATGATGGATACGAGGGCCAATGAGCATTTGTAAGGCCTTGCTAACTTGCTCTAAGATGGTTTGACCGTCTCGGTAGAAAAAGAACAAAGACATCACGGCAAAACCCAGCTTTACCAGATTTTTGGTAATTTCATTCAGCACGAATTTACCATAGTTCAAATGCCCTTGGATCCAAAGACCAATCGTTTGAGAAAGCGATGTTGGATCTGCATTTATTTCCCGAACAGTCCGACTAACTTCCTTACCAATAATGGGTAATTCACGAATAAAATCGGGAACACTCAGATGTCCCGAGGACAATTGTCGTTGCAGATCGAAATATAAGTTTCTGCCTTCATGCTGCAAAATGAATATAGCAAAGGTGAGTGGAATGCCGACCACTAAAACAACCAGCGTAATCATCACTGACGCACTCAATGTTGGTCGGTTTGAGCCAAACATTCTTAAGATGCGCTTATACATTGGCCAAGTCATATAGGCGATAATACAAGCCCATAGTACTGGTACAATGAAGTATTTGAGAATATCGTACCCTAGAAAAATAAGGATAAACAATAAGCCAAACAATAAGATGCGTTGTAAGTTTGAGGTGAAGTCTTGCACGAACTACTCTAAAAATTGCTGAGTGATTCACTCAATATTAACTGAAAAATCAAATGTGGCAAATTTTAAGCTTGCTTTATCCGACCTGCTTAGGTTTAGTTTTAGAACCAATCACTTGGATCATCTATTAAAGCATCAAGTAGCGGTTGCCATTGTTCTTGAATGGTTAAAAAGTTCTTTTGGCTCTTATCAAAGATATTTAATCCCTGCATTGCCAATTGTCCATATGCAGTTCGTTCTGAAATCCATGCCACAGGTTGTTGTTCGATTTTTTCAAAAAACTGTTGAATATCTTTTGAACTTGAACTGTTGGCTTTCATTCGATTTGCAACCAAATGTACAGAAATTTTGCCTTTACGAATTTTTTTAATGTCTTGAATATGCTTGAGGAAACGTCGTGTGCTGTCGATGTCAAAGAATGAAGGCTGTAACGGTGTTACAACAGCATGACATTCACTGATGAGTTGCTCAGCATGTTCACCTGTGAGCGCGCCTGGTGCGTCAATAACTAAATAATCAAGGTTTTTAGGGGCATCTCCAATAGATTTTTCATGACGCCAATCAAGACTCTGAATTGTTGCTGCATGTTCTGGGCGTTGTTTTAACCATTGTAGCGCTGACTTTTGTCCGTCAGCATCAGCTAAAGCGACTTTATAGCCTTTTTGTGCCAAAGCTGTGGCCAAAGTTATTGCTGTAATCGTTTTTCCACAACCGCCTTTTAAATTTGCAACAAGTATTGTTTTCATCGTATATCAATAGAATCTGTCAGCTAGCCCTCGCTTACTTTAGCATTAATTTTAAGCATATAGGTTACACATGACAAAACTTTAGTAGTTGTTTACATTGTGCCAATGAATTACAGAAAGGAAATAGCATGTCCATTTGGATGGCGATGTTAATCGGTGCATGTATCGGTATCGTTTTGACTACAATCGTGTTATCGAGTACCCGAAATGGCAAGATTAAAGCAGAGTATGAACAATACATTGCTGAGTTAGAACTTGAACATCAACAAGCATTAACACATGCGCAAAAACGCAGCGTCAATACCAGTCGTGCAGTTCTAAAAGGCAAGATGGCAGAGCAACTTGCTCCGATTATGCCCGAGTTTCAGTATTTACCGAGCGATGCCAAGTTTCTTGGTGATCCGATCGACTATATTATTTTCGACGGATATACCGACTTTCGTGATGGTGAAGGCTTGGCTGAAGATATTGAGGTGGTATTGATTGATATTAAAAGTGGTGGCGCACGTCTGACGAAAGGACAACAAGCCATTGCTCAAGCTATCCGACAGGGACGAGTGCGTTTTGAAACCATTCATATTGATTTTGCCGACTAAATTTTTTGTGCCCTTGCCATAAGCATACGTCTCCCCACTTTAGGTAAGTCTTCAGCATCAAAATAATATTTTTCAGAAAACTTAAAGCCTGCATTTAGTAACTCAAGTTCAATATTGCGATTTAGATGACATCCATCAGCGAGAACTTTTTGAATTGGGGTTAAAAGGTCTTGTAACTTTTTCAATGTCGAATTGTCATGGTACTGAACATGCTCGATCAGATGTAAGTTACCTTCAGGTTTTAATACTCGATGAATTTCTTGGAGTGCTTGGGCTAAGTCGGCAATACTACACATGGTCCATGTGCTGACAATATTTTCGACTGAATGATCGGCAAAAGGTAGTTTTTCGGCACTGGCTTGAATATGTTGTACATGAAAAGGGGTATCGAAGATTCGTTTTTGTGCAAGACGAAAAACATCAGGATTGGGCTCAAGCGCATAAAGTTGATCAACTGCTTGATAAAACGGTAAATTCAAACCTGTCCCAAAGCCGATTTCTAAAACTTCACCACGGACTTTTTGAATAAGCTCAGCACGACCTTCCATCATGCTTGGTGTTTGCATTACTTGATTAAGCAGGTGTGGAAAAATACGTTGTTGGTAATATTTATAAAGCATTATTATTTGATCAATTTGAGTGTGTGTCTTGATTCTAACCAATGTGTATTTTGAATATAAGACAAAAATAGGACGAAATTTCTGTATTTTGTTACCGAAACTCGATTTTTATTTTAAGTTTATCTATTAATACTAGGCATAATGATTTTTGTTGGTTGAGTGCTGAGTTTGAGGAGTATGTTATGAATAAAAAGTTAGTCTGTGCAGCGTTGATAGCACTGAGTGCTTTTCAGGTTAATGCTTTTCAATCTACTGTACCAAAGGCGAAATCATCAAATCCAGCTTTTAATATTGCCAATGGACTTGCGCCGATTGATCAAAATCAGAAAGTCTCTGTTCTGGAACCGTTCCGTGGCGAGTTTCGTATTTTAGGTTCGAAAGAATATCATGACGATGCGCAAGCAAAATTCTCACCGATTGACTATGCTGTAACACGTGGTTTATTTACTGAACCTGAAATTGCTCGCCAAATTTCAATCAATCAATATGATCGATTCCTGAATTGGAAAATGGCAAGACCACCGATTCCAGCGCAGTTGGCAACTCAATTGGTCAGTAATATGCACATTATTCCAGCCAATCCTGAAATTGCCAAACAAATCAAGCAAGTTAAACGTGGTGATTTGGTTCGTTTAACTGGCGATTTGGTGCAGGTGAATGATAAAGATTTGGTATGGAAATCTGCCTTGGACTGGAATGGTGTCGGTGACGGTGCTTGTAAACTGATTCGAGTCAATTCGATTCAATGGTTAGAGAAGCAAAATATCTAAATTCAATTGAGCCAAATCTGAGAAGATGCTAAGGTGATATGTATAAATTTAGGTCGATTGAATAATAAAGAGTTTGATAAATGAAAGGTTTAGCGTGTTTTACCTTGTTGTTTTGCAGTTTGGGATTAGTTGCTTGTCAAAGTCCGAACCCTACAGGTGAAGGTAGAACACACGAATACACGCTTAAGCAAAAGTGCCCAACACTGATGGATATGAAAGTGGGGGAAGTGTTGCTATTCAATGCGCCTGAGAATCCAAGCACGGGCTATCAGTGGCAATTACTACAACCCCTTAAAATATTTAAAACAGAAGAAAGCTATTTGCAAAATGATAGTGAAGAAGGTGCAGTGGGTGTCGGTGGAACTAAAACGTTCCGTTTTACTGCTGAAAAGCCTGGACAAGATTATATTGAATTGGTTCATATTCGTGCATGGGAATCTTCTAAACAACCTGATCAACAATGGCGTTGTCACATTCGGGTTTCTTAAGATCAAATAACCTTAGTCCTCATTCGCTTCTCTTGAGCTAAAACCGATAGCGGCAGGGAAGCGTGCTATACACGTATACCAATATTGGAGTGGTGACATCCATGTCGCTTCACCATATAAAAGCGATGTGTGTTTTATCAATCATCCTTTAAAAGCATCCAGCAATAGAATGCTCATTTTTGATGAAGACAATAAGCGTATTAAAAATTATTTGCTTTCAGTGGTTTGCTTCCAGTGATCAAGTTGTTCATCGGCAGTGAACATTTCTCCCATGCCTTTAATCGCATCACTTGGATTTTTCAGCTCACCATCGGCAGATTGCTTTTTCTCATCATATACTTTGGCTTGATTTTCCCAATATTGATAACGTAGACCTTGGATATAGCGACCTTGCTCCGTTTTAAGATCCAAATCTTTCAACATATTCATGGCCGATTCAATATTATCTCGTTTGAGCTGACGATCAATTTCTTCGGTTAGACTGCCCTCAGCAGCACGCTTTTTGAGATCAGCTTCTAAAGCATTATTATTTTCAGTAAATTTCTGATCATATTCATCAAGTAAGGCAATATCGTGTGCATCATTTGCGGTACTTGGAAATGCTTTGATTGGTTTAGTCTTCAACTGATCCATAACTTCCTGAGAAGCATCTTTAGGCTCAGATGAATTGTTTTTTTGCTGATCATCTTTAGGGGAACATGCTGCCATGAAAACGATAGATGTGAGTAAACCTGAAAGGAGCAAAGGGCGAAGTATTAAATTCATGATAAACATTCCTCATTAAAGCGTGTGGCTTAGCGCAATTTCCTAAAGTTATAAACATAGGTGACATAAGGGAAGTCTATTTCATCTTGAGCATGTTTGCCCGTATATTCCAATACAATCTGTTCGAATTTGTGTTTCAATTTGAGTTGTTCTTGTTCAGGCATTGCCGCAATAAAGCTGGTTTGAGAGCAACCGTTTACTCACTACATTTTCTACTGTACCAGTATGCTGTTGTGAAAAGACTTTGGCTGTTTCCAACTGAAATAAAAGTTGATTTTCAAATACCTGTTTCCACTGCCCACTGTGGTAGCGTGGCGTGTCACCTTCAATCGTTGCGAGCAAATCTGCCAATGCTTTCACCCAAGCAATGTTCTCGTCTCGTTGATTCCAAACCAAACCGAGATGACCATCAGACTTTAAAATATGATGAATTTCATTCAATGTTTTCTATATTGGCAAACCAATGAAAGGACTGAGCGCACAAAACAGCATCAATACTTTCAGATTCTAACGGAATTTGATCACTCTTTGCTTGAAGCGTTTGTACATCAGGATGTGCTATTTTCAACTGCTCCAACATTTCAGTAACTGGCTCAACCGCAGTGATATTGGGCGTTACCTGTTTAAGGTAGGGAAGAAATTTTCCAGTACCTGCACCCAAGTCAACCACGGTTGAGTTTGGATTAAGTGCTAAATCTTCGATGAGCCATTGAATGACAGCCTGTGGATAATTCGGTCTGACTTGTTGATAGAGTTCAGCAGCCGTACTGAAACCTTTTTGGGCAGCAGGATGTAAGGATTGTGTCATATTTTGCGCTTTTTTATCTGACTAGACTCTATAAAATATGACACTTGAAGCAATCAATAGGCAAGTGCCGATTGGTATAATTTCAGCCAATAAAAGAGCGGATGCTCGGTGTGCGAATGGATAAACAAATAATTTTTGAAGATGATCATATCAGAGCAATCTATTTAGCAGGTGAATCTGACACTTTAGTCCTGTCGTTTGGGGACTTGATCACTCGCGCCAAAGGGCTTTCGATTAATGCTGAAAAGTCTTTGATGAAATATAACTATGCCATCGTTGGAATCATGCCTAAGCAAAAGTCTTGGTTTCCTGCATCAAGTATGGCAGCACTTTTACAACACCTTGATCCAATCTTAAGCCAATTCAAAAATATTGTGGGTTATGGCGGGTCAATGGGGGGCTATGCTGCGATCAAATATGCCAAAGACTTCAACATGAATCGTGTTGTTGCCATGGTTCCGCAGTATTCAATAGACCCTTCGGAAGTTGAAGATAAACGTTATACTGACTTCTATAACGCTGAATTAAACGCAAATATGCGTATTCAAGCACAGGACATTGTTGCAGATTGTGAATACATCATTGTTTATGATCCATATTTTGAAAATGATAAAGAGCATTATTTAAAAATTAAGCCGTTAATTCCTCAACTGCACACCCTTCATTTACCCTATACAGGGCATGATGCGATTGCTGTTTTGGCGAATTCTGCGTTATTACATGATTTTATTGAACGCCCTTATGATCAAACTTATTTCTATAAGCAGATCCGAGACGTAAAGAAAAACAGTAAATTTTATTATCGCAGTGTGATTGCACGTTTGTTGGGAACACACAATGAGGCGCTTGGTAAAATTCTGAAAGCATCTGATATTCAATTGGACAGTACTTTCTTTGATGCCAGTTTAAAACAGACCATAACCCGTATTTTATTGACCAATAAACGTGTGGATGAGCAAGATCTGCAAAAACTGGGAATTCAGGTCAATTTTGCATTTGAGGACAAGACCCAGCTACAAGACAGCTTTGGCAATATCTTGGTATTTAATGTGATTACCCAGAAACTGGAAAGTTATGATCAACAGGTCATTGATGTTAATGGCAAATATATCATTCCATTAAATGTTGAAAGCAATGGTTTGGCGCAAGTTGAGATTAAGAAACAGACCTATTTAATCTGTATGAATGATCGCCGTGTGACTAAACTATTTAAACATGATGAGGCATTGTCTTTAGATATGAATCCAATTGTGATCAAGAAAACTCCTGACTTTTATGTGTTGAGTTATAAAAATTTCTATATGAGCTGTGATATTCAGGGTCAAGTCAGCTTTGATGATGAAAGTTTAAATGAGTTTTGTCATTTTAAGATCGCTTAAGCTCAGGCGATTCATCGTATGACTAAAAAGGCTTTGGCAAAAGCCTTTTTTAACAACATCATTTAATAATATAGCCTTTTTTCTCGCCTTCTCTCAAAAAGAGAAGGCATGATCAAGAGTAATATGATTGATTACTTATCATGCTTTCGAATGTATGGAAGTGCTTTAAAAGTACCATCATTTAAATACATTGCTTTAAATAGCGTGTTGGGAACAATGCTTGATATTTCTTAAATTCACCTTGAACTTTTAAATCATGGCGTTTATACGTTTCGCTAGAATGTTGATAAACATCTGTTACTGCCATAAGTGAGCCTTCCTGACCTTCTTTATAATGATAACGAAAGGTTTTTCGTGAGGCATGTAGAAGTTTTTGATCAATAAATTGATAACTAAATAATAGATTTTCCATTTCTAAATAATACCGAGCCTCTATACGACAACCTCGATTCAATTGAATTAACCTAAAATAATTACCTTCAGAACTTCTAAATTCTGCTTCATCCAGATTTTGAATCGACTGTAAAACGAGATCTTTTGCATGTGCTGAATATGCAGATAAGATAAAACAACTCATCAATAATATCAGTGAGCTGGATTTTGATTGTTTCATTCTAATATCTTTTTAAATTTTATTTGATTGACTATATCGTCTAAGCGCATGTTTGAATACAAAAAAGAGGATCCCATGCCAGAGATCCCTATAAACTGAAACGCAATTTAAGAAGAAAATAAAGTTTAGAATCTACGATTTGCGCGTCTAAATGTTCCAAAATCATTAAAACGTACGCCATTCTCTTTCATGATCGGGTAACAATCTTCAGCAATCGCTTGGCGAATATAAAATGGATCACGAACAACAAAGTGATGTATGGCATGAGTGCCTGCAAAGTTAAAACAAAATGCTTGTAAAGGCTTCATACGCCAATCTGTCCATACCTGACATTGCTGTACAACATTTCCATCCTCAACGTCACCGTAATAATGCAAATTAGAACTGGTAAAATGTAAGCTCAATGTACGCAGAAAATTGGGTGCAGCAATACTCACTGCATAAAATTTTGTGCTGCGGTCTACAAGTTTCCACACGCTATTTTTAGGTTGTGAGATACCCAAAGCCTTCATTGCCAATTTGGCAACACTGATCAGCAGAAAGCTATGCCAAAGAGCATAGTGAATATGTCCAAAAGGTGCATAACTTGCAGAAAGCCTCGCTTTTAATTTGAGTTTTTCAGTTTTCGATAAATTCTTCTGCGCATGCACATAGCGATTAGTCGTTTTCATCATGGTCATGGGACGTAGGTAAACAGCCAACATATTGTCACCTGTCATGATTAAGCGCTTAAACCCCCATGGATCACCATTGTTAATACCACGCTCCTCTAAATCTGTTTTTGTCCCTGATGATTTATGATGGTGTAGATGCACTTCACGACGAATCCACGGGTTTACTGTACTTGGGCGAAAGGCATACACGGCGGCAAGCATCGCATCATTTATTTTTTATTTTTACGATAATACATTTGATGGATCAAATCGTGTTCCAGTTCATGCAAAATAGACATCCAAAATGCAGAAAGTGGGATTGCGACATACCAAGGCATTTTCCCACGAGCGTATTGTGCTATATTGAAAATAATCCCTGTGACAGCAGTGAGCAGAATACTCAAACCGATTTGATCTTGATGTTGAACCAGCCAAGGATGGCGTTCCCTTAACTGATTCCCAGCTTGCAAAATCGCTTTACGGACTCGATGACTGCGTTGTTCATCTTCTGGGTCGGCAAAGCTTTTGGCTTTGTTCAGTTTGGATATATGTACATCGGAAAGGGGTAAATTCATTTCCGTTTTCCTCTATATTTTTGTATTAGAACAAGGAAGTTTTAAAAGCCAACATTTGTTGGATTTTTTGAGAGATTATCTGATGATCAAAATAACGTCAACGTCAGTTTTAAAGAAAATGACGAAAAAAGTGAGTCAACCAAAACAAGAACGCTCGCAAAAAAGAATGGAAAAGATGTTGGCGACTACCCAAGAGTTATTGTTATCTATTGGAATAGAAAAGATTTCTATCCCCGAGATTGCCAATGCTTCAGGGGTTCCTCGTACCAGTATTTATCAATTTTTTCCGACGAAATACGATATTCTGCGTCATATTGCACTCGCACACTTAAATGATTTGGTGAAACAACTGGGCAAGGCTGCTGTTCGCGTTTTGACGGATAATCCCAAAGCAAGCATCGAAGTTTACGGACAACTGCTTTCAGAAAGTATGATTCGGACCACGGCTAAATTTTTCAATGAATCAGAAATTGCCAGTCTACTTATTTTGAGTGGTCCTTTTACACGACAAGCTTATCTTGAGTATCAAATCGAATTGAAAAAAGTCAGTGATGGCGTACGTAAAGCACTGGAAATGATACAGGTCGACAATTATGTCCCTCAACAACCAGATACTTTAACCATTCTGATGGAATTGGTTTTTACCTGTATGAAACATGGTTATTACAATGAAAGTTATATTTCAGAGGCCATTATTCAAGAAGCATACCGTATGACCAATGCGTATTTATTGGCACTCAAAAACAATACTTTCGGCTTTCCTCAATTCGCCACGCAATCATAAAATTATTTGATGTTACAGGTTTGATTTTTAAAAATTTAAAGTTGAATATCGGTTTATGTTTCAAAAATATTCTAAAGTGCTGTATGAAAATCAGTGAAATTTTCATGTTATAAACAAGTTTGTGCAAATGATTGAAATCACAAGGTAAAGACAATGAAAGCCGTATTTTTAGATTATGAATCTTTAGACAAAAATGATTTGGATTTTAGTCAGTTAAATGCAGCTTTTGACGAACTTGTGCTTTATCCATCGACCACGACTGAGCAAGTTTTAGCACGTGTAGCACATGCCGATGTGGTCATTAGCAATAAAGTGCTGATCAATGCTGAAACAATTGCACATTCGAAGCATCTAAAGCTCATTTTAATTTCGGCAACAGGAACCAATAATGTCGATTTAGAGGCAGCTAAGTCTAAAGGTATCGTGGTATGTAACTGTCAGGGCTACGGCACATCAGCGGTAACACAGCATACGTTGACATTGATGTTGGCTTTAGCAACCTCTTTGCTCAAATATGATCGTGTTGTAAAGAATGGGGAATGGAATAAATCTCCAATTTTCTGTTTATTAGACTTTCCCATTGTAGAGTTGTCAGGAAAAACTTTAGGAATCATTGGTTATGGAGAGTTGGGGCAAGCAGTTGCCAAATTAGCTGAAGCTTTTGCTATGAAGGTTGTTGTCGGGGCACTACCAAGCCGTCCACAGCATGAAGAAAGAATTGCTTTTACCTTTTACTGAGCTACTTCCACAAGTCGATTTTCTTTCTTTACATTGTCCTTTAACAGATGAAACACGAGACTTGATTGATGCGCAAGCATTGGACTTGATGAAAAAATCAGCATTCTTAATCAATTGTGCCCGTGGAGGTATTGTGAATGAGCAGGCTTTGGCGGATGCCTTGAGACAAGGTAAGATTGCGGGAGCTGCAATAGATGTACTGTCTATTGAACCTCCAACGCAGGGAAATGTGTTGCTTGCAGAGGACATTCCAAATTTAATCATTACACCGCACAGTGCATGGGGGAGTGTTGATGCTCGACAGCGCATCGTAAATCAAATGTTGGAGAATTTTGAGGCATTTCAACAGGGCAAAGCGATCCGTCAGGTGAATCACTGAGGCTTTAGAACATAGTTATAAAGCTATAGAGATGCTTACCACTACATCATCGCACTTTAAATTACGATTTTCTTCGATCTCAGCTTTAATGAATTAAGCTTTAATGATCTGAATTTAAGATGGTTTATTTTGGTACACCTGCATCATCATCTGTTGATGTGTTGGTATTAGCATTTTGGTCTGGCTTTGAGTCTGTTGATGATGAAGTCGGGGTGTGGGTCTGATTATTTTCTATAGGCAAGCTTTGTTTTTTGATTTCTAGCTCTTGTTGTTCTGATTGAACATTTTGAGAAGCTTGTGATTTAAGTGGAGTTTGTACAGATACCGTTGGTTGATCTGGGATGTTTTGATTAGAAATGTTTGGAACAGTGGTTGCAACATGGGTATTCGCTGTGTTCACAGTAGTTGATGATTGACTCGGGACTGTTCTGAATTTTGTGTAAGTACTTAATTTTCATTTATCCTGAAGAGGATAATTACAAAAGGTACTTCACATGGATGAAGCAACAATCAAAAGTATGGCTGCTGAATTGGCTAAAGGTCTCA
>WNDP01000146.1 GCA_009912575.1 Acinetobacter bereziniae
GACACCCATGACTTTACAAGCTCTGGATACATTCTGAAGTTCTTCAGCTAAATTGAGTAAGCCTACTTTGTGTTTAATGATTTGATTGTTAGTATGCAACATAAGAAAGTTACCTTTGTTTGATTAAGATTCGACACCTTTATCAAAACGGGTAACTTTCTCTTTTTCAAGATCAATGTCTGATCAGATCTGAACTAATACACTTAAAACAAGTGCATAACGCTTCTGTCTACACTGTCTTAAGATGAACTTTCCATATCTCGGGTATGTCGATCAACGACTACACTAATCATCATATCCCCTTGTACATTGACCACTGTTCGTACTGTATCGAGAATTCGATCAATCGGTAATAAGATCACAATCGCTTCAGCAGGTAAGCCTACAGACTGCAATACCATAATCATCGTGACCATGCCTGCGCTTGGAATCCCAGGTGCACCTAATGAGGCAATCATTGCTGTCAGACATACAATTATTTGCTGGGTAATCGACAGCTCCAACCCCATCAGGTTCGCAATAAACAGCGCTGCTGCTGCTTCATAAAGTGCAGTCCCATCCATGTTTAACTGTGAACCGAATGGAACGACAAAACCTGCGATTTGTGGACGTACACCGAGGTTTTCTTGGGTACATTTCAGACTTAAAGGCATCGTTGCTGAACTTGAACTGGTCGCAAAAGCTGTGATTAAAGCCGCACGCGTTCCTTTGAAAAAAGTGATGGGATCCATTTTTCCAAAAATCCACAATAACAAGGGTAGAACCACCACACCATGAAAAATGGTTGTACCTGTAACCACAATCGCAAACTCAGCAAGACGGCTCAAAATAGAGATGTCTTCTGTTGCAATCAGCTTTGCCATTAATGCAAAAATACCAATTGGTGCAACTTTCATCACCCAACCCACCAGCATCATCATAATGTCAAAAAATTGACGTGCCAGTTGTTTGATTGAATTAAAACGTTCTCCGCCCTGCACCAATGCCAAACCCAATAACAATGCAAACAGCACAACAGCTAAAACATTGCCATCACTAAAAGCCTTAAAAGGGTTAATTAAAGTATTTTGAATAAAATTCGTTAGAAATGAACTTGGCGTTAATGAATCAGGACTTTTATGCTGGCTCATTGCATCTTTAAACAAGTCAATATCCACACCTTGCCCAACATGGAAAAAGTGAGTGGAGGCCAAGCCAAGAATCAGGGCTAAGGTGGTGGTGGTTACACAGCAAGCTAAGGTAATTTTCCAGACACGGCTCAGCTGGCTACCTGCTTCTAAATTAGAAACCCCAACTAAAATTGAACTGAAAATTAACGGTACCAACAGCATTTTGAGTAAACCAATAAAAATACTACTGGCGATACTTAAAGCATAAATGCTGCCGTCTAAAAACTGAGTATCAGGGAATTGATTTAACAGGAATCCAAATGCCACACCAAGAATGGCGGCAATTAAAATTTGGGTATTTAAGCTCATCGTCATTGACTGTTATATATTTTCACATTTTAGACTATGCCATTGAAATTATTTAGAATCGAGCATTTTTTTGTCACAAGCTCTGCTAAAAAATAGAAAAGCCATCAATGGTGATGGCCTAATTCTTTATGGTTCAATCCTGAATGGTTTATTGTGTTTCGATTTCACGTACACGCATCAGACCTTCCTGAACAGTACTACATACCAACTCACCATTTTGCCACATCCTTCCAAAGTTTAGACCGCGTGAATTTGCGCTGACCGTTGCATCCATGTCATACAGCATCCAATCATCTGCTTTGACAGGCTTATGAAAGTAGATCGCATGATCAATACTCGCACATTGCAAACTTGGTGAAAGATAGTTTAAACCGTGTGGACGCAATGCAGTCATCATCAAGGTATAATCTGAATAAAAGGCAACAATTGCCTGATTTATTGAAATGTCATCTGCCAATTCCGCAGCCAATGGCTCATGGGTACGCAGATAGTGAGCATACGATGGCGCTTCAGGTTGCGGTTGAAAAGGATTGGTCACGTTAATCGGACGAATTTCCACCTGACGTGGGCGCATAAATGCAGCACGAATATTTTCAGGAATAAAACTGATTAAATTCTCTTTTAATTCCTGTTCAGATTTTAGTGATTCTGGATCTGGATATTCAGGCTCGGCAATTTGATAATTTAACCCTTCTTCTGGTGTTGCAAAAGAAACCATTGCTGAAAAAATAGTCCGCCCATGTTGAATGGCACGCACTTGACGGCTTAAGAAACTTTTACCATCACGTAAACGATCCACCTCATAAATAATCGGTGCATTAATATCCCCACCATATAAGAAGTAGGCATGCAGTGAATGTACAGGACGGTCCGCAGTATATGATGCGGCTCGTAGTGCTTGCCCTAAAACCTGTCCACCAAAAACACGTTTGCCAACTAAGTTTCGGCTTTGCCCACGGAAAATATGTTCTTCAAGTTTTTCTAGCGTTAAAAGCTCTACAAGCTCTTGGGTTAAAGCATTCATAAATGACCTATCTATATACTGACTTTGTTCCAATGGATAGAACAAAGTATTCATATTTTAGAGATTTAACTCTATTTTGCCATAAATCCAGAGTGATACACTAAACTTTCATAAACTACGCTGTCACTTCTCTTGTCCAGCGGGATTGTTTAAAATACGATTTTTAACGATAAAATCTGACAAGTGATCTGCAATTTGTCAGAAAATGACATCCTGTTCTGTGCTTCAATTACAGAAAATATTATTTTATACGCCTTATCGCGTGATTCACCATTGGCTAGGAGTATTTATGTCCAAGAGTGGCTTTGGTCAAATGTATCGTCGACTTTCGAGTAAAATACTTGACCTTGTGGTAACCCCACATGTTCTTGGAGAGGTTCCTACTGAAACTCCAGCACTAGACCAACCAACAGAACATCCTGAAAATAGCACAACCACAACTCAAAAAGTGGTGTGTTATGTATTACAGAATTACTCAAGAAGTAATGCTTTGGTGGTTGATGGTGAAACACGTCGTTTACAACTTGCGCCAGCCCTTGATCCACTAGTGATTGGTGCGAACCGTGAAAAAGCAGCGATTTTATTTTTACAGCATCAGGATGAGAATAATTATTTTAATCCTCCTGAACACGCTTTCCCTCCTCGTTTACTTAGACTGATTGAATCGCTAGATCAAAATTCAGCTTTAGATATTGAGCTTATTCCTGTAACGGTTTTATGGGGACGTTCACCAGATAAAGAGGATTCTTGGTTTAAACTTTTGTTTACCGATACATGGGCGACACCAAGTAAAGTCAAACAATTGATGAACATCGGCTTACATGGTCGTCAGTCATTCCTAGAGTTTCATGAAGCACAATCACTGCGTGGCTTAGTCGAACATGCAAAAACCCATCACCCGAATGTTTCGCCAGCAACCTATATTGTCAACCAACTCAACGACTTCCTAGATCGTCAGCGAGAAGTTATTCTCGGTCCAGATTTATCAGACCGTCGCAATGTCATGCATTCTTTGATTAAAGCACCAGATGTCCAAGACGCGATTCGTAAAGAAAGTATCCGCTCTAAAATCAGCATGATTGATGCTGAACATCGCGCCATCGGTTTTGTTAACGAAATTGCTTCTGATTATTCCGCTTCAGCTGTACGCTTTGCGGATATGGCATTAACACGTTTATGGACCCAGTTGTATGACGGCGTTGAAGTGCATAACTTCAATACTGTTCGCGAATTGGTCAAAGACTATGAGGTGATTTATACCCCATGTCACCGCAGTCATATTGACTACTTACTGTTGTCTTATGTGATTTATAAACGTGGTCTGATGGTGCCGTATATTGCCGCTGGTGATAACCTGAATATGCCATTTGTCGGTCAATTATTGCGTGGCGGTGGTGCATTTTTTATTCGTCGCTCTTTCCGCGGTAATGCGTTATATACATCGGTATTTAAAGAATATTTATTCAGCATCCTGTCTCGTAATACACCACTTGAATACTTTATTGAAGGTGGGCGTTCACGTACAGGGCGATTACTGCCACCCAAAACTGGGATGCTGGCAATGACGGTACATGGACACTTACGTGGTCGTGCTAAACCGATTGTTTTCATTCCAACCTATGTGGGTTATGAGCGCTTGATGGAAGGCGCAACCTATGTGGGTGAAATGAATGGTAAACCTAAAGAGGCTGAATCAGTTTGGGGCATTCTGCAAACCCTGAAAAAAATTGAGCGTATTTTTGGCAAGGTACACGTCAACTTTGGTGAACCTGTCTTTTTAGATGATTTATTGAAACAGCACGGTGCAGATCAAATTCAAATTGAACACAATGATGCGCCAATCCCTCAAGAAGTCTCCAATGCAGTCAACAGTTCTGCCAATGCCATCTTGGAAAATATCAACCGTGCTGTGGTGATCAATCCAGTGTCATTACTATCGTTGATTTTATTGGCGACACCGAAACACACGTTGGACGAAGAAATCTGCATCAAACAACTGGATACTTATCGTAAGTTATTGACGGCAATTCCTTATGATCAACGCACTCAGGTGACACCACTTTCAGGCAAAGAAATCATTGCTTATGGCATGAAACTGAAATTGATTAAACGGGTTCAGCATGTACTGGGTGATATTATTGCGATTGAAGATAATCAAGCTATTTTACTGACCTACTTCCGCAATAATATTTTACACGCTTTTGTACTTCCATCATTGATTGCTGCTTTGGTTGAGCATAATGGTAAAATCAGCCAAACTGATTTGCTGAATGTGATTCGCACACTATACCCATTCTTAAAAGCGGAATTGTTTTTAAAATGGAAAGATCATGAAATCAAAGCTCAAGTGACTGAATACGTCGATGCTTTGGCGCAAGCAAATTTGATTTTTGTAGATGATGAAGGCTTTATCTTTAGCCCTGCGCCAAACTCTGAAGACCACAATCAACTTGCTGTTTTAGCCGCACCTGTTCGTCAAAGTCTTGAACGTTATTACATGACGCTTGCGCTTATTACTCAGCGTGGCTCTGGAAATATCTCGATTCGCCAAGTTGAAGAATTAAGTCATTTGGTTGGACAACGTTTATCCGTATTGTATGAATTCAATTCGCCTGAGTTCTTTGATAAAGCTTTATTCCAAAGTTTTATGAAAGTGTTAATTGAACAAGGCTATATTAAAACCAACGAAGATCATGCCATTGTTTTTGATGAGCAATTTAGAAATGTTGCACAATACGCCAATTTGGTACTGGATGATGTGACCTTACAAATGCTGCACCATATTACCTCCTTTACGGATGAGGAACTAAAAGAGGCTTTAGATGCTTTAGCCGCACAACAAGCCAAGAAGCGTTTAAAGCGCAAGAAAAAATAAATGTCAAACACCCTTCTCCCTTTGGGGGGAAGGGTGGGATGATTACCTCGCCCTAGCCCTCTGCGATCAATAAAGGAAACTTCTCAAAATTTGAATATTTCCATCAAAGAATATCTCACTGTTCAGATCACATTTATATTCGTCATCTACTGATCATTTTTATTCATACGCTTTATAGCTTTTTTAATGCATTAACTTCAATCCAGTTGCCAACATCCTCTCCGCAAAAATTTTCTTTCCCGACTCCCGATCACTTTCTAAAGCTAACTCAGGTAAACCCAACTCGCGCTGAAGATTTAAAATTTTTTCATGCAAAGGTTGTGGCTTATTATTCGTACAAATATATGATTTTTCAGGATGTTCCACGTGAAGTAAATGCGCTAAGAAATTGGCAAGATCATCAATATGGATTCGATTTGACCAATGAATATTTGGATAACTTCGAGTTGCTTCTGCAAGCTTTGCCATTCTCACTGTAGACACACCATAAATTCCTGTCGGACGAACAATCACGCATTCAACTGGATAAGTCTGTTGCCACAATTGCTCCATTTCTACCAGTAAACGACCTTGCTCATCACTCGGAATGATTACAGAATCATCAGTGATTACTTCACCCTGATTTTCTCCATACACCCGTGTAGATGACACCACGATGATGCGTTTCACTGGATGATTTCTGAGTGCCTTGACAATGGGTTGCACAGAATCCACATAAGTGTGCTGATACATGTCTAAAGCATTGAGCGAAGTATTTCGAGAAGGTGCGAGTGCGACATAGACCACATCCACAGCTTGAATTTGTGACAAGTCGAGTGCATGAATATCCTGCATCAAGTGCTGAGCAAAATCATCCGCTTTCGGGCTACGGCTAACTGTGGTAATTTGGTGATCTTGCTGAAATAATTGTTTAGCAACACGTTGTGATGTTTTACCATAACCTACAAATAGAATATGCATGACACGACCTATTCTTCAAAATCAATCAAACTTAAGCTGAGGGGACATGGCAGCAGTTCATCAATTACAAGGGGTTGGCAATGCCGCAGCTACCTTACTTGAAAAACTGAATATTTTCACAACAGATGACTTGCTGTTTCATTTGCCACGGGATTATGAGAATCGTAGCACGATCATTGCCATGAACCAATTACAGGTAGGTCGGAGTTACTTGTTAGAAGGTGTTGTTAAATCTATCGACATGCCACCTGGCAAACGTAAATCCATGGCGATTTTATTACAAGATGACTTTGGCAAAGTCACACTACGCTTTTACCATGTATATAAAGCTTTAACTGATCGAGCAAAGGCAGGCAATCGCTTAAGAATATTTGGTGAAGTGCGAGTTGGTGCACGTGGCTTAGAACTTTATCACCCAGAAATACAACTCATTACAGAACATACACCGCTTCCTAAAACACAATTAACCGCGATTTATCTCGCTACAGAAGGTTTAACCCAGCCAAAATTACGTGAATATGTAAAACAGGCACTAAATCAACATGCAGATGACCTTCCTGAATTACTGCCAGAAAAGTTTACCAACGGTTATGCACTCAAAGAAGCACTGGAATATATTCATCACCCTCCCGTTAATGCCAACATGCTACAGCTTGCGCAAGGTGCTCATCCTGCTCAACAACGTCTAATTTTTGAAGAACTGGTTGCACACCAAATTAGTTTGCTCACTCGACGGGCATATATTCAACAAATTGCTGCTCCATCTTTTTCGCCGAGCAAAAAATTTGCAAAAGCCCTGTTGGCCAGTTTGCCCTTTGAAATGACCAATGCACAAAAACGAGTATCAAATGAAATTGCCAAAGACCTGAAACAAAATAAACCGATGTTACGCCTTGTACAGGGTGATGTGGGCGCAGGTAAAACACTGGTTGCAGGTGTTGCTGCTTGTCATGCGTTGGAAGAAGGTTGGCAAGTTGCACTGATGGCACCGACTGAAATCCTAGCAGAACAGCATTATTTAAACTTTAAAAAGTGGTTTGAACCTTTAGGTTTAAATGTTTCTTGGCTGTCTGGCAAACAAAAAGGTAAAGCACGTGCAGCGGCAGAACTTACCTTAAAAGAAGGTACAGCCAATGTCATTATTGGCACACATGCTTTATTTCAAGACAATGTAGAATTTGCCAAATTAGGCTTAGTGATTATTGATGAACAGCATCGTTTCGGTGTCGATCAACGTCTTGCACTTCGCAATAAAGGATTAAACCACACCACACCACATCAATTGGTCATGACAGCAACGCCTATTCCTCGCACTTTAGCGATGTCCGCCTATGGTGATTTAGATACTTCTGTCATTGATGAACTCCCACCAGGGCGTACCCCCATCCAAACTGTCACCATCCCACTAGATCGACGTGAAGAAGTATTAACAAGAATCACGACCAATTGTGCAGAAGGGAAACAGGCGTACTGGGTTTGTACGTTGGTTGAACAGTCTGAAACCTTGGATGCTCAAGCCGCAGAAGCCACCTATCAAGAGATTAAAGATCGCTTTCCACAGATCAATATCGGTTTGGTGCATGGCAAAATGAAAGCTGATGAGAAACAAGCAGTGATGCAGCAATTCAAAGACAATGAATTACAACTCTTAATTGCTACCACAGTGATTGAAGTAGGCGTCGATGTACCCAATGCATCCATTATGGTGATTGAAAATGCTGAACGGCTTGGGCTTTCACAACTCCATCAATTGCGTGGGCGTGTAGGACGTGGTGCAACAGCAAGTTTCTGTGCGCTACTTTATAAAAATCCGCTGTCTCAAAATGGACAAGAACGTTTAAGAATTATGCGTGAAACCAATGATGGATTTATCATTGCCGAAAAAGATTTAGAGATCCGAGGTCCCGGGGAATTGCTGGGTACGAAACAGACTGGAGATATGGGTTTTAGAGTTGCCAAACTCGAACGAGATGATCATTTACTCAATCAAGCACATTATGTGGCTGCCCAAGTACTTAAAGATTTTCCAGAAAGTGCAGATGCTTTGTTAAAACGTTGGCTGCCTGAAGCGCCGAGATATGCCTATGTTTAACATAGCGAAAATAGAGTGATTTAAGTTTTCGAATAGCCGAGGACTTAACAATAGAATTTTCACAATCGTGATGATTTATCGTCATCATGGATGTCGTCAAATGAAAAGTTTTTATTTGAAATTACTGATATGAATAGATCATCACTGAACCTTGCTCAAATCAAGAT
Source organism: Acinetobacter bereziniae (assembly GCA_009912575.1). Classification (GTDB taxonomy): domain Bacteria; phylum Pseudomonadota; class Gammaproteobacteria; order Pseudomonadales; family Moraxellaceae; genus Acinetobacter; species Acinetobacter bereziniae_A. The sequence continues at coordinate 8,597 of WNDP01000146.1, forward strand.
TAGAAAAGATGCTTCAATTTTTCAATCAACTCATCCACAAAAGCGTACAAAGTATTTCTCCATGCTTACTTTGCAGTATTGATCGACAACAAGTACATTCCTTATGTCAGGACTGTTGGAATCAACTCCCTTGGTACAAACAATCCATAGAGCGGCATGGACAGCAGATAGTTTGCGCACATCACTATGATTTTCCAATTGATCGCATCATTCAAACCTATAAATATGAGCAACAGTTGCAATATCAAAACGTGCTTGCACATAGCTTATTGAGCTTAAGAATTTCCAGAGTTCAAGCGATTGTTCCCATGCCAATTTCCATTGAGCGGTTAAAAGAACGGGGTTATAACCAAATGTTGATTGTGGCTAAAATTATGGCAAAACAGTTAAATATTCCGATTTGGCAACCCGTGGTTTGACAAGCCCAACATTCACAAAAAGGTCTAAGTCGTGTTGAACGACTTGAAAATATTGAAAAACAATTTCAAATCATTCAAATGGAAAAAAGAAAATTTAAAAAAGTATTAATTGTGGATGATGTGGTCACAACAGGCAGTTCGATTCATGCTCTAACCCAAGCTTTACAGCGCTTGGGCTGTCAGCAGATTTCAAGTATATGTATTGCAGCTGCACATCCTTCAATGAAATGATTGTTCAATAATTTGAAGAACAACCTCTGTTAAATTCAGTTGATTCACGTTAAAAGATTTTCCCTACACCATGGGATCACCACTTCTCGTGTTAAGGGTGCCAATAACGTCTGCTGATCATCCAAATCAATCCACTTCATCTCAGCAATTTCTGCATCAATTTTCGGTGCATCAGGCAAGTTCACTTGATAGACATAACTCACCAACTGATGTCCTGCCTCATTTGCAGCTGAAGTTTCAAAACGTCCAATATAGTGTTGAATTTTAGCTTGAACCCCTATTTCTTCTGAAATTTCACGCAACATTGTCTCTTCAGGTGCTTCATTGGGTTCTAACTTCCCACCGACTTGCATAAAAAACTGGGTATTCTTTTTTCGTACCAGTAATAATTGATTTTGATTATTAAAAATCACGGCAGCAGCGACAGTAATTACATTCATCATTCAAAGGCACAATAAAAAACACAATATATTGTGACATTAATAAAATTAAAAACAATATATTGTGTTTTAAAAATTAGCGAAACAAACTTAATAAAGCACTAACAAGCAAATTAAGTCTTAATCCAATTTGACCAATTCCTCACGATCCTTTACTCCCCACTTCGGCTCTGGAGCTTGATAAGCTTTAAACTGAGCTAAAATATCTTCAATTGAAGCAGAATGAATCAATTGATCGGTAAATCTCGCCTTAGAAAAACCTTTGTCTGTTGTCAGCTGTATGAACTTCAATAAATCATCATAAAAACCTTCAACATTTAAAAATGCACATGGCTTTAAATGAATACCCAATTGTGCCCATGTCCATTGCTCAAAAATTTCCTCAATGGTTCCTGCTCCACCTGGCAAGGCAATAAAACCATCAGACAATTCAGACATTTTTGTTTTACGTTCATGCATATTTTTCACGATGTGCAGTTCAGTCAGGCCTGGGTGTGCCAACTCACGATCAACTAAACCCTGAGGAATAACCCCTATCACCTGACCACCTGCAGCCAATGCACTGTCTGCGACAATTCCCATTAGGCCTGAACGACCACCGCCATAAACCAAGGTTTGGCCATGCTTGGCGATAGTTTCACCAGTCAGTTGTGCAATATCTGCAAAAATCTGATCTGTACCTAAAGATGAACCACAAAAAATAGCAATAGAATTCATAAATTTAACCTAATTTTAATTTAGTGATGCTAAAAATATAGACGAACAATAAAGATTTTTTTCATAAAAGGGCGTTGTAAGCAGTGTTTTTCCTAAAGTCCTTGTCTAAAATACACACATCAAATTAACACCACACTGCGCAAAGGAGAAAAGACACAATGCTTGAAGCCTTTTACGCCACTGAGCGCGGTAGCTTAGAAGATGCAACCATTAATGGTGGATTCGACCTACATCCAGAATTGGTTTGGGTTGACCTTATTGCACCTTCACAAGAAGAACAGGAATGGGTACTAGATGCCTATGAGCAAAACCTACCCACCCTCAAATCTTTAGAAGACATCTCATCATCAGCACGATTTTACCGTGATGATGATGGTATTCTACATATTAGTACGTATTTTTTAACAAAAAATAAAAATTACCAAGTTGAAGGCGATCCAGACGATACCTCGAACATGTTAGCCAATGTTCAGACTGTCGCATTTATCTTACATAAAGAGCGTTTATTTACTTTACGTGGTGAGAAACTGGTTGCTTTTCGTGCCTTTCGTGCACGTGCCCGACGCAATGATTATGAAATTGACTACAAAGATCCAACTTGGATTCTTCTTGGTCTGCTTGAAGCTAAACTAGATGAGCTTGCGGATATCTTGGAAGATATCCACAGAGATTTAGAACTATACTCTACTGAAGTCTTGAACGTGCGCCATCGTGAGATGATTCTCGACCTTGATGAAATGATTACACGTTTAGCGCAAAAAGAGGACATGATTGGAAAAGCACAACTCTGTTTGATTGATTTACGCCGTGTACTGACGTTTTTATCCCGCCCTCGTGCATTAGGCAGTCATATTTATGATGCCGACATTCGAGAGTTAAGTGAAGACGTACGATCTCTGGTTGAGCATGATGCCTTCTTGTTCCAAAAGGTTCGATTCTTACTCGACACAACCTCTGGATTTATTAATACAGAACAGAACGATACGATTCGTCGATTTTCAATGTTGCCGAGTATGCTTGCACCACCCATGCTCATTGCCAGTATTTATGGAATGAACACTGAAATTCTTCCTTTTGCACATGGTCATTGGAGTTTTTACGTTGTTATTTCATTATTGATTGCCTTTTTTATCGGCCCATTGGCTTACTTTAGATGGAAAAAATGGATTTAAAACGGATTGGTTGCATGGCTTTTTAAGCATAAGCGATGCATATTTTAATCAGCATTTTAAGACACAAATTTCAATCCAATAAAAAAGCACCCTAAGGTCACTACTGTCCCATAGTTTAAATTAAATAAAAAAACCTGAGTCTAAATAGTTAAAATATAAGTGCGAACAAACACTTCAACTATAAGGACTCAGGTTTTGTCACATCAGAATACCGTATTTCATCAATTACTCAAACCCATTTTGAGACAAGATTTTGAACGTCTTGCAAA
>WNDP01000147.1 GCA_009912575.1 Acinetobacter bereziniae
TGAATAACAATGTAAATGAGCTTGCCAACAATGCTGTTAAATATGACGATGCATCAAAAGATAAGATCACACTTGGTGGTGGCGCAAATGGTACAACGATCACCAATGTGAAAGATGGTACGGTTGCTCAAGGTTCTAAAGATGCTGTCAATGGCGGTCAATTGTGGAATGTTCAGCAACAGGTGGATCAGAACACAACCGATATTAGCAATATAAAAAATGATATTAACAACGGTACTGTTGGTTTGGTTCAACAAGCTGGTAAAGATGCGACGGTTACTGTTGCGAAAGATACGGGTGGTACAAGCGTCAGTGTGGCAGGTACAGATGGCAACCGAGTAGTGACAGGCGTTAAAGAGGGTGCAGTCAATGCAACATCTAAAGATGCAGTGAACGGTAGTCAATTGAATACAACGAACCAAGCTGTTGTGAACTATCTTGGTGGTGGTGCGGGTTATGACAATATTACGGGTAGCTTCACAGCACCAAGTTATACGGTTGGCGATTCGAAATATAACAATGTCGGTGGTGCGATTGATGCATTGAATCAAGCAGATCAAGCGTTGAATAGCAAAATTGACAATGTCAGTAACAAGTTGGATAACGCTTTCCGTATTACCAATAACCGTATTGATGATGTAGAGAAAAAGGCCAATGCAGGTATTGCCGCAGCGATGGCTCTGGAATCAGCACCATATATTCCAGGTAAATATACCTATGCAGCAGGTGCCGCTTATCATGGTGGAGAAAATGCAGTAGGTGTGACCTTACGTAAAACTGCAGACAATGGCCGTTGGTCGATTACAGGTGGTGTTGCAGCAGCATCTCAAGGCGATCCAAGTGTTCGTATCGGTATCAGTGGTGTGATTGACTAATTCACTCGACAGGGAAGATCTTTGGATCTTCCTTTTTCTTCGCAAATTTTTAAGAGAGAAAAAATGAAAGCATTTAACAAAAAAATTATGTTTGGTGTATTCAGCGGTCTTGTGATGTCATTGAGTCATGCTGCTGAAGTTGACAGTTCGACAACTCAGGAAATCCATTTTCCTGAAGTCAAAGACAGCTATTTAAAACAAGTAAACCGTTATGAATATGATGATGTTGCACGTTTAGACAAAGGATTAACCAAAGATCAGATTCGTCATATTTTGGGGAATCCACAATTTTCTGAAGGTCTTTTTGCGGTTAAGACATGGAACTATGTGTTGGATATTCGTGAGCCAAACTCAAATCAATATAAGCGTTGCCAATTACGCATAGATTTTGATAAGCAATACCGTTCAGACAATCTATATTGGAAAGGTGAACAATGCCAAGGCTTAATGGCTTGGGGGATTAACAATCAGTCTGAGACTGAACAAACGACTCTAGCACCTACTGGGCAGTCTGCAAGTGTTCTGTTTTACTTTGATCAAGCGGATAAAAATGGCGTAAAGAATGCAGAAGTGATTCGCAAAATTGCAGATGAGATAAAACAATCAGATGGGAATAAACCAGTATTTGTAGCAGGTTATACCGACCGATTAGGCTCGTTTCAATATAACCAACGCTTATCTGGACAAAGAGCGAATACGGTTGTTGAACTCTTGAAACAACAAGGCATTCGAGGCGAGCAAATTCAGTACAGTGCAGAAAATAAAACAGATGTGTACCAAAAGTGCACAGGAATCAATAAAAAGATTCAATTGGTTGAATGTCTAGCACCTAACCGTCGTGTGAATATCACGTGGTAAGTCTTACTTATTCAATATAATTTTGGATAATCTAAACAAAAAACGATATGTGTTACACATTATCGTTTTTTGTTTTTTTGAGTAGGTGTTGATCAACAATCAGAAGAGTGATGAGATTACAAAGATTTCCAATTGATTAAAAACAATCGAGTATCAAAATGATGAAAAAAACAGTTTTAGCATTGGTCAGTTTGGGTTTTGCATTAAATGTACAAGCATTCGATAAAACTCAAGTCAATTTAGCCAATGAATTTTGGGGAACATGGACGGTGTATAATGCAAAAACGCAGTGTACAGAAAGTTATCAATTTACCAAGCCTGATCAATTTCTCTATAGCACCAAGCAAAAGCGAATGACAGGTGAGTTTGCGATATTAAGAAATCAAAATGTACAGGCTTTAGATGTATTGGCCATGAAAGTAAAAGCAGACAATAAAAAAGCAGGTTGTGGTGGCGAGCCTGTGGACTATACGGATGTAGATGTTCGATTGAGCTTAAAATGGGTATCTGCAAAGACTGCTGAACTGTGTACAGATCGTGAGGGTAAGCAATGTACAGGGTTATATCTGATCAAGCAGAAGTAAGGATTGGTTGAAGATGGGTATTTAGGCTTCTGTATAGAAGCCTTTTTATAAAATTAAATTTAGTGATTATTGCTAAATGATAAATATTATTTATTAAAAAATAAAAAATTATTCATAGAAGTTTTGTGTTTTATCGACTGCGATAGCGTTATATTAAATATCACTTATCTCTAAGCCTGTTGAAATATAATTAAACACGTCTTGTTTAAAAAAAGATCATACTCAAGGTCATTGGTTCTACGTTAACTTATAGTATGATGTGTACATATTTCGACTGATTTATTGCTATATCAGTTTTATTTAGCCAGAGTGAATCTAATTCATTTCAAGCTCAAACAATGTTGGAAATACAAATGCCTGACTATCGTTCAAAAACATCGACACATGGAAGAAATATGGCTGGTGCGCGTGGCTTATGGCGTGCAACAGGAATGAAAGATGAAGATTTTGGTAAGCCGATTATTGCGGTAGTCAACTCATTTACCCAGTTTGTGCCTGGTCACGTTCACCTTAAAGATTTAGGTCAACTGGTTGCGGAACAAATCCAAGCAGCTGGTGGTGTGGCAAAAGAATTCAATACCATTGCCGTGGATGATGGTATTGCAATGGGGCATGATGGCATGCTGTATTCATTGCCTTCACGTGATTTGATTGCAGACTCTGTTGAATATATGGTCAATGCACACTGCGCAGACGCCATGGTGTGTATTTCAAACTGCGACAAAATTACCCCAGGGATGTTAATGGCAGCGATGCGTTTAAACATTCCAGTGGTGTTTGTGTCAGGTGGACCAATGGAAGCGGGTAAAGTAAAAATCCGTGGTACAGAACGTGCAATTGACTTAGTTGATGCGATGGTGGTTGCAGCGGATGATAATTTTACAGATGAAGAAGTAAAAGAATACGAGCGTTCAGCATGTCCAACATGTGGTTCATGTTCAGGTATGTTCACAGCGAATTCGATGAACTGTTTGACAGAAGCATTGGGGTTGTCGTTGCCAGGAAATGGTTCAACATTGGCAACACATGCAAACCGTAAGAAACTATTTGAAAAAGCAGGTCAATTGGTTGTTGAATTGGCAAAACGCCATTATGAACAAGATGATTACACCGTATTGCCACGTTCGATCTCAACCAAAGCATCTTATGAAAATGCCATGACGCTCGATATTGCGATGGGTGGTTCAACTAATACCGTATTGCATTTATTGGCTGCTGCCAGTGAAGCAGGTGTTGATTTTACCATGGATGATATTGATCGTTTATCGCGTAAAGTGCCTGTATTATGTAAAGTTGCTCCTGCAAAGCAGGATGTACATATGGAAGATGTACACCGTGCGGGTGGTATCATGTCCATTCTCGGTGAATTGGATCGTGTAGGTTTATTAGATACATCGGTACACACTGTGCATGAGCACACCTTAAAAGATGCATTGGATAAATGGAATATTATTCGTACAGAAGACCCAGTGGTATATGAGTTCTTCCGTTCAGCACCAGGTGGTGTTCCAACTCAAACTGCATTCTCACAAAATCGCTATTACCAGACATTGGATGGCAACCGTGAAACAGGTGTGATTCGTAATGCTGAACATGCTTTCTCTAAAGATGGTGGTTTGGCAGTATTGTATGGCAACATTGCTGTAGATGGCTGTATTGTTAAAACAGCAGGTGTTGATGATTCAATTTTAAAATTTAATGGAACTGCACGAGTATTTGAAAGCCAAGATGCTGCAGTAGATTCAATTTTAGGACATGAAATCAAAGCTGGTGATGTGGTTGTGATCCGTTATGAAGGACCACGTGGTGGACCAGGTATGCAGGAAATGCTTTATCCGACCAGTTATTTAAAATCAAAAGGCTTAGGTAAAGAATGTGCTTTACTGACAGATGGACGCTTCTCTGGAGGTTCTTCTGGTCTTTCAATTGGTCATGTATCACCTGAAGCTGCTGAAGGTGGTGTTATTGGATTGGTTGAAGATGGCGATTTGATTGAAATTGATATTCCAAATCGTACCATCAATCTTGCTGTTGATGAGGCGACTTTAGCTGCAAGACGTAAGGTTCAGGACGAGAAAGGCTGGCATCCAGCTGAACAACGCCCTCGCAAGATTTCAAAAGCCTTGAAAGCTTATGCAATGCATACCACAAGTGCTTCAAAAGGCGCAGTGCGTGAAATTTAAGCGTTAAAGTACAGCAGTTTATCAAAATCAAAAGCACCCATACTTGGGTGCTTTTTTATTGGATTGACCTAATGGTTTCAATTTTATCGGGTTTTGGGATATTGATCATTCAGATTTGAATTGTTATAAATTTCTTATGACTGACAACAATCAATTTTCTCAGCATCTTCAGTGAATGAATGGTATGCTTGAGCGAGTTTCAGTCAGTTTTTTCTCATTTATTCAGTGCTTATTTTGAGGCTCTTCCCATGTCACTGCTACGCCGTTGGTTTGATCCAATCCGATCGAGTTGGTTTTACCAAAAGCCGATTCGCCAAGAGGTGTTATCTACGGAACAAGGGCTGAGTATCTATTTACGCTTAGATGATGTGTATAGTTATTTAGCTGTACAGCAATTAACACAATTGGATGATATTTTAACGGATGATTTAAAGCCACTAAAGGTGATTATTTCTAATACATCCGCAGAACCCCCCAATGGAATGACGATAGATGAATGGCGCAATTATTGTTTAGAAGATGCCAAAATCTTAGCCAATCAACATCGTTTTAGCTATGATGATGAAAAACCAGAACAGCCCACACCTGAAGCATTACAACAAGTAGAAATTATTCTGAGAAATACGCCACTTACTGGGCAAAACTTTCTTTATTTACTCGAAGACGTCTTTCATATGCTGTGGCAGCAGCAGTATGGGAAGTTGCGGACATTGTTCGTCATGGCAAGTCAGCATCAAAAACCACAAAATTTCCCTGAACGTATTTTTAGCCAGATCCCTATTCTAGAAAGTTATTTTGAATTTGGTGGGCGTAAGTATCATGCAGTAGATGATTTATTACGTTTGACTCGTCGTTTAAAACAGCAAAAATTATTGATTGGTAATCCGATTTTTTTAATCAATCATATCGAATGGCGTGAGCATTTGATGAGTGATGCAGAAGAGCTTGCTGAAATTCAGGCAATGCATCCAGAACTGGATTTATATATTGCTTTAGAAGATCCAATCAGCTGGTTATTGTTGGCCTATATTAAAGAAGAACTTGCCAACTACTATAATATTCAATTGAATGTGTACCCGTTGAGCTATCACGGACGAGATGCTTTTGACTGGAGTTTAGCAACACGCCTTTCCAAGCGTTCTGAAGTGAAATTTACGCCATTTTGTCGCCCAACCGCTGAAAGCACTTTTTAAATATGGCACAGTTATATTACAGTGTTCCTGAAGAGCAACGAGTGGATGTCATGTATGACATTTTGCAAGCCGTATGGACCAAAGGACGCAATTTGTCCTTTAAACCTCACTTACAGCAAATGCAGCAAGATTTAGCGATCGAAAATTTAACAGCGCTTGATGTTGAGGCTTTATTAAAAGCCAATGACCAACAATGTGCTGAAAAACACCAGCCAGATTTTCCCGTTTTAGAATTAAGAATTGAAGGAAAGCGTTACGTATTTAATAGCCTATATCGCGTTTTGATGATTGAAAGTATTTTTAGTAATGTGTTAGAACATAAGTATAAAACCGAAAATGAGTTAGAACGAGCTCAACACATGAGCGAAGCACAGGATGTAGAAAAAACCGATGATCAAAAAAGAGAAGTGTGAATCTTTAGAGCAAGTTCGAGATCGAATTGATCAATTGGATCAAGAACTTATTGAGCTGATCGCAACACGTCAATTTTATGTGGATCAAGCCGTTCGATTTAAGCGCACAGCCGAAGATGTACAGTCACCAGAACGTGTGCAGCAGGTGATTAATAAAGTACGTCAAAAAGCCATTGATGTTGGGACAAACCCTGATTTGATAGAAATGCTTTATCGGGAAATGATTCAGCATTTTATTCAACGAGAATTAAAAGAAATTCGTCCATAATTGAGCAGCGATTTTAAATTCGCATATTTCATGATTTATATTACTTTAGGGAACAATATGAAAAAAATTATTCTAATCTGCATAACAACAATGTTGAGTCAGTATGCACTTGCAGAAAATTGGAAGTTGATCACCAAGGATCAAGATGGAAGCTTTTACTTAGATACTGACCGTCTTGTGAAAAAAGGGAAAACAGTTGATTACTGGGCAAAGTTTGTTGCTGATGCTGATAATGAAGAGCTTAAAATGAAAAAAGGCGACTATATCTTGTCGCATAATTTAGATCATTGTGTAGAACGCACCACCGATATCACGTTGGTAGAAGATTATTTGAAAAATGGTCAATTGATTAACAGTACTGAACAAGATCCTGAGCCTAGTAGCGTTGATGATGATGAAATTAATCTAGCTTTCTTTAAAGCCGTCTGTAAGTGATGTTGAAAAGAACAATTGACTTTCAAATCTTATAAGTATCTGATTTGAAATAAAATCAACACTAAGCCTTTAAAAATCCCTTTGTAGCAAAGGGATTTTTTTATGGGTTCAATATTGAGCTGAATGAGTTGTAAAGGCATATCATTCAGGATTTTTAATCTCTTATTATAGACCCCACCCTAGTTCTGTCTGGGTAATTTTATTGATGACAGTTTGATATTCAAATGTCTTGCAGGCACACCATAACTGGATAAAGTCTGCACCGAAATATTGTTTAAAAACAGCATTTTTTTCAAATAATTGCAATGCCTCAAGCTGATGGATAGGCAAAAAATGTTGTGTGTGAATGGCTTTTAATTGTGGGCTGGCTGGTGCTAAGTCAAGTGATGTATGTAGTCCATGGAGTACACCTGTCAATATTGTTGCGATGCAAAGATATGGATTTACATCTGCACCTGCTACACGGTATTCGAGTCGTTGATTGTCTTGATCTGCACAAGGGATACGAATGGCAACATTACGATTATTCAATCCCCAATTGGCTTGTAGTGGTACATGATGCCCAAATTGAAATCTTCGAAATGAATTGACATTGGGTGCTAAAATCGCCATGGATGCTGGCATCAAATCAATTAAACCTGCAATGACTTTTTGCATGATCAGGTTGGGATTTTTAGCTGTATCTAATTGAAAAATATTTTCTTGCCATTGGTTGAGCAGGCTCATATGAAAATGCATGCCACTGCCTGCCTTGGACATATTGGGCTTTGCCATGAAGTTTGCATCTACATGGTGTTGTGCAGCAATTTGTCGAATCATGCGTTTAATTGTCATGATGTCATCGCAGAGTTTTAAAATATCATGGCTGTGTTGAATATTGAGTTCAAATTGTCCTGATGCGCTTTCAGCTACAATTGCAGTGAGTTCTATATTTTGGCGCTTTGCTTCAATCTCAATTTGCTCAATAACACGATGAAAACTCTGCGGTGTATCGACATCAAAACATTGGATTTGATGGTCTTGAGTATCTTGTTGTTGGCTTGATAAATAAAACTCGATTTCACCTGCCATGACAGGAAAGTAATGCATTTGATGCAATGTCGTTAAAATTTTTTTGAGTAGATTACGAGGCTCTAACATACAGTCAGAACCATCATCAGACTGCATACTTAATAACAGTTGAGCATGTTGAGTAGGATGATCTGCACAAGGTTTTAAACTACCTAAGATGGGCAAGCGGTCAGGTTCCCCGATATATTTACCTAAACCGCTTTCTTCAACAACCTGACCATTCAAATTCATCGCATAAATAGACAGAGGAAAATAACAGCCTTTATGTAGTGCATGCAGAGCATTCACCTCAATACGTTTGCCTCGAATATGACCATTCAAGTCATGTAAGCAAATATCAATAAAACGCGTTTCTGGGTAATTTTCTAAGTATCGTTGTATCTCAAGAGAAAAATCATTAATGTCCTGATGTTCAAATAAAAATGCTGTGGGGAAAATTTTTGTAGAACTTGCAATTGGCATATTCATGGTCAATACATCCAAAATGGGATGGAAAAAGTATAGAAAGCTTGGATTGAGCAGTAACGTAAAATGATCGTAAATTCTTTGTCTAGAAAAATGACGCTACTGAAGATAGAGCCTCAATATTTAATTGAGGCTCTATCCTAAAAACAGTGATATTTCAAATCCACAGATTGGCGTAGCATGGCCTCAGCATAGAGAGGTAAAGCGACATGATGGGTTTTGTCATAGGTGTGTTTGCAATTGCAGGAATGATTAAGGGAACGATTGGGCTAGGCTTACCTGCGGTATCGATGGGTTTATTGAGTTTAGTCATCAGCCCATTCCAAGCGGCAACACTGCTGATTATTCCTTCAATGGTCACAAATATTTGGCAATTATTTGCTGAGGGCAATGTGTGGTGATTGGTGTGTCGTTTTTATCCTTTGTTATTGGGGATTATTGTTGGCTCAATCTGGAGCATTTTCCCGACATTAGGGCACTCTCATGGCAGCTTTCATAGTGAGGCACTATTAGGTGCAATGTTGGTTTTATATGGGCTTTATGGCTTATTTGCCAAGCGAATGCCAAATCTTGCTCCACATGAAAAATGGCTGTCTCCAATCATTGGATATTTAGGCGGTGCTTTGACTGTTGCGACAGGTGTCGTAGTGATTCCCGTTGTACCTTATTTGCAATCTTTGCATTTAAAGCGTGATGATTTGGTACAGTCTTTAGGTTTAGCTTTTACTGTTTCAACAATATGCCTTGCCATTTTTTTACATCAGAATCCTGTCGAAGATACTCCGATTGATTATAAATTATCACTGATTGCATTGATTCCATCTTTGCTCGGCATGTGGGTGGGGACAAAAATTCGCTATCGAATTCCAGAGCAAAAATTCCGTAAAGTTTTCTTTTGTGGTTTGGTGATTTTTGGATTGTATTCTGTATTACATCAATTTGGCGTGCTGTAAGTGTCTTTTCCAATGAACTTTTGAGCTGCCGAGATCAATATGCACTCATTCAATTTAAGGCTGAGGCATCTCATCCAAAATCAGTTTAGTTTTTTATGAAATTAAAAATTGGACAAAATGTTGGTAGGCTGTTGGAAGCTCATCAAAATTTTGTGCAGCCAATTGCAATTGGCGCTTTGCCCACTCACCCACCAATTCGATTTGATGAAATGGATAATGCTGGTTTAACCTGATTGCAGCACGCTTTGGCATAATTGCAATCCCGACGCCGTTAGCAACCACCTGAGCAATTGCGGCAAAATTTGGTAATCTCAAACGATACTGAATGGCACAGTTAAGTAATTTTGCTTGATTTTCAATAGATTGCTGGAGTGAGTGATATTGCATTAAACCCACAAATGGATAATTCATCGCATCAATCAACTTGAGTTGTTGCTGTTGCTTAAGTTCATGATTGGCTGGGCAAATCAGCACCAATGGATCATCTGAAAACTCGAGTGTTTGCAACTGATGGTGATTAAAAAAGCTTGAAATTAAGCCTAATTTCGCATTACCTTTTTCAATTGTTTGAATAATTTCATTGCTTTCTGCTTCTCGTAGATCAATCTGGATCTGTGGATTTTCAACTAAATATTGAGGTAACAGTAGCGGTAAATATTCACTTTGCGCAGACGAATTACACCATAAGGTCATATGGTTACTGAGCCCCTGTGTATAGGGTGACATGGCTTGTTCAAGCTGTTTAGCTTGTTGGATCAACCTTAAAGCTTGTTCTGCATAAGTTTGCCCTGCGATGGTCAGTTTGACACCCGAGGCGTGGCGAGTAAAAAGGCGAGTTGTATAGTGTTGTTCAAGTTTTTTAATGCGTTCACTTGCTGCTTGCAATGAAATAGACGAACGTTCAGCACCTTTGGTCAGGCTTCCTGTGTCCACGATATTGATAAAGAGTTGCAAATCGAAGAAGTCTAGGCGCATGCGAATCATGAAAGGCTGAAATAAGATGAAAGTATAGCTGAATAATCATACAAATATACGCTATCGTAGCGATTGTTTCAGGCAAGAGCTTAACGAAATTTAAAATTGACGCAATTATGGTGTCATCACGATGAGATTGGATGTGATTGACGAGATATTTTAAATGATTGTCATGGTGAATATAGGTGCTTTAAGACTTCCAATGAATCATATTGATCATTATTTTATTTGCTCTGTCCTCGCCTAAAACGCAATCCATTGATGAAATATCAACAGATCTTAGAATAGATGAAAAATTTTTGAGAGCAAAAAAGTGAAAACGATTGGTTTATTGGGTGGAATGAGTTGGGAGTCTACAGATTTATACTACCAACAGTTGAATAAAAGCATGCAACAAAAATTAGGAAAATTACACTCTGCGAAAGTCGTTTTAATCAGTGTTGATTTTGCTGAAATCGAAATATTACAGCATCAAGGCTTATGGGACGATGCAGGAATATATTTAAAAGAGAAGGCCGTTCAGTTGGAGCAAGCAGGAGCAGAGGGCATTTTACTGTGTACCAATACCATGCATAAAGTTGCGTCCTATATTGAGCAATCAGTTTCAGTTCCATTCATTCATATTGCAGATGCGACAGCGAAAGAAATTTTAAATCAGAATATTCGAAAAGTCGGTTTGTTAGGCACTCGATTTACCATGGAACAAGACTTCTATAAGCAGCGGCTGGAAACAGCAAGGCATTAATGTACTCATACCACACCAAGCGCATCGAAAGATTGTTCACGATATTATTTATGATGAATTATGTTTGGGCGTGATCAATGAACAATCTCGTCAGAAATATATCCAAATTGTTGAGCAACTCATATCAGAGGGTGCAGAAGGAATTATTTTGGGGTGTACAGAAAGAAATTTGTATGCTGATCGGAGACACACCATTTTCGGTTCCGTTGTTTGATACAACGTCGATCCATACACAAGCTGCTGTGGATTTTGCTTTGTCCTGAACTTTTAAAACGGAGTATGGGTAGTATGGGTAGCAATAAAAAAGCTCCAGAAGGAGCTTTAATATTGCTATAAGCTGTATTAGTTCAGATCTGATCAGACATTGATCTTGAAAAAGAGAAAGTTACCCGTTTTGATAAAGGTGTCGAATCTTAATCAAACAAAGGTAACTTTCTTATGTTGCATACTAACAATCAAATCATTAAACACAAAGTAGGCTTACTCAATTTAGCTGAAGAACTTCAGAATGTATCCAGAGCTTGTAAAGTCATGGGTGTC
>WNDP01000148.1 GCA_009912575.1 Acinetobacter bereziniae
TTTGCAAGACGTTCAAAATCTTGTCTCAAAATGGGTTTGAGTAATTGATGAAATACGGTATTCTGATGTGACAAAACCTGAGTCCTTATAGTTGAAGTGTTTGTTCGCACTTATATTTTAACTATTTAGACTCAGGTTTTTTTATTTAATTTAAACTATGGGACAGTAGTGAGCCAGCTGGCTCTTTTTAATGATCTATTTCTAATTAGTCCATTGGATCTTCACGGTGTTGTTCTACCGCTTTTTCATCGTAATGTGACTTTGGTGGGTGAGCGAATGCAGCTGCCAATTTATCCTTGTCTAGTGCATTGTCCCAACGTGCTACAACGATTGTTGCGCAAGCATTACCCACTAAATTCGTTAGTGCGCGACACTCAGACATAAAGCGGTCAATCCCAAGGATTAACGCCATACCCGCAACAGGCACAGCAGGAACAACAGAGAGTGTTGCGGCCAAAGTAATAAATCCTGCACCAGTTACACCAGCAGCACCTTTAGAGCTAAGCATTGCAACAAGTAACAAAAGGACTTGATCTTGGATGCTCAAATCAATATTACATGCCTGTGCAATAAATAGCGCAGCCATGGTCATGTAGATATTGGTACCGTCAAGGTTGAATGAGTATCCTGTTGGAACCACGAGTCCGACCACAGATTTTTCACAACCTGCTTTTTCCATTTTACGCATTAATGATGGAAGTGCTGCTTCAGAAGAACTTGTTCCGAGCACTAACCATAATTCATCTTTGATATAACGAATGAGGTCTGTAATTCTAAATCCGTTATAGCGTGCAACAGCACCTAAAATAACGAGAATAAACAACAGTGCGGTAATGTAGAAAGTCATGATTAAAAGTAAAAGGTTTCCAATACTTTCAATACCATACTTACCAATTGTAAAAGCCATAGCACCAAATGCACCAATTGGAGCAAATTTCATCAGCATCCCAACCAAGTGGAATACAGGTGCAGTAAGATTGTTTAAGAAATCAACAATAGGTTGGCCTTTTTCACCTACAGCAGCAAGTGACAAACCAAATAATACTGCAACAAAAAGAACTTGCAGGATATCACCACTGGTCAGTGGGCTGACGATGGTGGTCGGGAGAATATTCATTAAGAAATCAACGATAGAAGCATCGTGTGCTTTCTCAGCGTATTCAGCCACTTTGTCTGATTTTAACGTGGTAGGATCAATGTTTAAACCATGTCCCGGTTGAATAACATTGGCAACAATCATGCCGACAATCAATGCAAGTGTAGAGAATGTTAGGAAGTAAAGCATTGCCTTACCCGTGACACGGCCTACAGTTCCCATATGTTTCATGCCTGAAATTCCAGTGACAACGGTCAGGAAAATAGCAGGCGCAATGATCATTTTAACCAATTTAATGAATGCATCACCTAGTGGTTTTAAACTTGCACCAATATAAGGCCAAAAGTGACCTAAAAGAATACCCAGTACAATTGCAAAAATGACTTGAACATATAGGATTTGATAAAACTTTTGCTTTTTAGGTGGTAGGTGTTCATCGTGTGAAGAGATATCCATACTCATTCCTTATCCTTGATGTTGATAAAATTAAACATTTATTTAAAAAATGATTAAAAACAGTCATAAAATTAAAAAATGCAATTCTATTTTTAACGTGTTGATTTTAAATAAATAAATGAAAAAAAACAAATACGTTATTTGGATAAAAAATGTGATAAATGTCAAATTATAATTTATTAAAATACCTGTTATATGATTTTTTGTATTTTGGCTTTGGAAAAATCATGTCCCTGTTTTTTTTGTGGATTTGTCCTACAATAATTGGCATAAAGTTATATAAAAAGCATTTAAAGCTGTTTTGTCCCATTAAGGACTATATTTTTAAGAATTAATCATCATTTATTTAGACGTAAAAACGATTAATAAAAAGCGGATTATTTTAAGTAAAAGTATCGTTATTGTTTGGGATAGCTTATTTTTTATAAAAAAAATATATACGTTTTATAACTAAAAATTAGCTATTAAGATTTGATCAAGGCTAAATCTTCAAAAAGGTCTTTCGGTACAATGAAAAGCCAGAGATGTCAGCGTAGATTTGTCGAATTTTTCAAAATATGTATTGAAATTTATCTAAACCGTCCGCATCTTAATGGAAAAGCATTTCTTCAGATATTCGAGATTATAAATTCTATGTTATTTCATTTACCTAAAGTACCCGCAGAAATTCGTATTAGTCATTTAAATGCGCGAATTAATGAACAAAGAAAAAGAATTGCTCAATCTACAGCTTCTAAACTTGAGCTTTTACAACTTACACAACAATTGGTCAAAGAAGCACGTGTACGTAAAAAGCATAATCAAAAAATCTATGTTTTAGATTTTAAAGGTGATGTTCAAGCTTCTGCGGTTGAAAATTTGCGTGAAGAAATCACCTTGATTTTAGCAACAGCAAAAGCTGGGCGAGATCGCGTGGTGGTTCGTTTAGAAAGCCCAGGTGGTATGGTACATGGCTATGGCTTGGCAGCAGCACAGTTGGTGCGTTTGCGTGATGCTGGTTTTCACTTGACCATTTGTGTAGACAAAGTTGCTGCTAGTGGCGGTTATATGATGGCATGTATTGCCAGTGAAATTGTTTCAGCACCATTTGCTGTGGTGGGTTCAATTGGCGTAGTTGCACAAGTCCCTAATTTTAATCGTCTCTTAAAAGAGCATCATGTTGATTTTGAATTGTATACTGCTGGTCAGTTTAAACGTACCGTGACAATGTTTGGTGAAAATACACCAGAAGGCAAAGCTAAATTCGAAGAAGAGTTGCAGCAAACGCATCAATTATTTAAACATTTTGTTGAAAAATATCGTCCGCAACTCAATGTGGAAAAAGTAGCGACTGGTGAGCATTGGTATGGTGAGGATGCACGTAATCTGAATTTGGTGGATAAATTACAAACTTCTGATGAGTATTTACTGAGTTTGTTGCCACAACATGATGTTTATGTAATCCAGACTCGCCGTAAACCAACTTTGGGTGAAAAGCTCGGTTTACAAGCGGCACAAATGGCAGATGCCTTAATTCCATCCCTAGTCGGGAAATTATTCAATGAAGTGACTAAATTGAATTCTTCACTCCCGATGCTGAGAGACAATAAGTTCTAATTTGTTTGTTTTAATCTACGCAAATGATCGAATTCTCGATATCACCAAAGAGCAGTTGGTTTAAACCAATTGCTCTTTTTTTATAACAAGCTCTTATAAAGCAGCTTTATGGATTGGCAAAAGTGCCAAAAAAAAATGACCTCATGTGGTCATGACAAGCTCAAAAAAAATGATTAGGATGCTAGACATCATAAAATCAAAAACTCAGGTTGAAAGGAATATAAACATGTTGGCATATGATGCAGATTTAGAACTTTTTCGTGATAACTTCAAACGCTTTATGGCAGAACATGTTGCCCCATTTTATGAGCAATGGGAAAAAGAAGGTTTAATGCCTCGTTCAGTGTGGTCATTATTGGGTGAAAATGGCTATCTTTGTGTAGATGTTCCTGAACAATATGGCGGTTATGGTGTTCCAACAGAATACTCGTTGATGTTGGTTGAAGAGTCAGCACGTGCAGGTTATGGTGCATTATCTACAGCAATCTCTTGTCACTCTGAAATCGCAGCGCCTTATATTTTGCATATAGCCAATGAAGAACAGAAACAATACTGGTTACCTAAAATGGTCGCTGGTGAGGTGGTTGGTGCTATTGGGATGACTGAACCAGGTGCAGGTTCGGACTTACAAGGGATGCGTAGTAGTGCTATTTTGAATGGTGATCATTATCTATTGAATGGTTCTAAAACCTTCATTTCAAATGGTCAGCATGCAAATTTAGTCGTATTGGCAGCAAAAACAGATCCACAAGCTCGTGCCAAAGGTGTTTCATTGTTATTGGTCGATACTCACTTGGATGGTTTTAAAAAGGGAACCAATCTCGATAAAATTGGATTGCACTCTCAAGATACCTCGGAATTATTCTTTGATAATGTGAAAGTTCCTTCCAACCAGTTATTGGGCAACGCTGGTCAAGGTTTTGCTTATTTGATGCAAGAACTTCCTCGTGAGCGTACCGCAATTGCTGCAACAGCGCTGGGGGCGATTCGTGGAGCTATTGATGTAACCACGCAATATGTGCAAGAGCGTCAAGCATTTGGTCAGAAAATTGGTAGTTTCCAAAATACTCGATTTGTTTTAGCGCAGGCAAAAATTGACGAGTTGGCTACTGCAGCATTCTATAATCAGAATTTAGCATTATATAAAGAAAGTAAACTAGATGTAGAAACTGCGGCAGCATTGAAGAGTTTTAGTACGGATATGCAAATGAAAATTATCGATAGTTTGCTACAACTCTTTGGTGGTTATGGTTATATGACGGAATATCCAATTTCTCGTTTCTTTGTAGATGCGCGTATTCAGCGTATTTATGGGGGCACAAATGAAATTATGAAAGAAATCGTCGCTCGTGGGATCATTGGTCGATAATAGATTTTAAGAAAAATGAATATCTAAACTGTTCATGCTTTTTAGGGGGCATGTGCAGTTTTTATTTTTATGATCACGACTTGAAGTGGTTTAAAGTAAACGATTAAAAATAAGAATTTTATAAAAGTAGTTCTGCTTCAAACAGTTACGGATGTGTTTTCGAGTATGATATTTTATCAAGAATTTTATATCGAATTTAGGATAAGGTAATAATATTGATTGGTTTTAGAGGAGGTAAAAGGAATAAATATAATCATGAGGAAAGTTTAAATTTTGAGAGGAAACTAAATGATTGACAATAAAATTCAATTATCAGTTGAATCCACAGTTCAACGTTATTCTGGTGCTGGTGGCTGGCACTACGTGATTGTTCCTAAACAACAAGCCATGGAAATAAAAAACTATCTACCTCAAAGGCAAAGTTGGGGTCTTGTATCTGTTACGGTGACAGTAGGACAAAGTGTATGGAAAACTTGAATATTTCCAGACAAGCAATCAGAAGGTTATTTACTACCACTTAAAGCGGAAATTCGTAACAAAGAAAAAATCTACTTAGGCGACAGTATTTTATTCTCAATTGATTTATCTGTTTAATCAATAAAAAGAAATTCTCGGATTAAATTTGAATATAAGGCTTAAAATGCATCTCTGGTTTAGTGCTTAACAGTAAATAAAAATTCGATTAAACTCTTAATACATTCAGACATTCATTAATAAAAATGGGTAATTCATAAGTCGAACGTGAAGAAATATAAAGATTATTGTCGTTCACAACTTCACGATCAAAAATAACTGCACCTGCATCTTTTAGTTCCATAATCAGCTCATCAATTGATGTTAAACGCCGACCGATTGCAATCTGAGCATCGATCAAGAGTTGAGGGCTGTAACAACATAGAAAAATCGGTTTTGTGCATTGGCAAAACAACGGAGAAAATCAATAAAACGAGGATCTTGCTTAAGGTGCTGAGGGGACTGTCCACCCGGAATCATTAAGGCATCAAAATCTTTAACTGAAATATCATCAATACCCAAATCTATACTGACTGAAGATTTGCGTTGTTTGCTATAAACAATATTTCCTGCGGATTTTTCAATATTACGGACAGAATGACTTGCTGCACGAAAAGCTTCTACGGGATGATGATATTCCGCATCTTCGAAATCATGGGTGATGAGAACAGCGATTTTTTTATTCATTTTCTATGTCTCGAAATCCGCTTATAACTTTTATCATAGTGCGCAGTGCTTAAATTTCTATAGCTACTTTGTAATTGCTGCATAAAGTAATTTGTTGATCATTTGCTGATATTTTGTTCAAACTTATACTGATCATGAAATCATGGATAAAAGCGTTATTGCTCAACAAATTTAACTGAACTATTGTTATACTGTTTTGGGTCTAAAACTTAGACTTTTCGTAATTCTTGACTTTCAAAGGGCGATATAACAATGATCAACGATGATCAAAAAACGACTTCTCTAGATCTTGCTCAAATCCGTGAAGATATTGATTCTGTAGATCAACAAATTCAACAACTCATTAATCGCCGTGCAAAACTGGCGGAAGCAGTTGCTAAAGCAAAATTTGCATCAGAAGAGAATCCGTTGTTTTATCGCCCAGAACGTGAGGCACAAGTATTACGTAAAGTTATGGAACGTAATGAAGGACCTTTGTCAGATCAAACAATGGCTCGTTTATTTCGTGAAATTATGTCGGCATGTTTAGCACTTGAAGCACCACAAAGTATTGCATTTTTAGGGCCAGTTGGAACTTATACTCATTCAGCAGTATTAAAACATTTTGGTCAAGATGCTGTGGTTCGCCCATTGCCAACAATAGACGAAGTATTCCGTGAAGTTGAAGCAGGAAGTGCACACTATGGTTTAGTGCCTGTTGAAAACTCATCAGAAGGTGTTGTTAACCATACTTTAGATTGTTTTAAAGCATCGCATTTAAATGTGATTGGTGAAGTTGAATTGCGCATTCATCACCAGTTCCTGATTTCATCTAATACACGTAAAGACAGCATCAAACAAATTTATGCGCATCAACAAACCTTAGCACAATGTCGTAAATGGCTCGATGCACATTATCCAGGTGTGGAGCGTGTCGCTTTGAGTTCTAATGCAGAGGCTGCTCGTCGTATTCGTAATGAATGGCATTCGGCAGCAATTGCATCTGATGTCGCTGCAAGTATTTATGACTTAGAAATCTTGCACGGCAATATTGAAGACAATCCTGAAAATACCACACGTTTCTTGGTCATTGGTCGTGAGAAAGTTCCACAAAGTGGTAATGATAAGACGTCATTGTTAATTTCAGTGCATGATCGTGCTGGAGCTTTGTTGGAAATCCTCGCGCCGTTTGCCAAACATAATATTAGTCTGACCAGTATTGAAACTCGTCCAGCATTACCTGAAAAATGGGCATATGTATTCTTTATTGATTTGGAAGGTCATGTAGAACAGGACAATGTCAAAGCTGCGATTGAAGATATACGCCCATTAGTTAAAGAAGTACGTGTACTGGGTTCATATCCAATCGCTGTACTTTAAAGTTGTTGTGAAGTAGGTAGTTTAAAATCGTCATGTCACAACCTTTATTTAAAAAAGTTGCTTTTATTGGACTTGGGCTGATTGGCTCAAGTTTGGCGCGTGTTATCGCAGCAGAACATCTTGCTAAAAATGTTGTCGCTGCAACACGTTCAAAAAAAACCTTAGAAGATGCTAAAGCTTTAGGGATTATTTCTGAAGGTTTTAGTGATCCAGTTGATGCAGTTCGAGATGCAGATTTAATTATTTTGGCTTTGCCTGTTCGTGCAACGCAAAAAATTCTCGAAACAATAAAACCTTATCTATCTGAAAATGCGATTATTACAGATGTAGGCAGTACCAAGGGCAATGTGGTCGAAGCTGTACATGCTGTATATGGTCAGAATATTCCGGTCGGTTTTGTACCCGGACATCCTATTGCTGGTGCTGAACATACGGGTGTTCATGCAGGTAAGGTGGATTTATTTGCCAATCACAAAGTGATTTTAACACCATTACCGAGTAGTGCAGAATGGGCTGTTGAAAAGCTGATTCAACTTTGGCAGGCAGCTAAAGCTGAAGTTATTTGTATGGATGTCGAAAAGCATGATGAGGTTTTGGCGCATACCAGTCATTTACCACATTTAATGGCATTTAATCTGGTTGAACAACTCGCAAATCGTGAAGATAATTTAGATATTTTTCGTTATGCAGCAGGTGGCTTTCGAGATTTTTCACGTATTGCTGCCAGTGATCCGCAAATGTGGCATGATATCTTTTTTGCCAATAAAAAAGCCATACTCAAAGCCGTAGATGGATTTGAAGCGCAACTCGCTACTTTGCGTCAACTCATAGAAGATGAGAATTCACAAGCCTTGATGGGATTGCTTGGTCATGCACAAGCGGCACGCCAGCATTTCAATCATATGCTCGCCAATAAACCTTTGATGGAGAACAATAAGGTGACACAACAATTTACCATTTTGCCGGGTGAGAAGACATTTAAGGGTAAATTTACCATACCTGGTGACAAGTCAGTGTCGCATCGTTCCATCATGTTTGGTGCGATTGCTGAAGGAACCACACATGTTACAGGTTTTCTAGAGGGTGAAGATGCTTTAGCAACACTGCAAGCATTCCGTGATATGGGTGTAAGTATTGAGGGCCCTAAAAATGGCGAAGTGACCATTCATGGTGTAGGAATCAATGGCTTAAAAGCACCTAAAACAGCATTGTATATGGGGAACTCAGGCACATCCATGCGTTTGCTGTCAGGTATGTTGTCTGCACAACAATTTGACTCTGTCATGACAGGTGATGCGTCCTTATCTAAGCGTCCAATGGAGCGTATAGCCAAGCCTTTACGTGAAATGGGCGCACAGATTCAAACTACGGGCGAACGTGGTACGCCGCCTGTATCTATTACGGGTGCTCAAGCATTAAAAGGAATTCATTACGATTTACCTATGGCTTCTGCTCAAGTGAAGTCGGGAATTCTGTTGGCGGGTTTATGGGCTGAAGGTGAAACATCTGTTACTGAACCAGAACCAACACGTGATCATACAGAACGTATGTTGCGTGCATTTGGTTATGAGGTAAAAACAGAAGGAAATCGTATTTCACTGCAAGGTGGTGGGAAGCTGGTAGGAACTGAGATTCAAGTTCCTTCAGATATTTCTTCTGCTGCTTTCTTTATGGTGGGTGCTGCGATTACTGAGGGTTCAGATGTTACGCTTGAAGCTGTTGGGATTAACCCAACACGTACAGGTGTGATTGAAATTCTTAAACAGATGGGTGCAGACCTCACTGTTGAAAATGAACGCATCGCTGGCGGTGAGCCGATTGCAGATATTCGTATTCGTGGTACGCGTACGTTGAAAGGTATTCATATGCCTGAAGATCAAGTGCCATTAGCGATTGATGAGTTTCCATCTTTGTTCATTGCTGCTGCATGTGCTGAAGGGCGAACTGTTCTGACAGGTGCGGCTGAATTAAGAGTCAAAGAATCTGACCGTATTCAAGTGATGGCTGATGGTTTAAAGACTTTAGGTATAGATTGTACGCCTACAGATGACGGCATTATCATCGAAGGGAAAGGTAAGTCAGGAGAATGGTCTGCGATTTTCACTGGTGGTGAAATTGAATCACATCATGATCATCGTATTGCAATGAGTTTCTCGATGGCAGGCTTACGTAATTCTGGCGAGATTAAAATTGTGGGCACTGAAACAGTTGCAACCAGTTTCCCTACATTTACTCAGCTTTCGAATCAGGCTGGACTTGAGATTCAAGTTTCTGAATAAAACGGAATTGTGTCTCGATAGCACTTGTCTAATATTTGTATAATTAATTGAAAACAGCCAAGCAAAAGCTTGGCTGTTTTGTTTATATTGCTTATTCTAAAACCATACAACTATAAAGCCTTTTGGATGAAGCAATGAGAACATTACAATTTACTGCAAACTGCGAAAATCATGTTAAAAACAATGGTTCTAGTGAAAATGCATGCCATGTCACTCAGGCATATGTAACGGGTTTATTGTTAAAGCAGCTTTCTCAATATGGCTTCAAGGCAGAAACAACGCCTTCTCATGAAGACTTGGCAGTGAGTGTGGAAGATCATCCGGTAGGTTTAGGGGTGAACTGTCGTTTAAATGATCAAGGTTTGTTAACCTGTGAAATTTCTGCACATGCAGATGAGGAGCAATTGTGGTTTAAAAAAATTGCGACTCAGAGCATGATTAAACAATTGGCGAACGCAGTGGAAAATACCTTAAAACAAGACAATGCATTTAGTGGTTTTGAATGGAAAGGCTAAGTCTGGATTACAGTGCTCGACCAATAATTGAAATTATAGAATAATGATTTAAGCTTAGAGAACAATGATGAAATTACAAACATTTATCAATAAGTTTCCTGTAGATCAACAAGGAAATAAAGTCAGCAATGAAATTATAAAAATGTATCAGGATTTTTTACCAGATGCTTTGCTTGAGCTCTGGCGTGAGCATGGTTTTGGTTTCTATGGGGATGGTCTAATTCAGATCATTGATCCTGAACGTTATCAGGACGTATTGTGGTCATGGTTAATGAAAGATGAACCAGACATGACACGTTTACCTATCGCAATTTCTGCATTTGGTGTAGTGTTTTATTATCGTTTACTGAGTGAGGATGGTGATGAAGATATTTCATTTATGGATCCACACAATTCTGATATTGGAGTAACTGTTTGGTCATTGAATGACTTTTTTAATGAATGGTTATGTGATGATGAAATTATAGAACAATTTTTAGAAAAATCAGCACTGAGCCAAGCACAAGAAAAATATGGAAAATTGGCTGATAATCAAATGTACTGTTATTTACCTGCACTTAGATTGGGTGGGCGAGCCAGTGATTTAAACTTAGACAAAGGTGATGCGCCAACGCATTTAGATTTCTTGTATCAACTTGCTTTAGAAAGTTAAAGCTGAGTTGTCTAAGCTGCCATTAAATATTAAAAAGCCATTAAATATTAAAAATAAGATTCAGAAATAAAAAAGACAACTTAAACAAGCTGTCTTGATGAAAAGATTAAATTTACTCTACACGTAACCAAGTTTGGCTACGGCCTACGACGGAGATACCTAAATAACCACGAAGAAAGAGTTTTTTACCATTCGGGCTTAGTTTACCTTTTAGGCGGTAGATTTTTCCAGAAACAGGATCAATAATTTTTCCATCGGTGTAATTCACATGATCATCTGTTTTTAAGCCTGAAATTACTTGTAAACCAATAATCGGTTTGTTGGTATAAGGGGCAGGGCAGTTTGTACAAAATTCTTTAGGTGTATAGCCCGGACGTGGTGTTGCTTTTAAAGCTGTTCCCGAATAAGTTCCGTTACTTTGTTTTTCGATTTTAACCAAACCTTTGGCTTCGCCTGTTTTGTCGTCAATGTAACGCCAAGTTCCTGTAATATCTTCTGCAAAAGCGTGAGATATAAAAAGTATGATAGTCATTGCCCCAAATAAAACTTTCTTCATTTCCCTTATCCTTTATTTGAATATTTAATCAATTGATATTGATCTAAAGTATTGATTATATAATAAATAGTTATTGTAAATACTTACATAATGTGCCAATAAATATTAAAATTAATATGAATTGGCACATTAGGATAAGTGATTGAAAAATTGAGCAGTTTAATGGAACTAGATAAATGACAGTTTGAGGGTTAAAACAATAATTAGATGATTATTTGGCAGTCATTAAATCTTCACACTGACCTTGAACATATCGTTCAATGTTTCGATCTGAATAGGCTTTGTTGCATAAACCTACCTCTTAAGGCTTACTCAGCAATATAATTCTCAGATGAATAAGCCTACACCTAAAATTTATCGTACAACAAATTGGTCATCCTACAATCGTGCTTTGATCAATCGTGGTAATTTAACAATTTGGTTTGATCCAAAAACCCAATGGTACGCTCCCCCCAAAGGCAAACATGGTCGA
>WNDP01000149.1 GCA_009912575.1 Acinetobacter bereziniae
CAAGTTATTATCCATCTATTAGCTTGACTGGAAATCTAGGTTCGACCAGCACCTCTCTGACCAATTTACTGAAAAATCCTGCGCTTACTTTAGGTGCAAGTCTAAGCTTACCGTTTTTGCAATATAATGATATGCAAAAGAATCTAAAAATCAGTGAATTGGACTATGAAAAAGCCATCGTTCAATACCGCAAAACCTTATATCAAGCTTTTGCAGACACGGAAAATGCTTTATCGAATCGAACTGAATTAGATAAACAGGTTGCACTACAACAGAAGAATCTTGAACTTGCCGAGAAAACTGAACGTTTGACTGATGTTCGTTATCGTAATGGTGCGATTGCTTTAAAAAATCTTTTGGATGCACAGGAAACAACACGTAGCGCTCGTTTGGCTTTGGTACAAACCAAACAAAGCCAGTACAACGCTTATGTGACGTTGATGCAGGCTTTAGGTGGTAGTCCGATTAAGCAGATGTCTTGATTATTCATCAAAAATTTTTAATCAATCATAGCCTGATGAACTCATTGGGCTTTCATTTCTTATCTTTTATTTCAAACTCTTTAAATTCATAATTATCACGATAAGTGATTTCCTCTTTTCGAATTTTATCCATTTCATTGATTTTAACCACATCTGAATGCCACACTGGTAGAGGTTTAATCCTTAAGAAAATTCGTCTCGCAATCAAATTACAAAGGTCAAATGGAAATGCAAAATAGCTCGGTAATGGATTATTGAAATACACACATCTAAAAGATCTCCATGTATCTTGAATACTTTCTTTTGAACCCACCATACGTTGACAGAAAGTTAATTGTTTCAAAGGGTCAATTGTTCCATACATAGGATGTGGATGAGGTTTTAGCTCTTCCATACCATGTTGCATATAATGACAAATAAAGCTCCATAGCCCCAGTGATGCACCATTGCCTATTTTAGGAAAACCGATCAAAAATGTATCTTTTAAAATACCATCTTCAATGATATGTGCTCGAAGTTCATAAATTGGCATTCCTCCTAAGCCTTGCGATGTCCCTAAAGCATAAGTTACATCTAACCAATGCTTTTCTAAATATTCTTGTCCATTGATATAGAAATATACTTTTTGAGTGTTGCGATTAAAAATAATTGGTCGACAAATCGGTTTTCCTTTGTCATATTTAAAAATTGGATAGAAACAAAAAAATAATATACTTAATAAAACGAATGAAATAGTACCAATAAATATAAAAACATATCTCCATCATGAAAAGGATTAAATAAAATGAATATTAAAAATGATAATCCTATTAGAAACGGGATAAGCAATACAAAAAAAACACTCCCTCCTTTCCCTAATCTTGCATAATATTGATCAATCAATTCAATATAATCATGATTCATTCTTAAAAAAGACCAGTTATGATTTAAACCATGTCGATCTTGCAAAGTTAAAAAGTTTTCTATATCCGCTACATCTACAGGAATATTTTTCTTAAATTCATCATAACCAAAATAGTAGTTTTTCTCTTTTATGTTCATTTTTTATAGCGCCAGCCAAGATTTAGGCTGCCTCCCGATCTCGAGTAAACATTAAACCCAATGTGTATGGAGTCTGATTATTCATGTTGCTTCTCTTTCACACTAAAAAAACCAAATTTCAAATTATAATTTGCCGTCACACTATATGGATCATTTTCATCTACAACATGCTCCTTTTTCAGCGTTTCACTCCAATAAAATGGCTTTGAAAAAACAACTGTGATTCGTCGTCCAAAGAACCGTACAAATTCAGGTATGGCAAAAATAAGCGCATAGAGTGGTGTCTGAAAATGATTGATAAATACGGTTTGCCAACTTTGCTTAAAGGATTCTTTTTTCTCTTGAATATCATAGCAATAGGTTAATTTACTTTTATAATCTTGCTCAGGATCGTCTATCCCTTTTCTGTAGTACAAGGGTTTAGGTCCTTGTTCTACATAAGTTTTAATAAATAATAAAAAGCCTTCTATATAGTCTATATGAATATTCGGTGTACCCAACTGTATATCATGCTTTATCACTTCACCGTCAAGTATATAGGCATGTAACTCATACAAAGGGAGTCCAACGACACCTTGTGATTGAACGATATCAAAAAACAAATCATCTAATTGAAACTGAGCGGTACTACCCCCATCAGAGCAGACTATCATTGTCTTTTTTTGTCTATGTATTAAAATTGGTAAATAAAGAGGCTTTAAAAAATCAAGTTTTAAAAAAGGAATTAACATTGTAATAAAAACGTATAACCCACCAAATGCTAGTAATATAGCGCTCGAATAAATAATAATTTTTTCATCTTCAACACCATCACTTAAAGTAAAAAATAATAGATAAATAATTAATAGAAAAATAGGCAAAGCAAAAACAGATAAAAATATTAATATTTTACCCTTCCAAGCATAATTTTTATTTGTGAGTTCAATAAAGTTAGAGTTCATCTGAACAACTGAAAAATTATGATTCATCACTCGTTTCAGTTCAAAAGTATCCAGCTTAAAGAGTTGATACTTTTTTACACACTCTCCAACTTTTGTACGAGGAACGAAATACCATGGATTTTTCATTTATCTTTCACACTAAAAAAACGAAACTTTAAATTGTCTTTTGCCGTCACGCTAAATGGATCATTTTCATCTACAGCATGCTCCTTTTTCAGTGCTTCACTCCAATAAAATGGCTTAGAAAAAACAACTGTAATTCGTCGTCCAAAGAACCTTACAAATTCAGGCACAGCAAAAATAAGCGCATAGAGTGGTGTCTGAAAATGATTGATAAATACGGTTTGCCAACTTTGCTTAAAGGATTCTTTTTTCTCTTGAATATCATAGCAATAGGTTAATTTACTTTTATAATCTTGTTCAGGATCGTCTATCCCCTTTCTGTAGTACAACGGTTCAGGTCCCTGTTCTACATAAGTTTTGATAAATAATAAAAAACCTTCTATATAGTCTTTATGGATATTCGGTGTACCCAACTGTATATCATGTTTTATCACTTCACCGTCAAGTATATAGGCATGTAACTCATACAAAGGGAGCCCAACGACACCTTGCGATTGAACAATATCAAAATAGAGATCACTTAATTGTAATCGCAGAAATTCGTTATTTTCATGAAAAGTTACTACTTTGTTCTTCCTATTTAGCATTATCGAATTGTATAAAGGCTTAAAAAGTTCCTTACTCATCAGGGGTTGAAGCATCGTTATAAGAATGTATAAGCTTGCAATAAAAATAGATATTGCTCCAAACCACATAATGTAATCTATTTCACCATAATCAAAAAAAATCATATATATAAAGAAAATACTCATTAAAAGCACAGGGATGCCGATTAGAAAAGAATATATAAAGGACTTCCCAATCCAAATATATTCTTTATTAATAAACTCTATAAATGAGGAATTCATCTGAACAACCGAAAAATTATGATTGATCACTCGTTTCAGTTCAAAAGTATCCAGCTTAAAGAGTTGATACTTTTTTACACACTCTCCAACTTTGGTACGAGGAACGAAATACCATGGATTTTTCATTTATCTTTCACACTCAAAAAACCAAATTTCAAATTATCTTTTGCTGTCACACTATAGGGATCATTTTCATCTACAGCATGCTCCCTTTTTAGTGCTTCACTCCAATAAAATGGCTTTGAAAAAAAAACTGTAATTCTTCGTCCAAAGAAACGTAAAAATTCAGGTACAGCAAAAATAAGCGCATAGAGTGGTGTCTGAAAATGATTGATAAACACGGTTTGCCAACTTTGCTTAAAGGATTCTTTTTTCTTTTGAATATCATAGCAATAGGTTAATTTAGTTTTATAATCTTGCTCAGGATCGTCTATCCATTTTCTGTAGTACAATGGTTCAGGTCCCTGTTCTACATAAGTTTTGATAAATAATAAAAAGCCTTCTATATAGTCTTTATGAATATTCGGTGTACCCAACTGTATATCATGTTTTATCACTTCGCCGTCAAGGATATAGGCATGTAACTCATACAAAGGGAGTCCAACAACACCTTGTGATTGAACGATATCAAAATACAAATCATCTAATGAAAACTGAGTAGCGTTGTTCTCATCGGAACATACGGTCATGGTCTTTTTTTGTCTATGTATTAAAATTGGTAAATAAATGGGCTTTAAAAAATCAAGCTTCAAGAAAGGAATTAACATTGTAAAAAAAACGTATAATCCACCAAATGCTAGTAATATAGCACTCAAATAAATAATAATTTTTTCATCTTCAACACCATTACTTAAAGTAAAAAATAATAGATAAATAATCAATAGAAAAATAGGCAAAGCAAAAACAGATAAAAATATTAATATTTTACCCTTCCAAGCATAATTTTTATTTGTGAATTCAATAAAGTTAGAGTTCATCTGAACAACTGAAAAATTATGATTCATCACTCGTTTCAGTTCAAAAGTATCTAGCTTAAAGAGTTGATACTTTTTTACACACTCTCGAACTTTGGTACGAGGAACGAAATACCATGGATTTTTCATTTGTCTTTCATCTCAAACATACTAAATTCAAAGTTGTCTTTAAAACTGATTTCTTCTGGACGTTGTTGTTCCATTTTATTTTTAAGGATAACCTCTTTATGCCACACAGGTAGAAGCTTTATATTCAGCAATATTCGTCTTGCAATAAAATTACACACATCGAAAGGATAGGAAAATAAAGCAGGAACCCAGTTATCATGATAAATGATTCGAAATGAATTCCACGTATCCCGATAACTTTCTTTTGCGCCAATGACTTGTTGGCAAAACGTTAATTGCGTAAACGGGTCTATCGTTCCATACATTGGATTAGGCTTTGGATACAATTCTTCTGGTCCCTTATGCATAAAATGGCATATAAATGACCATAAGCCTTGGGTATTATCCCAACCGATCATTGGAAAGCCAATGACAAAAGTATGTTTTAGCAGACCATCATCAACAATATGGGCTCTCAGTTCTCTTAAGGTAAATCCTGAAAGACCAAAACTTGTCCCCATTACATAAACAACATCCGTCCAATCTCGCTCGATATACTCAGCATCAGTTAAATAAAAAAATACCTTGCCTGTTTTTCGATTAAATAAGATCGGTTTGCATATAGGTTTTTTATGATCATATTTAAAGTATGGGATAAGAGTTGAAATTATTGGTAGCAGCCATATTAAAAAAATTATAAACATTATTAAAAAAGAGAAATCAATATTTTTATCTCCACCTATATTAAAAAGAAAATATATAAAATGAAGGGAAATTAAAAATACAGGAAACAGCATTATTAAAATACTTACCCCCTTTCCTAGCCTTGCATAAGATTGATCTATAAGCTCAATAAAATCATCATTCATCCTTAGAAAAGACCAGTTATGATTGCGTTTATATTCATCATGAGGATTTAAAAGTACATCACCTTTATCTAATTTGGAAAAAGGTATATTTTCTTTAAATACATCATAACCAAACACATGTTTTTTAATTTTACTTTTCATCATGCAACCATTTTACTGATGCTTCCAAATATCAAGCTATCAAAAAATATAATTTTCTTTTTAATTCCAAAAATCAAAGCGCTTGCGCGCTTTATCATTTATCTTTCATCTCAAACATACTAAATTCAAAGTTGTCTTTAAAGCTGATCTCCTCTGGGCGTTGTTGTTCCATTTTATTTTTAAGGATAACCTCTTTATGCCATACAGGTAGAGGATTTATATTCAGCAATATTCGTCTTGCAATAAAATTACCAAGATCAAAAGGAAAAGAAAATAAAGCAGGAACCCAATTATCATGATAAATAATTCGAAATGATTTCCACGTATCCCGATAACTTTCTTTTGCACCAATGACCTGTTGGCAAAATGTTAATTGCGTAAACGGATCTATTGTTCCATACATTGGATTAGGCTTTGGATACAATTCTTCTGGCCCTTTATGCATAAAATGACATATAAATGACCATAAGCCTTGGGTACGGAATATACCCATCATCGGGAAGCCAATGACAAAAGTATGTTTTAACAGACCACCTTCAACAATATGCGCTCTAAGCTCTCTTAAAGGTGCACCTGAAAGACCAAAGCTACCCCCCATCACATAAACCACATCTTTCCAATCTCGCTCGATATACTCAGCATCAGTTAAATAAAAAAATACTTTGCCTGTTTTTCGGTTAAACAAGATCGGTTTACATATTGGCTTTTTATAATCATATTTAAAGAAAGGATTCAAAAATGCATATAGTGGTAAAAAGAAGGTAATCAATGCAGAAATAACGACAAATATTGAAAAATAAATAGACTCGTTAGGACCTCCACCAAGTGTAAAATACAAATATAGGATATGAAATATTAATAACAATACAGGAAAACATAAAACTAAAAGACTGATTCCTTTCCCTAACCTTGCATAAGATTGGTCAATAAGCTCAATATAGTCATCATTCATGCTTAAAAAAGACCAGTTATGATTGCGTTTAAATTCATCATAAGGCGTTAAAAGTACATCATTTTCCTCTAATTTTGAAAAAGGTATATTTTCCTTAAATACATCATAACCGAATGAATGCTCTTTAATTTTACTTTTCATATTACTACCGTTTTCAACTGTTCTGTTTGCTCAAAGATATCGCTAAATCTTTTCTTTTCAGTATTGGTCGATAGTAGGCATCTTTGTATCCAAATTTGAATATTGTTCTCTTTTACAAAATAGGCAATTAAAGAAAAAATAACTCCTATCGCTATTGCAATCCATCCAAATGGATTCAAGGCAAATATAAGATAACTTCCGTAAATAACTGCAACTCCGCTCAATGCTAAGAAAGTACCATAACTTTTTTCTCCACTTCTGACAGCCACATATCCATTATATACGTCAAATCCACCAAAAATTAATCCTGCAAATAATCCAAAACCTCGCCATACCAACCCTTTTACACTGTTTTTATTTGATGTCGTTAATTCAAGAATAAAAGTATTCATTGACTTTAACAGCCGTGATTTTGACGTGATTTTATCACTTGAATTCAACAGTGCACCCACTGCTTCTACAGTCGACATGGTGAGACCAACCACAGCAGCACTTCTGCGACCAATTTTTTCATATTTATTGTCAAAACTTTGACTAAAAACAGTACAAATTGCCCAGCCTTGTAAACCAACAATTGCGACTTTAATGATAAAGAATTTAAAATAATCTGAGCTTGGGCTTGGCTCTATAACATCTTCAACAATAATGCTGACATTCATCGCGCTTTGTTTTTTTAATAACTCAGCATGCTTTCTTACAGCCTCTCTAAAGTTCTTTGGTAAATTTCTCTCAAACTCAGGATTTACTTCTAAACGTGGAACATCGATATATTTAAGATGCTTATATTTTTCATATAGATAGTACCAGTCACTTTTTTTAATGGCATTGCCCAGACCATTATCTTTGCCGACAATATTCTGATGTGATCTATAATAATTTCGCATTTTCGAGTTGAAATCGCTCAAACTATTAAAAGTAATACGCTCAGACTTGATTTCAGACAAACTAAACATTGAAATCATCAAGGGTTGTAATGGATGAGCAGCTAAAGCATTGGGCGGTGTTAAGCCTGTAATATTTAAAAAGGCTTTGCTGATATTTGTCAACAATGTAAATTTTAATTCTTCCGTTCGAGCTGCACTTAAAAAGCCATGAAATGAATTGATGAAATCCCCAAAAGGCTGTGTAGCAAAAGCTCCATTTAAATTAGTGAGAGACCATTTATTAATTTGTTCATTTAACTTTTGACGAAGTTCACTTGAATTTAAAGCAAGAAAATTTAAAAAATAATTATTAGGATCTCGAGTGTTATATAAGTATTGCCCCATGTATTTATTCATTTTTGGACATAATTTGCTACTTTCTAAAACTAGATTGACACACATGCCAAGAGAAACACCATCAACTAAATTATCTTTTTCTTGGTTAAAGAAAAAATGGTCCGCAATTACGCTTTCTTTAAGAAACTCCTGACCTATTCCATCCAATTCATCCGCATAGGCTGCCTGCTGTTGCTTTTTCTGCTTAAGCGTGGCTAAACCCGCATTAAATCTATTTGAATCAATATATTGAATATATTTTGTATTCCATTCTTTATTTTTTCCTATTTGTTCTGCTGCTTTTTGCGCTCGCTCCTCGGCATTAAGTACTTCTACAGATTTTTTTTCATTTTGTATCTCATATATTAACTCACCATAAGCTCCTTCAGGACCGTTAAGCATACGATTAAGCTCTTTCGCTTCCTCATTTCTTTTTAATTCGTCATTGGTAAAGTAAGGATAATCATTAATCCCAAAGTTATTTTTTAACACTTCTAATGTGTTAACAGTTTTTTCATCATCAGTATAATCTTCGTCACTCATCATTTGATTTGCAACTTGAGCTGAAATATCCATCACTACGCCAACAGAGTCATCAATCGCAAATACAGCTCCAAAAAGTATTCTTGCTTTTGCATCATTTGATAAAGCCTCGGTGAGCTCCTCTTTGGTATGCTCTTTAAGAAATGAATCATCCAAACTTGAGTCTGAAAATATTCTATAAGCTAAATTATTAGTTTTAACTTGGTTAATATCTTCATTTTGAGACATAGTGTCTTCAAGTATATCTTTAGGTGTCTTCCCTGACAGATAGGAAAAATACTCTGAATATGAAAATAAATCTTTTGATATATTATTTTTTAACAGACTGTTTTCTAGAGTTCCTTCACCTTTTTCGCCAGCCACCCATGCTGTCTTAGAATCTGCACAAAAACTCTCAATTCCCGTCTGCATTGGAAATGTGCCTTTTGCGTACTGTCCTGCAATAAATTTTTTTACGTCAAATTTATCCATATATTTTTCGTAAAATTCAGGTGACTTATTTCTCAGCTTCGTTGCTTTGCTCCATGCGTTTTCAGAATATTTGAAATATACAAAAGAGGCTTCATTGGGTTTGGGTACAACGATCGTTAAAGCATTTGCTCTATGCTTAATATTCATGCAAGGCTCATCACTCTGCACCATTAGAACTAAGGGTCTAGATGAATAATCTTGATCATAATTTGATTCATTAATACGTTTTAAAAAGCCCTTTTCAGAAATTTTATATTCTTGCCATTGATTTAAATGCTTTAGGAAAACATATAAAAAACCTTTTCTTAAAGTACTCCCTTTAAAACCATACTGTTCCATTGATGTTTCAGTTTTGTGTTTAGGATAACTATAACTAGCCTCTGTAGCTGTAACCTCAATCGTAGGCAGGGACTTAAGTGGTGCTTCAAGATCATTAGTTGAATCATGACTAGATGCTTCTAAAGCTGACGTAGTTGTTGAAGCTTGAGGACTAGATGGCTTATAGGAGTTAATAAAATCAAACTTGGGTTTTTCTAAACTCGATAAATATTCATCAATCTGTGATTTTATATCTGTTATATCATATAATTCCTTTTGATTTTCAGCGACATCAAGCGAAATATTTGTACCTGTTGATGAAAATATATAACGATTCACAAAAATCTTTAAGCCAATATCTCTTTTACAAAAATCACAACTCTTAGAATCCATACATCACCTTATTTTTTAAATTTTCATCATCAATATTTTGTTTTTTAAAAAAGTCATCCCACTCAGACGTTGAAAGCTGTTTACTTGCCTGTTCATAGCCTTTGGGACTTTCTGTTAAACGTTGAAAAAAGTGGGTTTCAAGCAAGCTTTCACCGATTAAATCTGTATGGAAAATGGATGCTACAGCATCATTCTTGGTGAAAATCCCTTTATTTTTTATTAAGTCTGCATAATTAAAAATCTGATTTACTTTTAAAAAGTATGCTGGCAAGTCGTCAGTCTTGAATTTTAAATTTTCAAACACTCTGTTGTTTATACTGATTTTGTCCAACAAATCATGATCAGGCTGTTGAATCAAATCTCCCTCAGACTTAGCTTCAAAGGACAATATTTCATTTAAAAAATTGAATTCAATATTTTTAAAATATTTATTGATCCATAAAAAATCCTGACTCTCAAAGTAATTTAGCAACATCCAAATCTTTGGATCAAAAAAACGATACAAATACTTCTTAGTGCCTATTTCATATACTAAAGTTTGCTTTAAATGTTCAACAATATCAGGCTCTCGAGTCGGAACACTTTTAAACATCATCAGAAAAAAAGGTGAAAGTCCTGCTTTAACCTGATGTTGATCGTACTGTTTGATTTCTTCAACTAGAGACTCATCAACCGAATTCAAGCGCAATAAATATGGGAAAACATGCTGTACATTCTTCGCATAATTTGGTGCTAAAGACTTAAGCTGAGTTTCCACTTCGTAGAAATATTGCGCATTTAGATTCGGATCAATAATGACATAATCATACTCAATCACTTCTTTTGGATGTATAGGTGCTAATAACATTATGAAAGCTCCACAGAAGCATCACCTTTTGCCGCAGCGCCAGAAACACGCATTTCGCAAATAGGAAGTTGAGGGATCTCCGAACTAACCTTAGCGCCACTGGTAAACTTATGTTGTCCAGATTTCACCTCAAATAATCCACCAGTCGTTGCAAATACACCTGAACCGTTGAGCTTTACTTCAGAGCCATCACTAATCAACTTGATTTCTTTCGGACTGATGATATAAATCGTATCTTCTGTGGAAATGATTTGAATGCCTTTGCGTGCAATCAAATCTGCACCCCCATCTTGAGCTTGAAGCTCTACTTTCCCCTTGCCAGCATAAAGTCTTGCACCTTCCTGAGCTGCAAAAAGACTGATCTTTGAACTCGCATGCCCCACCAAAGATTTTTGTGTGCTTAGATTAATGCTTCCGCCTGCACTATGGCTGATTTGCCCATCCGCAGAGACATGGATGTCTTCATTACTCGATAAACCAATTGAATTTGGTGAAGCCAACATCATTACTGCGGACTTAAATGCATCAGCCTTTTTCGGATCTTGTTGAGCCAGTGTATTGATAAACCCTTGGATTCGTTCTAAGACTTCTAGAGGATCAGTCTGTTGATTCTTGGCAACTTCACTTAAGGCTTTGGCATTGTTCAGACTACTTTCTAACTGACTTTTGGCTTCAGTCGTATCTAGATGATTAGCTGATGCGCCATCTTGTGCATGGGTACTCAGCAGTAAGCCTTGACCTGCACGTACCGCACCCCATTGGTCTGTTCTTAGCTCAAAGCCTTCTCCTCGACCTTCACTGCTATCTGTCTCTTTTGGATGACTGAGGTTGCCAAGATTGAGTTGAGTTGCGCCATGACTGCTGTGTAACTGACTGCTGATCTGGTTGGTGGTATCATCAAATCTCAGTTGGTTATAGCCACTGCCCTGATATTCCTTGCTTTTAATCCCTGCCAATTTCTTGGTATCGGGCAATTTGCCTTTGTCATCAAACTTGCTCGGGCTGCGTTGCGCTTCATGGATTCGACCCACCACGAATGGTCTGTCAATGTTGCCATCAAAGAAGTC
>WNDP01000015.1 GCA_009912575.1 Acinetobacter bereziniae
AAGTCACCAACCAGAACGGTAAGAACTCAAAGTAATCATCTGTTTTTATCAATTTGCAGTGTATTGAAACTTGAACAATTAAAGCTTACTCATCAAATGAATCATTTTGCTTTGAAAGCGAAGCTTTATCTAAAATCGTTGAAAGCAGCCTATTCTGAAATTTCCTTTTTTAAAAAGGCTAGTGCGTAACATCAGTTAATAATAAAAACGCAGTAAATTGGTTGGAATAGGCGGCTAAGACTGAGACAAAATTCATGATGGTGGCTTGATCAAAATAGATTCATCATAGCTTTAGCATGTGTTATAAATATTCTATAGATGAACTCTATATGAATAGAATAATGGTTTAAACAACGACTTAAATAATGAGAATAAACAATGCGCTATTTATTTTTCTTACTCAGCCTATCAATATGTGCCGAATTAAATGCTCAAAGCTCATTAGACCAACCTTTTTTGCAAAGTGGGGCAGTAGATGAGCAATTCAATATCATTAATCTCAATGTATACAATATGTTGGTTAAAGCGATTAATCACAATTTTAAGAACATTGCCACGGATCAATCAGAACGTGACTTTGTTGTTTCTCGAATTATGCTGATTAGCGATGGATTGTGGATTGAATCTGATATGAAAGATATTCAGTCTATAGAAGATTTAACAAAAAAATTTGATGAACAAAAATATCAACGTCTGATTAAGCAAAATATGTGTAAAAAAGATGACTTACTTGAGTCAGAAGTTTTTAAAAAAACGACACGCGGCAATTTTATTTATCAACTCAACAATGCCGATGGTGATTTTTTAAAAAGATTTTCAATAAATTATAGGGAGTTTTTATAAATTATTGATATTTAGTGTGAATGATTTAATCGCGACGATTTATTTAGCGATTTAGTATCCATGAGATTTTATGATTTAAGCATTAGTTTGATATATTAAAACCATCAAATCAAAAACTGTTTGGTTTAATTTGTACTGATGATGAATAGACTGAATACCCGATTGTTTTGGTTTATGTAGCGCAAGATACAAGCCTCGACTTCAAAAACATAAAAATCGCTTAGATGGTGTGATTAATTCAGTCTTTTTTCATCATGGATTTATGCATAACTTTATTTACATTAACACGTTTATTGTTCATCACCATCATCATAGTGAGACTGGTTTGCCTGAATCGCTTCCATATGTTCAACAGTCCAATCATACAACGCATTAAAGGGGGATTTTAGTGATTGCCCAAGTGGTGTTAATGCGTATTCTACTCCAAGAATTCTTCCATTAATGATTGTACGTGTGACCATACCATTTCGCTCAAGTTTACGAAGTGTTTGTGTCAAAACACGCTGGCTAATTCCATCCAAACGTCGCTTAATCGCATTAAAGCGATGCGGTTTATCTAAGACCATTAAAACCAACATTGACCATTTATCAGCGATTTGATCGAGTATGGCACGGCTAGGGCAATCGGCTCTATAAACCGGACTCAGTTCAGTACTCATTGGTATACTCCAGCATACTTAGGATGCTTTAGGTGCGTAATTGACACTTAGTATACATTAGATACTATGTTGATAACTCCTAAATATTCAGGTTAATGATGAACACATCAAACTACGCTACCTTGCAAATTGAGTATGCTCAAGGCGTTGCAACGGTGAGCATCAATCATCCTCCAGTCAATGTGTTAGATGTTGCTTTGATGAGTGAGATTCAACAATTTTTAACACAGGTACGTGATGATCCATCGATTCGCGTGATTGTATTCCAAAGTGCTGATCCAGATTTTTTCATTG
This sequence comes from Acinetobacter bereziniae, assembly GCA_009912575.1. Lineage (GTDB taxonomy): Bacteria > Pseudomonadota > Gammaproteobacteria > Pseudomonadales > Moraxellaceae > Acinetobacter > Acinetobacter bereziniae_A. The sequence goes on from WNDP01000015.1 coordinate 1,797, forward strand.
CTCATGTAGACATGACATTGATTGATGAGCCAAATGCTTTTGATGAAATCGCAAAGGAGACTCCAAATGGGCTAAATCCATTTCAAGCCTTCGGTGAAATGATTCGAAAACAGCCACAAGTAACCATAGTGAAGCTCGAAGGTATAGCACGTGGTGGTGGTGCTGAATTCGTGGCTGCAGTTGATATGGCATTTGCTGCTATTGGGCGTGCAGGGCTTGCGCAATGTGAAGCACTGATGGGAATTATCCCTGGAGGGGGCGCAACACAATATTTGTCACAACGTATGACTCGCGGACGTGTGCTCGAAGTGATCCTCGGTGCAGAACTCGTAGATGCTGAGTTGGCAGAACGATATGGTTGGGTGAATCGTGCATTGCCTGCAAATGAACTGGATGCTTTCGTAAATCGACTTGCCCGTAATATTGCCGCGCTACCAGATGGTGTGATTGCTGCTACGAAAAAAGCCATTTCGACGGTAGATCTAAGTGAAGGTTTAGGCCGTGAACATGAGGCGTGGGCAGAGTTGTTTGCACTACCTAACGCTGAAAAGTTAATTCGTGGTGGTTTAAAGGTGGGTGCTCAGACAAAGACGGGTGAAAAAAAATTAGAACACCTCCTTCGAAGCATATTTTAATCCTAAACTGGGTTTTGATCAGACGTTATTCTCAATGAGTCAAGTTGGGTTTTATCCATTGTTTTTCTATGAGCAAATATTTAAATATGATCTAAATCATCTTTAGGTCATGCTTTTAAATCGTTTAGATGGCAGTTGTGAATTGAAAAAAATGAACGAGCAGATTGATTAAAAACCATACTTCATGGTTTTTAATCATGCATAAAGCCTGAAAATCTTTTTAGCACTTAAATTGGAATTGAATATGCTGTTATAATTGCTTACATGCACTTTTTGCTGTATTTGATTTATTTTTAATCAATCAATAAGTTGAAACAGTATCTCAATCAAGGATTTTTTAATGTTGTCTATTTATTTAACAGATGTCCACAAAAATGTTCAGTTTAAAGATTATCCTGGTGAGCATCCTGTTAAATTTATTTTAAATTTCAAAAAAATTTTTCCAAGTGTAATGGAAATTTTACTTCCTGTACTTCCCGAAGATGAAGATCTAGAGAAAATGACATGGGAATCAACCAGTGAAGACTTTGAAACTTTTAAAAAACTATTGACGGGTTGGGGTGTGATCGAACTACGCTTACAAGCGATCAGTCAATATAAAACAAAGGATTTTGCTGATCAACTACTTAAACAAGCACAAGCCAAGCGTAAAGAATTTGCCAAACAACAGCAGCAATTGTCTACGCTTGAATTAGATTATTTATTTATGCATGAAACCCATGCTTTGATTGATGCTGAACTGGTCGAACTTGGTGAGAAATTCTATTTGCCTACTTTACGTGATCTTTGGAAAAACACTGTATCTGCAAAGATATTAAACGCTCATTTTTAAATCAATATCTAAACAAACATTAACGTTCACAAGGGCAGTCATCACTGTTCTTGTTGATCATATAAGAGCCATTTCAGTGGCCCATTAAAATGAATACTTATAATGAATAGATGATAAAAAATAGAACAAAGATCGAACTCAGAACACCTAATGAATTTAAAATTTTCATATTTAACCGCGGACATTAATGTGGAGATATAGAATATGTCGAATAAATGAATGAATGTTATTAATACATTTATCAGAATAATATTTTTATTATATTTCATAATCATGACAAAATGGATGAATTATATACAGATACTGTGATCAAAAATCAAAGCAATGTGTCTAAAAAATATTGGGTCGATTGGTTGGACTTATGAACTAACTGGTGATCTGTTTTAATTCAATGTTTATATTGAAATCCGATGTTCATCACTGGCTTATTTATGTTGTAATAGCTTGGATTTTATCAATTCATTGAAATTAATGATTTTTTAAAATATCTTCATAATATTTTTAGTGTTATCGGATTTCCCCGAGGATATATCCAAGGATTTTAAGTCATGTCGAATGTTTTTTTAGATTTAATTCATAAACGCCGTACAATTTATGCGATTGGCCGCAACGTCAATCAATCTCCTGAATATATTTCCGATTTGATTCAACAAGCAATCAAGCAAAGCCCATCGTCTTTTAATTCACAATCATCTCGTGCAGTAATTTTGTTTAATGCTGAACATGAAAAGTTCTGGAATTTTGTAAAAGCACAACTCAAAGCTTATGCCAAGGATGAGGCGAGTGCTTCAAAAACAGAGGCAAAAATGCAGAGTTTCATTGCAGGTTTAGGGACAGTACTTTTTTTCGAAGATCAAGATGTGGTTAAAGATTTACAAGCGCAGTTCCCATCTTATGCTGATAACTTTCCAGTATGGGCTGAGCATTCTACTGCGATCGCTCAATTTGCAACATGGACTGCTTTAAACAGTGATGGTTTAGGCGCTTCTTTACAACACTATAATCCAATTGTGGATGAGCAAGTCCATGCTGAATGGGATATCCCAAAAAACTGGAAGCTCCGTGCACAATTGGTATTTGGTTCAATAGAAGCTGCTGCACCTGAAAAAACCTATATGGATGATACAGTTCGTTTTAAAATTTTTAAATAACTTAGCCGTATCTAGAATGCACCTTAGCTATTCAGTTAAGGTGCTCTCCGCAGTCAGTCTGTCTCAGAATTTAAAACCAGTCACTTTCCATGATTGAGCAAGTATCATCAAAGTTCATAAGCAGTTTGGCTTGATGTTCGATTTCAGGAAGTTCCCAAGTTATAAAATAACGTGCCGCTTGAATTTTTCCTGCTAAAAAATCTATATCTTCTTGTTGTGTTGAGTGCTTAAAAGTTTTTTCTGCCTTATTGACTATGTCGAGCCATAACCATGCGACCAGTAATTTTCCAAACATGTCGAGATAGAGTGCAGAATTGGCAAGGACTTGATTTACTTTGCCTTCTCGGATTGCCGAACCAAGTACCTGAGTTGTTTTTTCAATTGTGGCAAAATGTTTACAGAATATATTGGCAATTTCTCTTGTTTCATCATTCGAGACTTCATCAAGCGTTTGATTAAATCGTTGAATCAGTAACTTTAAGCTTTGCTGATCATGTTGCCATAGTTTACGTCCCAGTAAGTCTAAAGACTGAATACCATAGGTACCTTCATGGATGGGATTAAGACGGTTGTCACGATAACATTGCTCAACAGGATAGTCTCGGGTGTAACCTGCACCACCCAGCACTTGTATTGCTAAATCATTGGCTTTAGGTCCATAGGCGGACGGAAATGATTTTACTACGGGTGTAATTAAGTCTAATAAAATGGCACTTTCAGTATTGCCATCAGCTTGATGCTCATCAATTAAGCGCGCGGCAAATAAGCATAAGGCTAAAGCACCTTCAACATAAGACTTCTGCGCAAGCAACATCCGTTTAACATCACTGTGTTCAATAATATTGACAGCTTTACTCAACGGATCTTTTTCCCCAGCAATTCGACCTTGAGGGCGATTTTTTGCGTAGTCTAAAGAAACTAAATAGCCGCGATAACCAATCATTGCAGCACCTAAACCAACACCAACTCGGGCCTCATTCATCATTTTGAACATATATTTAAGACCGTCGCCAGCCTGTCCAATTAGAAAACCCTGACATTGGTCATTTTCACCAAAATTGAGTATGGTTGAAGTGGTACCACGATAGCCCATTTTATGTAATAAGCCACTTAATTGAACATCATTCGATTCTGCCAATGAACCATCTGAATGTAATTTAAACTTTGGCACAATAAACAGTGAGATTCCTTTTACACCTTGTGGTGCACCTTGAATTCTCGCCAAAACCAAATGAACGATATTTTCAGTAATGTCTTGATCTCCGCCAGAAATAAACATCTTCTGTCCTTTGATCAGATAGTTTCCATCTGCTTGTGGAATTGCTTTGGTGGTCAAGTCTCCCAGTGAGGAACCAACATTGGGTTCTGTGAGTGCCATTGTTCCAGCAAATCGACCATCAAACATTGCAGGTAGAAAGGTACTTTTTTGTTGTGCTGTCCCAAAAGCTTGTATCAGATTTGCAGCAGCAGCTGTGAGAAAAGGATAAGCTGCGGTGGATGGATTGGCCGACATAAAAAATGCATGACACGCCATGTGAATTAATGTCGGTAGTTGCATCCCACCATGATCATAATCATGTTGTGCAGACAATAATCCTGAAGCTGCATAATGTTTCCATGCTGTTTTCACTGCTGGAATTGTGGATGTTTTTATTCCGTCAAAAGTAGGCTCAAATTGATCTGCTTTGGCATTATGTGGTGCAAAATAGTCTGTTGCGATGCCTTGTGCAGTATTTAATATACTGTCAAAGGTGGTTTTATCATGTTCTTTATAGCGACTGAATTGAGTAAGTTTTTCTGCATCAAAGACCTGATAAAGTAAAAAATCAAGATCTTTTGAACGAATCAACTGTGTCATAAATATTCCTTTGCCATGACTTTTATTTAAATTGAGCTTAATCAAAAAACGCATCAATATGGCTTGTCAAAAATGACATCATTAGTGCTATAAATGACATTATTCTTCTTAGCACACTTTTAAAACATGATTAAAATTACCGTGGTCGGATTTGATGGTGTTTTGGCTTCAGCCCTTACATGCGTCGTTGACTTATTTTCAATGACGGGTGCCAGTTGGAATCGTCTGCAAAAGCAAGATATTCAACGTTTATTTCAAGTGCAAATTGCCAGTTTAGACGGTAAATCCATCCAATGTATCAATGGTATCCAGATTCAGGCGGATGTTGCTTTTGAAGACATTCAAACTACTGATGTCATTGTTGTGCCAACTATTGGGGCTTCTATTGAACAGATCATTATGCAACATCGTGAAGTGATTGAATTTCTAAAATATGCAGACCAGCAACAATGGACAATTGTGGGAATGTGCACAGGGAATTTCTTTTTGGCTGAAGCTGGTGTGTTAAATCAACGTGTTGCAACAACACACTGGGGATTTAAAGCTTTGTTCGAGCAACGTTACCCTAAAGTTGATTTAAAAACTGATCAATTAATTACTCGTTCAGAGCATATTTATTGTGCCGGTGGGGGATTGGCTTGGTTTGATATAGGCTTGCATTTGATTGAGCGTTTTTATGGCTTTGACATTGCGATTCAGACTGCTAAATCTTTTGTGATAGATTATCGCCGTGGAAGCCAGTTGTCTTATTCAATTATGAGAATTTCCAGTATTCATCATGATGAATTGATTGAACGTATACAGCAATGGATTGATATCCACTTTTCTGAGCCCATCAGTATTGAAGGTTTAGCACAGCAGTTTAATGTAACCCTAAGAACTTTGATTCGTCGTTTTAAAGCAGCACTAGGACTGCCACCAATTCATTATATTCAAACAATTCGTATTGAAGCGGCACAAAAGCGTTTGGAAGAAACAGAGCAATCGATTGATTTGATTATGCAGAGTGTTGGTTACCTTGATCCAAGTTCGTTTCGACGATTATTTAGAAAGAAAACAGGATTGACACCATTAGAGTATCGTCGACGTTTTAGCCGTAACTAAAATAGTCTATTGTAGCAATCTATTTGGCATTTAATTAATATTGGTTGTAAATTGATCAATCTATCTATTCAAGTGATGATTTATATAGAAAATCTAAATGAATAAAAGTGCAAAGTATTGCTAAAATAGTGCTAAAGAAGCTTTGAATAACAAAATAAATGTACTATAGTAATAAAAGAAAAGTTGAGTAATGTGCTTGGTTTTTATTCAATCATTATTGACCACAGGTTAAGAATAGTTGTTTCAAGTGCTCCCTTTCTTTTTCGTTTCTCTCTCAATATGAGCAATCAATTGTGTTAAGACGCAGTGGTTTGTTGCTAGCATTTGCAACAGTATTTTTACAGCTTGCGGTTTTTTTACAGCCGCTTTTGCCTGAACAATATCAAATTGCTCCGGTCTGTGAAGACATCACTCAATCTTTATTGCGTCCAACACATGCACATAGTCATCACGAACAAGAATCTAGCTTTATTCATCACTATTTACATCTAGATCAGAACCAGCAGGCTAAATCTACCAGTCATGATCATCATGATATCAATCATCAGTGTCAGTACTGCGTGGTCTATGGCAATCTAGTGATGCCACCTGAATTTGGTGTAAAAGAAATATTGGTGCGTATCCAAATACGCTTATTGGCTTATCTTGAAGCCTTCCAGCACATCTTTTTTGAATTACAGCGTTTATTTCTTATTCCTCAAGGGCGAGCCCCACCCATCATCTTTGCATAACACATTCACGCAACTACAGTTTTAACAATTCAATTGATGATGTTTAAAACAGTGGGATGCTATTTAGAATTTATTATGTAGAGAATTACCATGATGTATTCAATTTTCCTCAAATTGCAGGAATCAATCCCGTGCATGCAATTTTTAGGCTTGTTTGTTCTGAATGAAAACATAAAGCTACAGACTGTGGTTGAATTTCAGGCGTATGCTGATCAAGTAAAACAAAAAATGTTGCTGCAAACATTCAACAGTCAAGCTTTATCTATGCATAAGGTGATGTCATGAATTTAGGATTAACAGCTTTAGAATTGGCACGCATACAGTTTGCCTTTACAGTCTCTTTTCATATTATTTTTCCTGCGATTTCAATTGGATTAGCAAGTTTTCTTGCTGTTTTAGAATGGCGCTGGTTAAAAACGAAAGACCCTGTCTACCAAGATTTATTTAAATTTTGGGTGAAAATTTTCGCTGTAGCTTTTGGTATGGGCGTCGTGTCTGGCGTTGTCATGAGTTATCAGTTTGGAACCAACTGGAGTGAATTTTCCCGTGTTGCTGGTTCTGTAACAGGTCCATTATTGGCTTATGAGGTGCTCAGTGCATTTTTCCTAGAAGCTGGGTTTCTTGGAATTATGTTATTTGGTTGGGGACGTGTTGGTCCGCGGGCACATTTTTTTGCAACTGCAATGGTTGCGGTGGGTACCTGTATTTCAATGTTTTGGATTCTGTCCTCCAACAGTTGGATGCAAACGCCACAAGGTTTCACAATTGAAAATGGCATTATCGTTCCACAAGATTGGTTCGCCATTGTCTTTAATCCTTCATTTCCATATCGCTTAGCACATATGGCAGCTGCCGCATTCCTAGTTTCAGCATTGCTGGTTGCAGCGACCGCAGCATGGCATTTACTCAAAGGTCGCCGTGATGCTTTAGTTAAAACCTCATTCTCTATGGCAATGTGGATGATTTTAATCCTTGCTCCATTGCAAGTTTTGATTGGTGATAACCATGGTCTAAATACCTTGAAACATCAACCAGCCAAACTTGCTGCGATTGAAGGACATTGGGAAACCAATAAAGGTGAAGGTATGCCTTTATATTTATTTGGGATTCCTGATATGCAGGCTGAAGAGACCAAATATGCAATTGGTATTCCAAACCTGGGTAGTTTGATCATGACCCATACGATGGATGGTGAAGTCAAAGGTTTAAAAGAATTCGCACCCGAAGATCGTCCTAATTCGACCATCGTGTTTTGGAGCTTCCGAATCATGGTTGGGCTAGGTATGCTAATGATTTTACTTGCAGTTTTCGCACTATTTTTACGTAGAGGCGGCAAATTGTATGACAATAAATGGTTGCATCGTTTTGCATTTGTGATGGGACCATCGGGTTTTATTGCCTTGCTTGCAGGTTGGTTTACAACTGAAGTTGGTCGTCAGCCGTGGGTTGTTTATGGAGTAATGCGGACTAAAGATGCTTTATCACCTGTATCTGCTGAACAAGTGGGTTTAACACTGATTATTTTTGTAGTGGTTTACTGTGTTGTTTTTGGAATCGGCATTTATTACATGTTGAAACTGATGCATAAAGGTCCACAATTTATTTATTCAACACCTGAAGGGCAAGCGCATAGTGAAGAAGCTGTGATTCTTGCATCGAAACGACCACTCACCAGTGTAGATGAAAGTGTTGATTCAAATGAACAGGAGCGTAAATAATGATTGATTTATCTCTGATTTGGATTGTCATTATTGCGATTGGCGTATTTATTTACGTGGTTCTAGATGGCTTTGATTTGGGGATCGGAATCTTGTTCCCATTTTTCAAAGATCAGCAAGAACGTGATGTGATGATGAATACTGTTGCACCCGTATGGGATGGCAATGAGACATGGATGGTTTTAGGCGGTGCTGGTTTATATGCAGCCTTTCCAATGGTCTATGCCACAGTATTGTCCGCACTTTATCTGCCAATTATCCTAATGGTTGTCGCTTTGATTTTCCGTGGCGTGGCTTTTGAGTTCCGTTTCAAAGCCAACCGAACCAAACATTTATGGGACAAAGCTTTTATTGGTGGCTCAATACTTGCGAGTTTTTTCCAAGGTATGATTTTAGGTGCTTATATTCAAGGAATTAAAGTTGAAAATCACATGTATGCAGGAGGAGGTTTGGATTGGTTGACACCATTTACAATCTTCACAGGTATAGGTGTGATTGTACTTTATGCAGCCTTGGGTTGTGGATGGCTGATTTTTAAAACTGAGCTTGATTTGCAACATCGTATGTACCAACTCATGCCCAAGTTAGTGATTGCATTATTGGTGATTTTTGGTGCTGTCAGTATTTATACACCGATGGCACATCCTGAAATTGCTGCACGTTGGTTTAGCCAGCCTCAATTGATGTATTTTAGTCCTGTACCTATTTTGGTGGTGATCTTTACGGTTCTGATTTTACGTGCATGTAAAACAAGGAGTGAGCTTCGTCCATTTATCTACACTTTGGCTCTGGTATTCCTTGCTTATACGGGCTTTATGATCAGTTTATGGCCCTATGTTATTCCGCCGTCAATCACAATTTGGGAAGCAGCTGCACCACAAAGTAGTCAACTGTTTGCCTTAATTGGTGCTTTAATTTTAATCCCAATTATTTTGATCTATACCGGACTGTCATATTGGGTATTTAGAGACAAAGTGCGTATTGGTGATGAAGGTTATCACTGATCTACAAGTCAGCCTTTTTTTATCGATAAGATTTATAGAGATAAGACCAAGCGATTTACTGATCGTTTGGTCGATTTAAACCAGATACATTGTCAGTAGCGAGGTCGTGAATTTTGAAACTTTCTCAAACTCAGTGGTTTATTTTATTATGGCTCGGTGGTTTTTTAACTTTAGCCATTATCGCAGGCTTTTTTAGAATGCTGATTCAATGGGCATATTAAAAAAGTTGTGACGATCAGAACTGATTAAAATGAGGAATTTAATTCCTCATTTTTTATTGAGAATAGAAATATTTAAAATCCATTATATCTTTAGTCCATTTTTTAAGCTGTAAGAATGCTTTCTAAAACTTTAAAGATTTTTTGAAAATGCTGATCATCTAACCAAACAGAATTGCTGATGGTAAAACTTTGTGCTGCAAACTGTATCGCATTTGGCGTGTCAGCTTGGATATGTGATAAAGCTGGGTAATGAGAAATTGAACGTACAAAAAGTTGGGTTATCCCTAATCCTTCTTTCCAAAGTTGATCTAATATTTTTTGAGTGAATACTTTATTTTCTACATAGCAAATCAGAAAAGGGAAGGTGGCGAGGGTATTGTCTAATTCATCAAATACATGCAAATTTGGCAAGAGTTTTAATTGTGCAATGCGTTTTTTTGCACGTGTACGGGCTTGTTGCCAATGGTCAGGTAGGCGTTTGCTGGCACGCATGGCAACTTGACTTCGCCATTTTCCAAGTCGATGAACAGGGATACTGTTTAGATCAAAGTCATCTCCGACAGCAGTAATTTCATCATGATTGTTTAATGCTTTACGCAAAGGATTTCCATATAACCATGTCAATACAGTGGGCTGATAAAAAAACTATAGGCTATTAATTCCAAACAGCGTTTTATTTCCCAATATCGAAGCACAGGCAATGTTTGCACATTGTTGAGCAAATCTTGGTGTAAATCTATGTGCCTGCTAAATAGCACACCACCTTCAGCACTGCTTAGGCCTTTACCAAAAGCCATGCTAAAAAATGCGATATCTCCGATCAAACCTACGCTTTGTTGAGAAATAGTTGCACCCATAGATTGAGCTGCATCTTCAATAATAAAGGTTTGGTAGTATTGGGCAATTTCTTGAACTAAGCTAAAGTCATATGCTAAGCCTGCAAAATGAGTGACAACAATTGCCAATGTATTGGTATTGGTGAGTCGTTGTAATTGGCAAAGATTCAAGTTTAAATTGCCTTGTTCCACGTCACATAAAACCGGGATTAAACCGATTTTTTCAATCGCCAGAGCAACTAAAGGGCAAGTCCAAGCAGGTATGATTACCTGCTGACGGTTTGGCTGTTTTTTTCGCAATGTTTGTAAAGCAACAATAAGTGCAACTGTACCTGAGCAAGTTAATGCTGGTTTTGGGATGTTGAGTAACTGGCTTAACCGTGTAGCTAAATCCATAGAAGAATTAAAGCTCAAAAGATCACTAAACTCGACTGTTAAACCATTGGTTGGTGGGATTTCTTTTTTCATAATCAAGTATCGTGAATCATATTTTTAAAGTGATTTAAAATCAGACTTCTGATGAACCTTTAACACTGTATTTTGCAATTTACAGTGTTAGCTTTACTTTGGAGTATTCGAATCCAAAATATCTTGCTGAGATTCATCTTTGGCGAGAAAAAGCACACCAACCAAGATGAATGTTGCGCCGATCACCTTACTCAATGTTAAAGGTTCATTGAATAACCAAATAGAGAGGATGGTGACACTAATCAGTTCGAGATGCGATGCAGCAAAAGCTGGGCCGACAGGTGCATGTTTAAGCAAAGTCATCCATGTGAAAAAAGCCCCGATATAACCAATAATTGCGCCATAGATCCAATAGTGCGTTAAAATTCTACTCAACCAAGCGATATCATAAGTTAGTGGCATTGCATGTAGAGATGCAAACTTAAAACTGATTTGGGCTAAAGTATCAAAAGACATCAGTATGATAAAACCCACGATGTAAAATAATCTCATGTCCCCAATCCTACAACAGTAACCCCTAAGCTGATTAGGATGACGCCAATCAGTCGGTTCGGAGTTAGTTTTTCATTAAAGAATAGGCGTCCAGCAATCAGTATGACCACAATATTGATGCTACCTAGCATCACACCATCAGATAATGGGACCAGTGACAGAAAAACCAACCAAGTAATAAATTCTATAATATAACTTGCGATCCCAACCCAGATCCATGGGCGCATTGCCATTGCTTTCCAATGTGCGATGCCATTATGCTGGGTGTTTTCCGATGCTGCTGCTTTAAATGCCAATTGTCCTATTGTGTCTATCACAATGGTGATCATCCAAACGACAATAACCGTTAAATTCACGCAAGTTCACCTTGTTGAGTGTGGAAAGACAGGGAATTTGGTGTTGATGATTCGTCTATAGTATTTAAATTGGGGAAAAATTTGCGATGACGTTGGATAAAGTTGAGAGATTCTTCAATGACTTGTTTTCGATCATTATCAATCGTGATCATATGATAACTTTCATATAGCCATATTAATTGTTTTTGACCAGAGACTTTATCATAGATGAGCTGACTATTTTTCTTATCCGCAATATCATCATTATAGGCATGTAAACATAAGCTTGGCGCAGTAATTCTATTTAAATTCTGACGAACATTTCTGGATAAGCGTTGCATTTGATAAAGTGAATGCCAAGGATTGCCAGGTAAACCTGCTTTACTGCTATCATTACTTTTCATAGCTTCAACAATGCGTGTTCGCAATTGCACATTCTTAATGCCATAAGGTTCAGTTTCATCGAATGCATGATCTTTGAAAATATTTAAATGAGAAACTATAGGCAATACAATCGGAGCTAGGATTTTAGACCACTGTGGAATACTCCAACCATCAAATTTAAATGTTGGGCTATAGCATACGACGCCAGCGATAGTATGTTCTGAAGCATATTTCAAAGCCAGCAATGAACCCATAGACAGCCCAACGACAAAAATTTCATCAGTATGTTGTTTTAATCCATCTGCTGCTATACAAACACTGGTGTACCAATCTTCCCATTGCGTAGAGACTAAGTCTTCCATCGTCCCGCAATGTCCTGCCAATTGTGCTGCCATAACACTATAGCCCTTTTGTTGGCATGGTTTAGCGATGCTACGCATTTCATTTGGGGTTCCCGTTAAACCGTGGATGAATAAAATGCCGGTACGGTTGCCTTGGATAAAAAAAGAGTGATCTTTAATCATGCGATCACCATGACTGTAGAATTAAGTTCAAAATCACTTTTCAGAAACTTTTCTAACGGTTGGTGAATCTCTGTGATTTTTTTAAAAGGGCTATGTAAAATTTGCTTTTCTTTACAATGTTGAACCAACGATTTTTTTGCAAAGACATAATCTGCCGTTTCGGCTAGACAAAAATCAGAACGACCATCTCCAATCAAAATGATATGTTCTTGATGATGATTTTGGGCGATTTTGCATTTACAAGTTCCACTGGCACTTTTACACGCCAAGTCGGTATTTGGAAACTCTAGACGCCATTGATATTCATTCACTTGTACCAAGTGATTCGCAATAATTGGAAGATGCGCTAAATTATACTTAGATAATATATAGTGGATGACGAGATCGAGACCATCACTAACAATAGTCAGCGGTATTTTATGTAAGGTGGTCAACTGCACTAAATCTAAAAAACCCTGATCAATTTCGATTTGGTCTAAACACCGATAAAATGCTTGTTGATGCATATGTAGCAATGCGATTTGTTGCTGCATACATTGCTTTGAACCAATTAAACCTTGTTCCCATTGTTTTTCAATATCTTGCCAACCTGCGAGACCAAAGGTTTCAAGAAGCTGGTCTGTGGTATCTGTTAAACTAATCGTCTCATCAAAGTCACATAAGATATGCCAAAGGTTTTGTGAGCTCGTATTTTGTTGAGGATTAATCAAAAACATAATCAGTTTTACCAGTGTTATTTTATTTAACTTGTCAGATAAATTAGATTTCGATTCTTAATTCAATCTTATGTAAAACTAATGGCAACAACATGACATTGGCTTATTGTTATTAAATGTAATTCACTTGAAATAATAAAAGATCGAAAAAACAATAAGATATTAATTTTTCTTTTTAAGGAAATTGATTTTGAAATTCATAATTTTGCTTGAATTAAGTTTGGAATAACAAAACAAAACAAAACAATGTTAATGGAATTTTACTTTTTTTTAAGTTTCGCATAAGAAAGCAAATCCATATTGAGCGCACATCGCTGATTAAGCAATTTGATCTTTTTAAATCATTGCGAAAATGCGCTGAATGGATCCAGTTATGAATGATCATTTAAAAATTGTGAAAATTACACCACTTATCGGTGTCTTACTTAGCTCATCTTATGTATATGCAAATGATGCTCAGCAACCTGCTTTAAGCATTGGTGCAAACTACACGATTGATTATCAACCCTATAAAGGGAAACGAACTTATCAGAGTGTCCTTCCTACAGGGTTCTATGATAATGGTCGATTCTATCTAGAAGGCGATGAAGCAGGTATTTATTTACTCAATGATGAGCACAATGAATTGCGTCTCAACGCTGCTTATGATGGCAATAGTTATGATCCAAGTGGTGTATTGGCTGGACTTGAGCGCCGTAAATGGTCAGTGATGGCAGGAGGCAGTTATATGAGAATTACGCCTTTTGGTGGTTTTAAAGCTCAAATTGGCACTGATGTGCTTTCTCGTAGTAAAGGCACAGTGGCAACAGCATCTTATGTAGCAGAAATCACACAAGGGAAATGGTCGTTCTATCCGGAAATAGGTCTGCAATGGAATGATGCTAAATATAACCAATATTATTTTGGCGTAACACCTGAAGAAACACAACGTACAGGAATTCCAACGTATCAACCCAGTTCTAGTATTCATCCATATGTGAGTCTAGCGACTGATTATGAGTTTTCAAAACACTGGAGTGCTTTTGGCACATTAAATGTCGACTTTCTATCAAAGGAACAAAGCAATAGTCCAATGATTGACAGGCATACAGATTTCTATCCGTCCATAGGCATCAAATATAAATTTTGATTGCTTACGATCCTTCAACTCAGATTTTGTTGCAATACAAAACTGGAAAAATTAAAAGCTCAAAAAGGTAACAACATGAATATCAAAGAGAACCATCTTTTTTCAGAAGGTCAATCTATGCCTAAATGTGAGCCAATAGATGAAGCTCAACTTTTGGCAGATGAAGCAAAATATTGTTCTTATGGTGATACGGTTCATTATGTCAATCCACCGAATATTTTTACAGATTGCAAAGGCAGTTATGTCTACAATGATCAGGGTACACCTTTTTTGGATCTTCAGATGTGGTACTCTGCGGTAAACTTTGGTTATAAAAATCCACGTTTAGATCAAGTGCTGATTCAACAAATTCAAACCTTACCTCAAATTGCCAGCCAATATTTACACCCGACTAAAATTGAATTGAGTAAGGTGATTGCTGAAGATATGTTGAAAAAAACAGGGGTCAAAGGCCGTATTCACTATAACGTGGGCGGTTCTCAGTCTATTGAAGACTCATTGAAATTGGTGCGTAATTTTTGTCATGGTAAAAGTCGCATGTTTGCATTTGAAGGTGGCTATCATGGTCGAACCTTAGGTGCTTCTTCAATTACCTCTAGCTATCGCTATCGCCGTCGTTATGGTCATTTTGGTGAACGTGCGCAATTTATTCCTTTCCCTTATCCATTTAGACGTCCAAAAGGCATGACTGCTGAAGAATATGCAGTAAAGCTTGTTGCTGAGTTTAAACGCTTATTCGAAAATGAATATCATGGTGTTTGGGATCCAAAAGTTCGCGAAAGTGAATTCGCTGCATTCTATATTGAGACCATTCAAGGAACTGGTGGTTATGTCATTCCACCAATGAATTTTTATCCTGAGTTGAAAAAAGTTTTAGATGAGCATGGCATTTTATTGGTGGTAGATGAAATTCAGATGGGCTTTTACCGTACAGGTAAGTTATGGTCATTTGAGCATTTTGGTATCACTCCAGATGTATTGGTCTTCGGTAAAGCATTGACCAATGGTCTAAATCCGCTTGCAGGCGTTTGGGCAAAAGAAGAAATGATTAACCAAGAAGTTTTCCCTGTGGGCTCTACACACTCTACCTTTGCATCAAATCCGTTAGGTACTGCGGTTGGTCTTGAAGTGATGAAAATGTTAGCTGAAAAAGACTATGAAAAACAAATCATGGAGAGTGGTGCGTATTTCCTTGAAGGCTTAAAAGAATTACAAAAACGTCACCCAGAAATTGGTGATGTAGATGGTTTAGGTTTGGCACTACGTGCAGAAATTTGCCAAACAGATGGTTTTACTCCAAATAAAGCATTACTGGATAAGATGGTGGATATTGGTCTTTCAGGTACTTTGCAATATCACGGCGAGAAGTGTGGTCTGGTTTTAGATGTGGGTGGCTATTATAAAAACGTCATTACATTTGCACCAAACTTAGAAATCTCTCGTGCTGAAATAGATCAAGCAATGGTGCTTTTGGAGCAATTGTTAGTACGTGCTAAAAAAGAGATGTAATGCTTTAGGTTCAATAATGACAATGCAAACCGACCTTAATCAACTGGAACCTCATTCATTGGTGGATGCTTTTTTACAGCATCCACCTGAAACGTTTGAAGTACGCCATACGGATGATCTTTTACCATTTTTTATTACGGATTTTAATCTCCTGACCACATTGGATATTCCTGTAAAGAAGAAGATCGAATCTGCGTTTGGTTATCAATATTGGGGTCGGTTACTGCATCTAAAAACATGTTTTATTGGCACGACTGTTACCGAATATACACCTTTAACGAGCCATTTGGAGATCGATCATTTCGTACAAAAGTTAAAGCCTTATGTCAAAAACCAGAGTTTAACCATAATTAAAGATTTACCAATAAATTCTCCTTTGTTGAGTACTGAGGAAAATACCTATAGTCATTCTCTTATTGAAGCTGCTGAGCATGCTGGTTTTCTAGCAATAGAAGGTCAGGCTTTGGCCTATGTTCCTATTGATTTTGAAGATCGAGAGGATTATTTGTCAAAGCTTTCCAAAAGCCGCCGTAAAAACCTAAAACGTAAATTAAAAAGTTTAGATGTTTTACGCGTTGAGATCCTTAATACAGGCGCAGTGCAATTTCTCGATCATGCTTTTAGAGCTCAGTTATATACACTTTTTTTAAATGTGTATTACCAGAGTGAAATACATTTTGATTTATTAACAGCGGAGTTTTTTGATGAACTTTTACAAGATGGACAAAATGCTGGCAAAGTTTTTTTATATTGGAAAGACGAAATTTTAGTTGGATATAATATTTGCTTTGAGTACCAAGGTAATCTTGTCGATAAATATATTGGTTTAAACTACCCCTTAGCTATTGAATATAATCTGTATTTTATCAGTTGGTTTGTCAACCTAGATTATGCCAAAAAACACCAATTAAAATTTTATATTGCAGGTTGGACCGATCCTGAAGTAAAGGCACAGTTAGGTGCTCAATTTACTTTTACACGCCATCTCGTTTGGATTAAGCAACCTGTTTTAAGATTTGTTCTAAAAAAATTACGCCATTTATTTGAGGCTGATGCACATTGGCATGACAGGATACAGGAGTCAAAATAATGAGTAATCATCGACAACATGTTGTTCTAAATTTTGATAATTCTGCGGGCATTCCTGTTGCAGCACAAAATATAGATCTTGGCTGTTGGCAAGAGCGGATTCGGTTCGGTTGTCGATGGAAACAATTTGAACAGCTTGAAAAGAGTTTAGTTGGGCAGTTACAGCAACCTAATCAGCTCGGTTGTGTGATGTTGGGGAGTGGTGATTACCATCATCTCACCCAGCTTCTTTTGCAGCGTTTGGATTCGTATAAAAAGATCCATTTAATTGTCTGTGATAATCATCCCGATAATATGCGCTATCCGTTTGGCATACATTGTGGTTCGTGGGTGTATTGGGCAAGTCGCTTAACTCAAATTGCTCGTATTGATGTGATTGGTATCAGTTCAGACGATATTAGTTTGAAACATGCTTGGGAAAATCATTGGTCACCCTTGTACAAAGGCAAATTGCATTATTGGAGTATTCAGCAAAACGCAACGTGGGCCAAATGGATCGGAGCAGGTTCAGCATGGCATGGCTATGATGAGCCAGAGCAACTCATGTTAGATTTTTTAGCAGAATTACAAAACATTCATCTGCCTATTTATTTATCTATAGATAAAGATGTGCTTTCCAAAGATGTAGTGATGACCAATTGGGATCAAGGGCACTTTTTAGAAGAGCATTTACTAAATTTGATTTATGCATGTACAGACAATTTAATTGGTGCTGATATCACAGGCGATGTTTCTGCTTTTCACTATCAAAACCGTTTTAAAAGATTTTTGAGTGAGTCCGATGGTCAGCGTGAACCGAGTCAGCTGGAGATTCGCCAATGGCAAATACATCAACAGGCATTGAATCAGAGATTACTTGGGCATATTGATCAAGCTTGGTGTATTGAGTAATAAAAAAGAGGTCTTGATTAGACCTCTTTTAAATACTCAGGAAGCATTATCTTTGATTGACTTCTTGTGTATTGGAATGAGTATCTTCATTTTCAGTTTGATTTGCTGCTTCAGTGCTTTGTTCAGCATCATGAGCCGATTGTTCGATTTCATCATTGCTATGTTCAAGCTCCTGAGCTGCTTGTGCGAGCTCTTGCTCTAAGCTTGAGCTATCATGCTCAGTCATTTCCATGCTCTCCATATTTTCTGACATGCTACCTGGCATTGAAATCATCCATACGGCAATAGAACCATAAGCCACAATAAAAATAGCTAAGAAAATCGCATATAAACTACCAAGTAGCTTTTCTGTTTGCTCAGTTTGTCGTTGTGGACCATAGTTATTATTGCCCTCAGTACCTTTAGCGCACATCATATATATGCCAAAGATAATATTGACGATAGGGATGAGGAATAGTAACCAAAGCCAGCCACTTTTATTTAAGTCATGGATACGTCGAATCGCAATACAGATATTAATGACTGTGAAAGCAATGACCACGATGACTGCAAGGAATATTACAAAATAGCCTAAGCTAGATTGTAATAAGGCAGCTGGATTTTGGCTGCCCGTTTGCATAAGAGCAACGACCGCAATACCTGCAATAATGAACAGTACGCATGAGTAGAGCATACTGACAATAAATAACCATGCAAGATAAGACAGTCGACCGAAACGACCTTTTGGTGAAAAAGGGTTGTCTTTGTTGGGTGAAAATGAAGCTGGATGGGGTTGAGACATTGATGTCTGAGTTTCAAGAGGATTCATAAGTTTCCTATGCGTTGTTTTTATTAAGAATATTTAAATTTTCGGCGTCATTTAAATTTAAAAGATCATGATAAACAAGAGAAATAAAAGAACGACAAGTAGAATGATATAAATAGCCTAAGCAAAAATTTTTAAAATTTCATTTCTTAGAAAAGCATGGCGAGAATTTTCATTTAATGCTTGATGCCAATACATCCCCATATTTAATACTGGTAACTCAACAGGTAGATCAAAAATATGAATACAATCTTCAATATATAAGTGTGACAAAATTTGCTTTGGAATTGTTAAAATCGCTTCGGGATATTGTGCTAAAACTTGCAGGGCAGTTGAATAATGTTGACAACGTAAAAAAATTTGCCGACTAAACTGTTTTTTACTTAAATAAAGATCTTCTAATAATACTCCAGTACGGCGTGAAGACACGCCAATATGTGGTGATGAAAAATAAATTTCACGATTAATTTGCTTATGTTGAGTGCAAATCACAAATTGATCTTGAACCAGATTTTGATAACTAATTTTTTCAGCGTAATTTTGTTCTAAATCAATCACAAAATCAACTTGCTGGGTGGCTAAATCAGCAACCACATTTTTACGATCTAGTTTGCTACTTAGAAATTGAATATTTAAATTTAATTTCTGAAAATGCTGAATTAACTGAGGAAAAATAATAGGTTCAATTTCATCATGCACAGCAACTTTTAATGTTTGTATTGAATTAGGATCAAACTGTTGCTTTTGTTTTGAAATATTTTGAAATGCAAATAAAGCATTTTGTACGGATGGATAAATCTGTTCAGCAAATGGTGTAGGTAACATTTTAGTGCCTGCACGAACAAATAAATCATCTTGTAAATGTTGTCTCAATCTCTGTAGGGCATGACTCGCAGCAGATTGAGTAATACACAAAATTTTTGCTGCTTTAGAAATGCTCTTTTGCTCATAGATAGTAATGAAAAGCGGATATAAATTAATATCAATTCGATTAAAAATTGATATGTCTAAATGCTCATTATTATGAATCATATTCATAGTCAGATATTGAATTAAATCATTTTGTTCATAATAGATTTTCAGCTAATGTAAAGTAAAGGGTCGTTATCTAAAAATTGATCAAAATTTTTACAGGAAGAGAAAAATGTTTGAACTTTCAACGCGTGCACAACAATATGTAGAACGTACCAAAACGTTTATTCAAAATGAAATTGAACCTGTAGAAACAGAATTTTGGAATGAAGTTCATCATCTAAATCAAGGTGGTGATTGGACAAAGTGGCAGTGGCCCACACAACTTGAGTTACTCAAAAATAAAGCGAAAAATGCTGGGCTTTGGAACATGTTTTTACCAGACTCAGAACTAGGCGCTGGCTTATCTGTGCAGGAATATGCCCATATTGCTGAATTGACGGGGCGTAGTTTAATTGCACCTACCGTTTTTAATTGTAATGCTCCTGATAGTGGCAATATGGAAGTGCTTTGGCGTTATGGTTCAGAACTACAAAAGCAACAATGGCTCCAACCCTTATTGGAAGGAAAAATTCGTTCAGTTTTTTGTATGACAGAACCTGCAGTTGCTTCCTCTGATGCCACCAATATGCAAGCTACTGCTGTGGTCGATGGTGATGAAATTGTTTTAAATGGTCGCAAATGGTGGTCTTCAGGTTTAGGTGACCCAAATGCAAAAATTATTATTTTTATGGCGCATACGCCTGATGTAAATAAAGACCGTCATCATCAACACTCAATGGTTCTGGTTCCAGTGGACACACAAGGTGTGAAGATAGAACGTATGTTACCTGTATTTGGTGACTATGATGCTCCACATGGACACGGTGAAATTAGTTTCAACAATGTTCGTGTGCCTGTCAGTCATTTTATTGGCGGAGCGGGGCAAGGTTTCGAAATTGCACAAGGTCGTTTAGGCCCTGGTCGTATTCATCATTGTATGCGTTGTATTGGTGCTGCTGAAAAATCACTTGAATTGATGATCGATCGTGGGATGAATCGCAGCGCCTTTGGTAAAGAAATTTTAAAACTGGGTGGAAATCTAGAACGTGTTGCAGAAGCACGAGTGGCTATAGATCAGGCTCGACTTTTAACTTTATACGCAGCTTATAAAATGGATACTCAAGGTAATATGGCTGCACTCACTGAAATTTCGGCCATTAAAGTAGTTGCACCTTCCGTTCTTGAAAAAGTGGTGGACATGGCCATCCAGATTCATGGTGGTATGGGAGTTTCTCGAGACACACCATTAACAGGCTTTTTTGCCCAAGCACGTAGCTTACGTTTAGCTGATGGCCCTGATGAAGTCCATAAAGGAATGATTGCAAAATTAGAATTAAAAAAACGAGGATATGGTTCTAAGAAAAAGTAACAGTTTAACGATTGAAAGCTGATTGTTTTATCTTAAAAATGTTATACATAAAGCGGTCAGTACATCGATTCAAGTTGGCTTATTAATTAAAGATTTGCAGTTTAAAATATAGAAGATTCAGGGAAAAAGCATGTCAGTTATTGATGTTGGTGGAAAAGTACGAGAAGGTGAAGAACTAGACATTCGTGCAGTTGGCAATTGGCTGATTGAGAATGGCTCTGAAATTATTGAGCCTGTTGAGGTGACTCAATATTCTGGTGGCGCCTCCAATTGGACTTATCGCTTAAAGTATGCAAATGCTGATTTAATTTTACGTCGTCCACCGAAGGGAACAAAAGCAAAATCTGCACATGATATGGCACGTGAATACCAGGTACAGAAATGGCTTGCACCTTATTATCCTGTTTTGCCTGAAATGGTCGCACTTTGCCAAGATGAATCTGTTATCGGATGCGACTTCTATGTCATGAAACACATTGAAGGTATTATTCCCAGAGCCAAACTCCCACCTGAACTGAATTTCAATGAACAACAAGTTCAACAATTGTGTGTCAATGTTTTAGACAAACTGATTGAACTACATCAAGTTCCGTATAAAGGCACTGAATTGGAAAAGCTCGGAAAAGGTGATGGTTACTGTCGTCGTCAGGTCGAAGGCTAGGATGGTCGTTATGAAAGAGCTCATACGATCAATGTGCCAAGTTTTAAATTTGTTCGCAAATGGTTAAATGAAAATATCCCTGATGATTCGACCAGTTGTGTGATTCACAATGATTGGCGTTTTGATAACGTTATTCTTGATCCAAATGATCCAACTCAAGTTATTGGTGTTTTGGATTGGGAAATGGCAACCATTGGTGATCCTTTAATGGACTTGGGTTCCGCATTGGCCTACTGGGTTAAAGATACTGACAATCAAATTTTTAAATCCACTCGAAGACAACCAACTCATCTTAAAGGTATGTTTAACCGCAAAGAAGTGGTCGAATATTATTTAGAAAAAACAGGCCTTAAACCTGAAAATTGGGCATTCTACGAAGTCTTTGGTATCTTCCGTTTAGCAGTCATTGCGCAGCAAATTTATTATCGTTATTACCATAAACAGACAGATAACCCAGCGTTCAAAGATTTTTGGATTGTGATCCATGCTTTACATATCCGTGCTTTAAAATTGATTGGTCTACAGAAAATTGAAGCCAATGAAGTTGCACAGAAATACATTGAAAAATTCAAGGAAATTTTAGGAAAATGACCACAATCTATCTGGTCCGCCATGGGCAAGCGTCATTTGGTGCAGAAAGCTACGATAAATTATCTCCAAATGGTGAATTACAAGCAAAACTATTGGGTCAATATTTCGATAAAATCTTGAAAGAGGAACCTTATGTGGTTGCAGGTTCCATGCAAAGACATCAACAAACTGCTCATTTTGCTTTAGCAGAAAGTTTTACTGATGTGCCTGTTGTGACTGATCACAATTGGAATGAATTTAATCATCAACAGGTTTTTGCCCAATATGACCCACGTTTCAATGAGCCCCATCTACTTAAACAAGATGTGGCTAAAGAAAAAAGTCCTCGTGCTTATTTAGCAAAGATTTTTGAAGGGGCGATCGACCGTTGGACGGGTGGAGAATATCATCATGAATATGATGAATCATGGCCAGATTTTAAAGAGCGGGTAGAAAATGCTCTACAAAAATTATGCGATGATTTAGTTAAAACCAAACCCCGTTATGCAATTGTATTTACCTCTGGTGGTGTTATTTCTGTTGTTGCAGGTAAACTTTTGGAACTAAATCCGAACAAAACCTTTGCACTCAATTGGGCAATTGCCAATACCAGTCTGACCACATTACGTTTGGTCGGGAATGAACCTCAATTGCTTAGTTTAAATGAACATCATTTTATTAATGTTGAAGATCCACAGTTGTTGACGTGGATTTAATCCTAGTTTTAGAAGTATAAAAATTATTCAAGGAATTTATCATGGCAAAAACGATTTTAATCACTGGCGCAAGTTCGGGAATCGGTGCAGGAATGGCACGAGAATTTGCTCAAAAAGGTTATAACTTAGCAATTTGTGCACGTCGCTTAGAAAGACTTGAAAGTTTAAAGCAAGAGTTGGAATCTAAATATGGTGTTCAAGTCATCACCAAAACATTAGATGTGACCAATTATGAACAAGTCTTTCAAGTATTTCGTGAGTTTAAACAAGATTTTGGTGCGCTAGATCGAATTATTGTCAATGCGGGTGTTGGTGAAGGACGACGTATTGGAAATGGAAAATTTGAAATTAACCGAGCTACAGTTGAAACTAATTTTATTTCAGCTTTAGCACAATGCGAGGCAGCGGTTGAAATTTTTCGTGAACAGAAGTTCGGACATTTGGTGGTCATTTCTTCGATGAGTGCTCTCCGTGGCATGCCTAAACACTTGACAGCATACGGTGCCAGCAAAGCGGGGGTTGCGGCTTTAGCAGAAGGAATTCGTGCTGAATTAATTGATACCAAAATCAAAGTCTCTACGATTTTCCCAGGTTATATTCGTACTGAAATCAACGAAGGTGCAAAAAAACTACCTTTTGAAGTTGATGTTGAAACAGGATCGCATTTACTGGTTAAAGCAATTGAGAAACAGCCTGTTAAAGCTTATGTCCCACAATGGCCATGGTTACCTATAGGACTCGCAATGAAAGTATTGCCATTAAAATTGGTGAATAAATTAGGTTGATTCAGTTTATTTTTAAATTTTGATTCGTATTTACTTTATAAAAGACCCGTAAGGGTCTTTTGCATTTATCGCCTAAACAAAACGTTTAAGTCATCAGAATGAGAGCATTTTAATTTAATTTTGAACTAAGCTAGGATCTAGAGATCGGCTTAAATTAAATTTGGCTATGATCGATTTTAAATTTATTGATTTTTGTGGGTATTGTGATGTTTTTAAAAGCTTCAACATTAGTATTGGTACCTGCTTTAATCATTCAAGGTTATCAGGTTAAAAAAAATACACCAAAATTGCCTGAAGCTAAAGGGCCTCGTAACGGCGTTTTGGGTAAAGGTCAGTCTTTGTCTGTTTTAATTCTAGGTGACTCTGCTGCCGCAGGTGTTGGTGTGGAAAATCAACAACAAGCATTACTGGGATCAATTTTAACTGAACTCTGTACTGATTTTGAAGTAACTTATCAGCTCGAAGCAAAGACAGGTGATAATACTTTACAAGTTTTGCAGAGAACTCAACAATTATCAAACCAACAATTTGATGTTGTGATTACATCTGTTGGCGTAAATGACGTCACAAAACTAGTTTCACCACAAAAATGGATACAACAACAAAAACAGTTTTATACCACTATTGAGTCTAAATTTGCGCCACAATTGATTTTAGTTACAGGCGTACCACCGATGAATTTGTTTCCTGCATTGCCAAATCCGTTGGCGTGGTTGTTTGGAGAATATTCAGGTGCAATGAATAAGAAATTAGCCCAATTTATTGAAAATAATAAAAAATATAAATTGATTCATTTTGACTTAGCTCATTTCAAGACATTGAATTTGCAAATGGCGAGTGATGGATTCCATCCAAGTCAAGATATCTATCAACTTTGGGCAAAAGAGGTTTCTAAATACATTTTTAGCAAATTCAAATCACTGGTTGCTTAAAAAGTCGAAGAAATTAAGGACATTGAATATTTTCTTTTTCCTTATAATAACTTAAAGCAATGTCTAAATCTGAAAGCAATTTCGCTTCTGTATAGTTCTCTGGGTTTAGTTTGAGTAAGCTTGGCATGTAATTTGTTTTGTATTCCTTCGGATAGTCTACACATACAATTCTTGTTTTATCATCTAATGTAGTATTTGGATCATCCAGTTGATCAAGATATTTACTAATCATTTCATCTGATTGTTCAAATTGTGCAGTCACAGTAGGGCGATCTGTTTGCTTAGACATATTTTGATCAGGCTCTTTGCTACAAGCGGAAAGAACGAAGATCATCAATAGTGCGGTAACGAGTTTACTGTTCATAAGAAATTGATTTTTAATGTTAATAAAAAATTATTGATAAATATTCAGTTAACTTGTCTTTCGACAATTCTTTAAAAACTTAACTATTAAATAATTTACCAATTTGTGCAATGATTTTTATTACCATAACTTGAATTTGTTACAAATTCAAGTGTTTTGATTATATTATTGGAAATTTCATATTATGAGGGCATGACGAGCTAAATTGACTTGATTTATTTGAGGTTAAATTTCACTCTAAAGCATCATTCGTGAAGAAATTTCTAAGCAAAAGTTTATTTTTGCGTTAATTATGCGTATCTTATTCCTCAAAAGATCAAGGGGGATACTCATGAAAAAATTATTGATGATTGCTTTAACAACTTTTGCATCAAGTGTTTCATTTGCAGAAAATTTACAATGCGAAAAAAGCTACGAGATTTTTAATAAGCAAGGTGATGAAGAAATAGAAATCTTAAAAAATGGCTCTCTTGATGATGTGATCCATTATTACGATCAGATTGAGTATGATCGTAAACTTAAACCGAAACACCCTGGACAAACTTTTTCATCTGGTGAGTGGATCAGTGATGCTAAATATAGAGAAGATATTCAAATTCAACAGGATTTAGCTAAAGACCAATCTTATAAAAATATAGATGCCTCATTTCTAAAACCAAAGTTAAATTATATTTCTAGCATCGAAGAAGTTTGTGTGGTTCCAATGCGCTCTCATGATGAAATGTTTAAAAAGAAGATGTTGACTGAAGCAGATGTTATTTTTGTACGTGACATTAAAACCAATGATTGGCGAAGATTTATTTATTTAGGGGTAGAAGATAAAAAGGATTTTGTTGAGTTTTTTCCTGATTTTCCAAAGAGCACAACATTATCTAAAATGTTAATTGATAACAAAGACTTTGCTGAAAGTGCTTCGGAATTTGCATTGTTAATTTTACAAGAAATGGGTGTTGAAATAACGGATGAAGCCAAAGATATGGTTAAGGAGCAATCTGAACCTATCAGAGCCAAGCTCAAAGCAAATGGTTATTGAGCTTTATTGTGTATTTAAACCACCTACGGGTGGTTTTATTGGATATGTATAACAATTAATTAAGTTGTTTTATTAAATAAAGATAGATACATATGAGATTGTTTTTACTCCTAATTACATTACTGTTAAGTGTAAATGTTTATGCTGGCGCCGATGGTTCAAAAACGGAATTTGAGTCAATAGACGCTCTTGAAGCTTTATTATTAAATGCGGGTATTATCAACCAAGATTATAAAATTGTAGATAATCAGGCTTTTGATGACTATCTGCATCAAGTATTTTTAAAACAAGCCAATCAAGGTCTACCTTATAGAATCAACAAACATGTTGAATTAAAGAAGATTCGAATAGAAGGACGAAATTTGATTACTTATATGGAAGTTGATGATGATTCAATACAGTTTATCCCTAGGTTTCACTCTGATGAAATCCAATCTAGGCTTAAATGGGGTGCTTGTAACGATGACATAGGTTCAAGTCGCGTTTTTAAACAGGCAGAAGGATTCAAAGTAATTCAAATTTTGGGGAGTAAGCAGGATCCTGAATTGTTTAAATTCGAGATGTTCTTAAAGCAATGTGATGACGTATATAATTAGGGGCTGAGCAAGTAATAATGTTAAGATCACAGCAGAATCCTTAAATTATTTCTTATTTATAAATGTCTGAATTATTAATAGAAACCCATCCACTTAAACCTTTTCTACCTTCAAACGCAAAGCTATTGATGCTCGGTAGCT
Organism: Acinetobacter bereziniae; assembly: GCA_009912575.1. Classification (GTDB taxonomy): domain Bacteria; phylum Pseudomonadota; class Gammaproteobacteria; order Pseudomonadales; family Moraxellaceae; genus Acinetobacter; species Acinetobacter bereziniae_A. The sequence goes on from WNDP01000015.1 coordinate 28,410, forward strand.
TTCCACCGCCAAAAGAACGTTGGAAAATGGATTTTTACTATCCGAACTATCAAAATGATATGTGGCGGATTTTCGGTTTGATTTTCTTTGAGAATAAAGATCACTTTTTAGATTTACCCAAAAAAAACTTTAGAGAAGCTGTGATCCGCAGTTTTTTAATGGAAAAAGGCATTGCAATTTTTGATACAGCTTATCAAGTTATTCGTTTGAAAGGCAATGCTTCGGATAAGTTCCTACAGATCGAAACACCAACAGATTTATCTCAACTTTTGGAAAATATTCCTGAATGTAAAAGTATTATGACCACAGGCGATAAAGCAACAGATACTTTGATGTTATCAATGCCTCAAGGAACTGAAAAACCTCAGATTGGGCAATCTTCAAAAGCACGATACTTAGAAAGAGAATTAAATTTATACCGAATGCCGTCTTCATCCAGAGCTTATCCTTTAGCGTTAGATAAAAAAGCTGAAGCCTATAAAAGCTTATTTAAAGAAATAGGCTTACTTTAGGAAAGTTTTAAAATCAAAGTTGGTCTTTTTGGATAAATTGAAATGAGATGGTTTTGCGACTCTATTGTAGTTTTTTAAAAGAAACTGATCATTCACTTTAGCGTGCTGATTACGCAGAAGTTTAAGCTGATTGGATCAAATGAGTCAGCTTAAACCTATGATGAAAATTGTTATGCGAATTTTTTTGCCATCGCTACACATAATACAACAGCAAAACAAACCAAGATCATTGCTAGACTCACATGTTCACCTAACAGAAAAGCTGAAAGCAATAAACCAATAAAAGGCTGTACCAGTTGAATCTGTCCAACTGAAGCTATTCCCCCAAGTGCCAATCCTTTATACCAAAATATAAAACCAATCAGCATGCTAAACAGTGAGACATAGATTAATCCAAGCGTTTCTGGCCAATGCACATTGTCAAAAGTATGTGGAAAATAATAGAAACTACCAATGAGCATGAGTGGTAAAGACACCACCAGAGCCCAACAAATAACTTGCCATCCACCTAACTCTCTAGAAAGTTTTCCACCTTCGGCATAGCCTAACCCACATACAATAATAGATGCCAACATATAGAGATCGCCCAAACTAAAGCTTAGATTACGGTTCTCATAAAACATAAACCCAATCACAATCGCACTACCGATTAGTGCAAATATCCAGAATTGCAGAGCTGGTCTTTCACTGCCACGTATTACAGCAAATATCGCTGTAGATAAGGGCAGTAGACCGACAAAGACAATCGCATGCGCTGAGGATACTGTTTGCAGCGCCAAAGCCGTGAATAGAGGAAATCCAATCACCACACCGAAGGCAACAATGATTAACGATTTAAATTGAACAAAATTGGGTTTGGTTTGACGCAAAAGTAACAAGCACAGTAAACCAATAACACCAGCAATTGCAGCACGGGCAGTCGTTAAAAATTCTGGGCTAAATCCCATCACTGCAACACGTGTTGCAGGTAACGAACCTGCAAATATTGCAACACCAATAAAACCATTGATCCAACCAATATTCGTTTTATCCATCATCAATCACTCAATAAATTTATTCTGATTTAACGATGATTTATGGAATATGCCCATATACACTGCATTACAATTTTAAAAAACTGTTATGCTAGTAAAAGCAGTACAATTTTATTGAAATACAGTGAATGATGGCATTTTTATAATGGCAAAAACTAAAATAGAACAAACAATTCAATTCATCAAAGCACAAATTTCAAATAAAAGTTTGATTGCTGGATCACGCTTGCCTTCAGTGCGACAACTTGCCAATCAATTAAGCTGTTCTATTTCGACCATTGTAGAAGCATATGCTCGGCTGGTCGCAGAAGGTGTTTTAGAGTCTCGTCTTGGCTCAGGTTATTATGTATTAGGTAAAACAGAATTCATTCCAGTCATTGAGAGTGAAACACAATATCAGCGAGAAATAGATCCTTTATGGATTTCAAGACAATCACTTGAAGCAAAAGCCGATGTACTTAAACCCGGTTGTGGTTGGTTACCGAGCAGTTGGATGCCTGAGCAGACGATGCGCAAAGCTTTAAAAAATGCAGCAAAATCAGAAACAGCAATGTTGATCGATTATGCGCCACCTCATGGTCATATAGGCTTACGCCAATTCATTGCTAGAAAAAAAGAACTTTACCAATTGAGATTTCAACTTAATCAGGTGCTTATTACAGATTCAGCGACTCAATCTATTGATCTTATTTTCAGGCATTTATTGACTGCGGGTGATGTGATTTTAATTGATGATCCTTGTTATTTTAACTTCCGTGCTTTGATTAAAGCACATCATCTTAAGGCTGTTTCTATTCCATTTACTGAACATGGTCCAGATATCGAAAAATTTGCACAGGCATTGAATTTAAAGCCAAAAATTTATCTCACCAATTCAGGTATACACAACCCAACTGGCGCTACGATTTCCTTACAGACTGCTTATCAAATTTCAAAACTGGTTGAACAAACGGATTTACTGATTATCGAAGATGAAATTTTTGCCGATTTTGAATATACACCTGCACCACGTTATGCTTCATTCGCAGGTTTTAAGCATGTAATTCAAATTGGCAGTTTTACTAAAACCTTATCAGCAGCAGTACGTTGCGGCTATATTATTGCTGATCCAAAACTGATAGACGACTTGATCGATCTCAGGATAGCAACAAACTTTAGTCATGGTCATTTAAATGCAGAAATCATCTATCAAGCATTAATGGATAGCAGTTACACAAAGCATTTGGACTGGTTAAAAAAACAATTAGTGAAATTGAGTAATGACACAATTCAAAAATTAGAACTATTAGGAATTGAACCATGGATCATTCCAACAGCGGGAATTTTTTTATGGTGTATTTTGCCTAAAGGCATACAGGCAGGCGAACTTACGAAATTATGTTTGAAACATGGAGTCATTTTAGCCCCAGGAAATTCTTTTAGCCAAGCAGATGAAGCAGGGCAATTTATGCGTTTTAATGTTGCTCAATGCGTAGATAAAAAAAGTTTTGATGTTTTACAGATGGTCATGCAGCAACTCAAAGCGGAATCTAGGCAAAGCCCTAAAATTATCAATGGCGCGATGGATTAATGAGATCACTCATATTTAGTAAAACTTGGAATGATGATAAATATATTAATTATTGAAAATTTCCAATACTTTAGATAAGAACTATTACAAACTTATCGCGAATCATTTTCCTAATTGCTTAAAAATATGTCTAAATAAAACACAATTGCTGTTTGTTTTAAAGGAAATACGGACAATGAATGTTCAGGAAGTCTCCAGCGCTATTGATTTAAGAGATCCACAAGATGCTTTGCAATGGGCTGAAGAAGCCAATCAAAAACGTCCTTGGCGATATGAGTTTTTTGATTATTATGTCAATCTCATTCAAAATTTATATAAAGAAAAACAGCATAATGATTTACACAATGAAGCCTATCAAGTTTTAGAAATTGGCTCTGGACCCGGTTTCCTTGCAAAGCATTTATTAAGCAACTGTCCAAATATTTTGTATACGGCATTGGATTTTTCAGAAGTGATGCATGAGCTCTCTAAAAGTAAGTTATCTGCGAATGAGTTAGTGAGAACACAATATTTAATTGCAGATTTCAAACAAGAGGACTGGCTAGATTCACTGACAAAATATGATGCGATTATTATTCATCAAGCATTACACGAATTACGGCACAAAGCCTATGCCAATCAGTTTCATCAGCAAATCAAAAAACTATTAAAACAAGATGCGATTTACCTCATTTGTGACCATATTTTTGCGCCAGATGCGATGCAAAACAATGAACTTTTTATGTCAAAACATGAGCATTTTCAGAGTATTAAGCAAGCAGGATATAGTGATATCGAGTTAGTGAAAGAACTTAAAGGACTGTGTTTATTTGAGTGTTATTTATAATAAATACAACACTTATACGTATGATATAGAGACATTGTCATTACAATGATACTACATCATCCATTCAAGTGATAAATATGAAACGCTATACATCATAAACCTTTGGAACTTGGTGGTTTCAGGGTCAGCATAATGTTCTATAATTTTTCCATCTGATTGGTGATCTAACCAAACTAATTTCCCTTGTGGGTTGAGTCTGAGTTCATAAGCAACAGTGAGTAAAGTTCGGTCAAGTAAGTTGGAAATTTGTTCTTGTAATGGATCTGATTTTACAACGAGTCCAACTTCGGTATTGATATTGAATGACCGAGGATCTAAGTTAAATGAACCAATAAATACTTTGTCGTCAATATTGATAAATTTTGCATGCAGGCTGGATTTATTTTTCCCTTTTTTGGGAATGATATTGCCTGTCACCACTTCGTACCATGTACGGCGTTTACGCTCTATATAGGGTTTAAACTCATATAGTTTCGCACCACTTTTCAATAGATCAACACGATATTTTTGATAAAAAGCATGAACTAAAGCAACGTCATTAGCCACAAAGGAATTGGTTAGTATCCTGACATTGACATTTTGTTTGGGAAATTGGTTGATAAAATTCACCCCACTTTGTGTGGGAACAAAATAGGCAGCGATTAAATCCATTTCTTGCTTTGGATCGCCGAGATGCTGATGAATTTGATGTGAGATTAATTCATTACCTTGTGCTTTACCTAGACTTTTCTTTGGAGAATCTGCCAAAAAATCAGCATAAGCCCAATTGATTTTGTTTTGATTCAACTCATTGGCAAGTTCTTTCTGCTCTAAATTTACTTTTTCATCTGTAGAGTGTTCAGCCTGTTCAAGCTTTTCAAAACTTTTTCTTAAGGCGATTAAGTCTTGAGTTGACCCTTGATGAATGAATTGCTCAATCGGATAGCTGAGTTCAAAATTCCAAAATTCTGTAAATACTTCATTGGCACGATTGACTGCTTTACCAAAAAACAAAATATCCATATCAGTAAATTGAAAGGATTCACTGGCATCAAAATATTCACTGCTAATATTACGTCCACCCGTTACAGCGATTGCACCATCAGCAATAATCAATTTGTTGTGCATACGATGATTGATACGTTGCATTCTGAAAATATAATCCATCACTCGAAAGTGTCTGAATTTATAGGGGTTATAAAGTTTTATTGAGATATTAGGATGCGTCATGAGTGCACTCAATTGGCGATCTATTTTTGTTCCATTTTGATCATCGATCAATAAGCGGACTTTGACCCCTCGATCCGCAGCCTTGAGCAATTCATGTAACATCAAATTGCCGATAAAATCATCGGCCCAAATGTAATATTGTAAATCAAGGGTATATTTTGCTTTTCTAATCAGATGTATGCGTGACGCAATGCTTTGAAAAGCATCGTTCATTGCCAAATATGCCGTTAAACCTTGTGTCAGCATATTTTTTGCTTGCGGTTCTTTGATCCAATGATCTTGATATACTTGGCTATGTTGTTCTTGTTGTGATTGATTCATGGGGAGACTACATCCAGTGATTGAAAAAGCCAGCATGACGAAGACAATTGAAGTCTTAGAATTATTCATTTTTACATGAGGGTTTAAATTTTACTAAATCATATCATCAAGTTAATGGTTGAATCTGTAAAGTGAAAAAGGTTACTGTAGTCCAACTGTTAAAAACCTAACCCCATAAGGAAATTTAGCGATGAAATCACGTGCAGCAGTTGCATTTGGTCCAGGAAAGCCACTAGAAATTGTCGAAATCGATGTTGCTCCACCGCAAAAAGGTGAAGTCTTGGTTAAAATCACGCACAGTGGTGTTTGCCATACTGATGCTTTTACTTTGTCGGGTGATGATCCTGAAGGCGTATTTCCAGCGGTTTTGGGACACGAAGGTGCGGGTATAGTTGTCGAAGTTGGTGAAGGTGTGACATCGGTTAAACCAGGTGATCATGTGATCCCGTTATATACAGCAGAATGTGGTGAATGTTTATTCTGTAAATCAGGAAAAACCAACTTGTGTACCGCAGTACGAGCGACACAAGGGAAAGGTGTTATGCCTGATGGAACAACACGCTTTTCATATAATGGTGAACCTATTTACCACTATATGGGATGTTCAACTTTCAGTGAATATACGGTTGTCGCTGAAGTCTCTTTGGCCAAAATCAATCCTGAGGCAAATCCAGAGCATGTCTGTCTATTAGGCTGTGGTGTAACTACGGGTATTGGTGCTGTCCATAACACAGCAAAAGTACAACAAGGTGATTCAGTTGCAGTGTTTGGCTTAGGAGGAATTGGCCTCGCTGTTGTTCAGGGTGCTCGTCAAGCAAAAGCTGGGCGTATTATTGTGGTGGATACCAACCCTGACAAATTTAAACTTGCAGAAGAATTCGGTGCGACAGATTTTGTCAATCCAAAAGATTACAGCAAACCAGTACAAGAAGTGATTGTTGAAATGACGGGATGGGGTGTTGACCATTCTTTTGAATGCATTGGTAATGTCAATGTTATGCGTTCAGCACTTGAATGTGCACATCGTGGTTGGGGACAATCTGTAATTATTGGTGTTGCTGGTGCAGGTCAAGAAATTTCTACTCGTCCTTTCCAACTTGTGACTGGTCGTACGTGGAAAGGTACTGCATTTGGTGGTGTTAAAGGACGTACCCAACTTCCTGGTATGGTTGAAGATGCAATGAAAGGGGAAATTCAACTTGCACCATTTGTTACGCATACCATGGGATTGGAAAGTATTAATGAAGCATTCGATTTAATGCATGAAGGTAAATCAATCCGTACTGTGATTAACTTCTAATAAGTATTAAATCGCTTGGAATATAAACAACCAGTAATACATCATGTATTACTGGTTTTTATTTGGTAGATAAATGTATGAGTTTTATATAAAAATATTCTAAGCTTATCATTTTTTGATAAAGTATCTTTTTATAGTAAAAATTCAGGGTAAGCCACTTTATGAAAAATGTCGCTATTTTAAGTTTGGGTATTGCAAGTTTAGCAATTTCAGCATGTTCTTCAATTCAGACGAATGCTGCTCAAGATCAATCAGCACAAAATACCCAAACAACATGTGTTGCTGAGCGTGCGACGCAATTGATTGGTCAAAATGATATGTCTGAAGCAAAAATTAAACAGCTCACACAAGCTACGATGGTGCGTAAAGTTGCACCGAATCAAGGTGTAACAATGGATTATCGTGCAGAACGAGTCACTGTAACTGTAGATCCAATGACCAAGAAAATCACTCAAGCAACTTGTGGTTAGTTACAAAAGCTTAATTAAGCTATGGTTGAATAAAGACTAGTTTATTCAACCATTTTTAATATTTATTCAATCATAATATATTATCAATTTCACTTTAAATACACAGACATCATGCTCTATCTATATATAATTAAAATAAAATATTATTATTGAATAATCATACATCACTTGCTTAAATAAAATTATTTGCTATATTTTAATCAGTTTATCTAATCTCAAATAATTCACTATTATTATTACTCACTATGAAAAGGCTTATTTTAACCTTATTTTTAATTATGGTTTCAACCTCACTATTCGCACAAAATGAAAATTATAAAATTGTCATGGATAAGCTTATAAACAACTATAATGCCGATCAATATGACAAAATTTTTAATGATTTTTCTGCTGAAATGCAACAAGCACTGCCGCTTGAAAAAACAAAACAATTTTTTTCAGGATTGAAAGCCAAAGCGGGAAAAATTGAAAGCACAGCGTTTCTCAATGAGCAGCAAGGTGACTATGCAATTTATAAAACCAAGTCTGAAAAAATGGAGTTCACTGTGAAAATTTCGCTTGATCGTCAGAATCACATCAGTGGACTACTTTTTAAACCGAATGAAGTACAAAAAGTGATAAAAAGCAATACAGTGAATGCACTGAGTACGTATCCTAAAGAGATTTCTGAGATCATCTTTACCAATGTACAAAATTTTCCGAATAATACTCAACTTTCAATTGCAGTCATTGCAAAGGATAAGGTCAAATATTATGGCGTAATTAAAGCTAATGATAAGCTTCAAGAGATTGAAAATCGTAATAAAGTATTTGAAATAGGGTCTATCACAAAAGTCTTTACCTCAACTGTTTTAGCTGCTCTGGTTAATGAAGGTAAAATTAAATTAACCGATGAAATCAATTCGTTTTATCCAACTTTAAAATTTAAAAATAACATTCAACTGAATTTTAAAGACTTAGCCAACCATACTTCTGGTTTACCACGCTTACCTGATAATCTAGATTTATCTAATCAAAACAATCCTTATAAAGATTACGGTCAAAATCAGATTAAACATTATCTTCAAGATTCCTTAGCAATCGAAAATACAGCACAAAAAAAATATGCTTATTCAAATTTAGGTGCAGGACTACTCGGTTATACACTTGGACAATCACAAGGAACTAGTTTTCAGACACTTTTACAGCAGAAAATTTTTGATCAATATCAAATGAAAAATTCATTTGTAAACTCAAATAATCTAGCTGATCGGTTGGTCAAAGGTCAGAATGCTGAGGGACAAATAGTACCGAATTGGGACTTTGACGTTTTATTTGGTGCAGGGGGAATACTCTCAACCACAGAAGATTTAGCAAAATTTGCTCAGGCACAATTTGACGCTAAAAATACGGCATTAGCTTTAACACGTACACCGACTTTTAATATAAATAAAGATTTAAAAATTGGTTTAGCTTGGCATTTATTAAAATCACCTAATGGCAAAGATGTAATTTGGCATAATGGTGGAACAGGTGGATATTCATCTTCTATGGTCATCAATGTTAAAGATCAGAGTGCTGTGATTGTTTTATCTAATCTTTCTGCGTTTCATGCAAAAAACAACGATATTGATAAATTATCATTTGAGCTCATAGGTGAAGAGGACAAGTGATGGCATCAGATGAGCTGGTTCTTTATTTTGAAAATAAGCTTTTAGAAGCAATGAAAAACGCAGATATTGATGTGCTTGATGAACTTTTTCATGACAATTTAATATTTAATATATCTACTGGACAGACCATAACCAAAGCTGAGGATATTGAAAGCTATCGTTTAGGCGTTATGACTGTTCATGAGATTTCCGCAACTGAATATGTTATTAAAACGATTGAAAATATCTCTAATCTTGAACTTACTGAATTAAAAACAGCGTGCTATGGAATGCAAGAATTTTACTTAAAAGACCCAAATGGTTATATTCTCGGATTTGCTGAAGCAACTCAAAAACAATAAATGTTTAAGCATAAATATAATGACAAACTCTCATGATAAGCCAGAACGAATATACTTTAATTCATTGGCAGAGAATTTGTCATTTCCTGATAAGATCGATAAATATTTTAATATTCGTTTACATTATTAACAAAGTAGGTATGCCTCATTTATTCCGCATTCTTCAACAAAGAATGCATCATGTGAAACCAAAATAACAGCACCTTTAAATTGCTCGATAGCTTGCGCTAGGAGTGTTCTAGATTCAATATCTAGATGATTTTCAGGTTCATCCAGCAAGAGTAAATCAACACCATTAGCTGCTTGACTGATGGCTAATAATGCAACTTTAAGCTTTTCTCCACCACTTAGTTGCCCCAGCTTGAGTAGCGCTTTTTCACGGCGAATACGCAATTGCCCTAAAAGCTTTCGCCATTCAACATCAGCGATTTGAGGATTAAACATAGCTAAGTTTTCAATCACAGTGAGATCATCCTTTAACACACTAAAGTTCTGATCTAGATATAGGCAAGCACCATTCAAGAAGATTTCCTGAGTTTGATGGTGTGCAATCATTTTTAATAAAGTTGATTTACCAACCCCATTTGCACCTTGAAGCTGAATTTTTTCCCCAGCACGCAATGAAAATTTGATTTTTTGTATCGTTGTATAAGGCAATGTTAAATCATTGATTCTCAATATTTCACCTTGTCGAGTGCTATGCAGTTGAAATTCAAATCTTTGCGGTTTAATTTTCTCTAAACTGGTTTGTTTATCTTCTAAATCATGTTGAGATTCATCCATTTGACGAAGTTGTTGAGCACGCAGCTTTCCAAAACTTTGTCCAGCGTGTTCTTTTTTAAAGTCGAGTAGAATTTTAGCTTGAGAGTTTGAGTCTCGTAGCTGTGCTCCTTTACGTTGCCGTTTTTGGGCTTTCATTAAGCTTTCATGTTGTTGTTGCTTTAACTGTTTCAATTCACGTTTTTCTTGTTGAATCGACTGAGTTAATGCATTGATCTGTTGCTGGTGTTGATGAATATAGTCTGTATAATTGCCTTTGATATGCTGTAACCCCAATTCAGTTAAAGCATAAATATGTTGAACTTGATCAAGCAATTGACGATCATGGCTGATCAGACATACACCAGCAGGGTGAACTAAAATAGAGTCCTTGAGCCATTGTCTAGATTGAATATCCAAATGATTACTCGGCTCATCTAACAGTAAATAATGATCTGGTTTTAAGAATAAACGACACAAGGCTAATTTGGTTTTTTGTCCTTCACTTAGATGTTGAATCGGATAACTCAAATCTGTCGGTAACTGTGCGTTATGTAAAATCTGCTGCCATTTTTGTGGTAGATCCCAAGCATTCTCAACCAAGTCATAGTCTTCAAAACTAGCAATATTTTCCTCGATCCGTTGAAAAGCGCTATATAAGTGCCCAATCTCCAAGGCTTGAGCAATTGTTTCTGCTTCTAAGCGTTGCAATTGTGCTAAATAGTCATGCTGGATATGCCACGTTATTTGACCGCTATATGCTAGATTTGACTGTTGTTGTAAACGTAAAATATGAAAAAGTAATGATTTGCCTAAACCATTTCGTCCAATCAAAGCTGAAACTTGACCTGAATTAAGCACAAAATTCAATTGATTAAACATATCTTGAGTAGGGAATACCAAACTCAAATTTGAAATAATACATGCCTGTTGCATGAGATACCCTCATATAGAGGATGCACAAAATAGGATGGAATAAAGCTATAAATAACAGGGTTATTTTATTTATCGTTAGTGTGGTATAAGAACCAAAAAGATAAGTTTTGCCTTGAGTAGAATCTATTTTGCACATCAAAAATTAAAAATAATGATGAGAAAATGACTTACTTCATTGGCGTTACTCTTTAAAAGATAAGATGAGAATGACCATTTTATAAAATTAAAGCCAGATGTCAACCAGTGTTTATGGATGACATGGGATAACTAAAAAAATCCCCAGCTTTTAACAACTAGGGATTTTTTAGATTCAATCAACTATTTATTGAATCAAGAGGTTGCCTTAATGACTTCTGCAACAGAGCTTGCCACATAATCAATATTTTTTAAGTTTAAACCAGCAGCACACATACGACCGCTGCGAACTAAGTAAATGGCATATTGATCTTTCAATATATCCACTTGTTCAGCAGTTAAACCTGTATAACTAAACATGCCTTGTTGGGCTGTAAGATAATCAAAGTTGCGATCTGGTAGGGCAGTGGATAATTTTGCTTTTAACAGTTCACGCATTTGAATAATACGTTCACGCATTTCTTTAAGTTCAGCATGCCATTGTTCAGTCAGCGTTGCGTCATTCAATACATTATCGACCACTAAGGCACCAGTTGTTGGTGGACTTGAGTAAATACGACGTACCGTAGCTTTTAACTGACCTAAAACTTTCTGTGCTGTTGCTTGATCATCACAAATGAATGTCAAACCACCAACACGCTCACCATAGAGTGAGAAAATTTTAGAGAATGAATTACTGACAATAAAATTTAAACCAGATTGATCTAATGCACGAATGGCATAAGCATCTTCTTCCAAGCCTTGTCCAAAACCTTGATAAGCAATGTCAAGGAATGGGATTAAATCACGTGCTTTTAAAACTTCAATAACACGATCCCATTCAGCTGGCGTTAAATCTGCTCCAGTTGGGTTATGACAGCATGGATGTAACAGAACAATACCTTTAGCTGGAATTTGTTTTAAATCTTCCAACATACCTTCGATATCTACACCATTGCTTGCGGCATCAAAGTAGCGATAGAAATGCGAATTAATTCCTGCACCATTGAAAATGGCAATATGGTTTTCCCAAGTTGGTTGGCTAACCCATACATCAGATTCAGGGAAATATTTTTTGAGAAAATCAGCACCCACTTTGAGCGCACCAGAACCACCCAGCGTTTGAATAGTCACAGCTCGACCATCTTTACGTGCTTGACTGTTTTCGCCTAACACTAATTTTTGGGTTGCTTCGTTATAAGACTTTGAACCATCCATCGGTAAATAAAGCTTTACCTTATCATTGCTTGGTTCAATATTCTTCAACGCTGCTTTTACAGCATTTAACTGAGGAACAATTGTGTCCTCATTATAATAAAGACCAATACTTAAATTTACTTTATGTGTCCGTTCATCCTTACCAAAGGCTTCCATTAAAGAAAGAATTGGATCACCTGCATAAGGATCTACATGTTGAAACATGGTCTTAAGTCCTAAATCAAACGAAGATATTCGTGTCTGATGATATAGGTAATTCGAAGTCCGACTCAACAGCAGAATCAAGTTTATTTTTTATTATTTATTCAACTTTAGATGAAGTTCAGTCTTATCTGTCTATATTTAAGACAGTATTTGTTTTTAAGTCAGATTATTGTCAATGGAAGGATAAAGCTATTGTTCTGTATTTGGCTTCTTGTCATCATAGCGTGAAAGCAATTTTAATTTTGGAAGATTCTTAATGTTACTCAACTATCAATACGATCAAGCCCAATCTGCATCAGAAAATCGACAAACACTTGTTTTGATTCATGGCTTGTTTGGTAGCTTAAGTAATTTGGGGATTATTGCACGTGCTTTTCAAGAAAAATTCAATATATTGCAACTCGATGTGCGTAACCACGGACACTCCGAACACTCAGCTGAAATGAATTATACATTTATGGCATCTGATGTCTTGGAAACACTCGACCATCTCAAGATTGAAACTTTTGTTGTTGTTGGGCATTCCATGGGCGGCAAAATTGCAATGAAACTTGCGGATCTTGCACAGGATCGTATGTTGAAAATGGTGGTTCTTGATATGACACCATTTGCATATCAAGAAAATCATCACGATCAAATTTTTAAAGCATTATTTGCTGTTGAAAATTCGCAACTTGAGTCAAGAAAAGAAGCCACTGAACTTATGCGTCAATATTTACAAGAAGAAATGGTCATTCAGTTTCTACTGAAATCTTTCAATAAAGGGAAGTGGATGTTTAATGTGCAGGCATTATTTAACCATTATGCTGATATTTTAGATTGGCAAAATCAAGCTGTGAATGCAGTTCCAGCCTTATTTATTAAAGGTGGAAATTCTCCCTATATTTCAAAACAAGAGCATTTTGAAGCAATCAAATCACAATTTAGCCACAGTCAAGTTGAAATTATTGAACAAGTAGGTCACTGGTTGCATGCAGAAAAACCCGCCGAAGTAAATCAATTGATTTCAGCTTTCATTGAAAAATGACCAAGTAAAATTTCAACTTTTATTGTATTTGATGAATTATTGTACTTTAAATTATGAGTAAATACTCATTATACCATGATAGATTATTAGTTCTAATATTCAAAATACTTATTTGAATTGAACATTGCACATGAATGCAAAAAAAATCGTCTGGTCAGATATTACGATTTATTTAAAACTGACGTGTGTAGCAATGTTATGGGGCGGAACTTTTATTGCAGGGCGAGTGCTTGCTTTCGAAATACCTGCCCAAATTGCAGCATTGATGCGTTTTATGGTTGCTTCAATTTTACTGATGATAATTTTAATAAAAGTTGAAGGATCATTTAAAATAATTAGCTTTAAGCAACATTTACTCACTACAACTATGGGGCTAACTGGAGTATTTGCATATAACATTTTTTTCTTTGGTGCATTATCACATATGGAAGCAGGGCGAACAGCTTTATTTGTTAGTCTTTCACCTATTTTGACCATTATTGCAGCACGAATTTTTTTTAAAGAAAAACTCTCGAAGCTTAATTATGTTGGTGTTGTTCTCGCATTTTTGGGGACTTTACTGGTAGTGACTAAAGGTCATCTTTTAAATCAGTTCAATGCTTCTATTGGAATTGGTGAATTAATGATGAGTTGCGCGGTGCTCAGTTGGGTTGCATACACATTGCTCTGTAAAAAAATCACAGCTTTAACACCACTAATTATCACGACATATTCAACACTATGGGGACTACTTTTTTTATTAGTCAGCTTTATTCCTTATATAGACCAATGGAAGACAACGAGTTTTCATTTGACTATTTATCTGAGCATTCTTTATTTGGGTGCTTTAGGCACGGTGCTGGCATTTGTTTGGTATGCAGAAGGTATTGCAAAAATTGGCACATCCAAGACAATTATTTTTAACAATCTAGTTCCTTTATTTGCTGTTTTACTGACATTTTTATTTCTTAATGAAGCAATAACAGTTCCAATGCTTATCGGGGGCTCACTAAGTTTTACGGGTGTTTTATTGACCAATAAAAAACTTAAATTTTTTTTAAAGTGAATGATGAGATTATATTTAAAACGTTAATGGCAAAAAAAAATAAAGTAGCCCTTAAATGAAGGCTACTTTATTTGGCATTAAACTAGATTCTGACTATAAAATTGTTCTGACTCTAAAATTGTATAGCTCTATTGCTAAATCTCTAACCAAGTATCTTTAACTTCCTGAGAGTCTTTGGTCAGAATAATTTTTTCATCTTGAACTTGACCTACCCAAGATGTTGGAATCAGATGGTGATGCCCATCTCCATGTTTAGTGAGCTTAATTTGATCTGTTCCAACTAAGTGATCAACCTCACCAACCTTTGTTCCACAAGCCGCAATAACATCAGCATGATTTTTAATACTCTCAACATTGATAGAAGTCATGTGATTCTTTCCTATTGAAATATGATTTGAATATCCACCATAGCCTAAAGATTTGAACTAGTCTTGAAATGAAAAGCAAACACCACAAGCCCCTCTAAACAATTACCTAAAGTTGTCACTTTGCTACATAGTAATGTCTTGAAATAAAAAAATCTCAGTATTTAATTCTTTATAGTAGGTTGTTTTTATTAACTATTTTTGTGGTTTTTAACACTTCTATCGAAGTTTTGACAAAACTAAACTTCGTTTTAATTGAATCAATAAAATACGCATTTGCTTTTAAACAGAGAAAATAAAGCGGTTATTCATCATCAAGAATGATAATAAATGACAAACTAAGTGGAGACTTAAGCTTCTAAAATGTGTTTCATTGAATAGGTTCGACATAAGCTCAAATGTCATTATAAGTGCTTGTGCACTTCTATTAAGCATTTGAAAGTTTGAAAGATACTGGTAGATGTCCAATAAAATATTGAGAAAACCACCAGTAATATAATAAAAAATATAATGAATATTCAATAACTTGTATTGAGTTTATAGCCTTTTTAACTTTAGTAATGCGATTTCTTAAATATTTTGGACGGTGTAAAAAGATGTGTTCTAATTTGATCTGCTTGAACTTTTCTAAAAATAGTTTGGTAAGTATTAAATTTTGAAACCCGTTTATCGTCAGTATAAGAATAATCCATAATATTATCCGTAAAACCTTGATGAAATCTCATTTCATCATCTTGAAATGTATGTAATAAGCCTAATGTATGGCTTAATTCATGCGCAATCACATCCATGTAGGGTGGGGCATCGGCATATATAACGACTGATTTTCCCCATTCTATGTCCTTAGTTTTATATAGAGGATCTATGTCTGGTTCTCGTTTAAAAAGTCGAGTATCAGCCTCAAAACTTGCGGATCCTTCAATGACTGAGCCAGGCTCAACCATTTTCATAACTTCTTTCTTCAGGACAGGATCATAATCCATCTGATAAATAGGTTCATATCTCATTGCGATCGGAGCAAAAAAGACATATCTATGGGATTCATACGATGAATTTATGGGTAATAATTTAAAGTTTTTTGTCTCATATAACTTCAATAATTCTGCTTTAAATTTTTCACTATTATCTTCAACTAAATAAGTAACTTCTCCATGTTCGGTATCTTTTTTATGAAAATCATTCACTGGAACGTATAGTTGGTCTGGATCTCCAATTTTAGTTTTATCTTCAATTTTTATTTTTTCTGACCACCATTTTTTTACAAATGCCTGAACTTCGGAATCAGTTTTAGCAAGGCGATCTAAGTCGAATAGTTCTTTTTTAACTACATCTGCGATCATTAGACATTGGTTAAATATTCTATTTTTTAATTCCCATTCATAATTTTTCGGCTTTTCAAGAATTTTTCCATTTACTTTGACATCAACCATAATTAATTTAATCACAAAAATTTCTTTATTCTTAGCGACTAAAAGCATACCCACATTTTGTATTTTTCCAGACTTTTTTGCTTGTACCAAAATATATTCATTTTGGCTCAATGCGTCCCCCGAACAAATAATATTAATGGCATTTTTCTTTTTATAAGAAAAACGTTTTTGTGTTGCTAATTGTTCAGAAATTCGACCAGCGTTGATAAAATTTGCCAATGGCTCTTCAACCATTTGAGCTTGCTGATTTTTTCCAAACGTTGAAATTTTTAGGGATGGATTTGAAGATTTAAAAATTAGGATAGTACCATCATCCGTTAAAGGACTTTTATCATCATCTGGACTTTGATGAATCTCTAAATCAAGGTCAGCGCCTTGACTATTGATTTGATCGCTCCCTAGTGTTCCAGGAACATTTGTTGCAAAAATGGATAGCCAAGCAGGTAAATAAAGACCTTTATTAATAAATACGCCTCGTACACCATTGAATTGTTTGTTAAGCATTTGTCGAACATTGTAATCATAATCTTTAATGACGGTATCTTTTTTATTTTCATCCGTATCGATAATTGTTAGTGGATATATATACTCATCTCGAATCCAATCAAAACCGAATTCACCATTATAATCTGCTGCAACAGGCTCCCCAATTTTATAAGGGCGTCTAAAATGTACAAAGAAATTTCTTAAGCATGTCTGGCATACACTACCTTTCTCAGGGCTTGATTCGATGCGCACCATTTTTTATTATTACTCCAATTAATCAAGATCTTTTATCTATATTGCTATTAAAGAAAACAGTAATCTAAAAAATTTTAACTAATTAAGCTGTAAAAATTGTTTGCTATTTTGTTTTAATTTAGGGAAATACCGATTAAGTATTTGATATTTAAAATTAATAACTTAAATTAAATAGATTATCTTCTTGAAATTTATTTTACTACTCAAATAATTATCTATCAATTGGTGTTTAGCCCAGTTGTTAAAGAGTGAGAAGAATGTCAATTGACCATCTATTTTTAGATGATAGGCTCAATAATAACGATATATATAACGGCAGAATAAATTCAAATTTTGTTAAATATTTATGTGCTAAGATATTGAAAATACATAGCAATCTAAGCTTATGCGCGCTTTCCCTATCCAATACAGACTAAGTGGATTTTACTTTTGGTATTATTCAATCGTTGGAACTTTTTTACCGTATTGGAGTTTATATCTTCAAGATCAAGGATTTAACTATAAAGAGATAGGCTTATTATCTTCTATTGCAATATTAACACGAATATTTGCACCTTTTATCTGGGGATTTATTG
>WNDP01000150.1 GCA_009912575.1 Acinetobacter bereziniae
GGTCGCACACCACTGGAAACAGTACTTGATGGGAAGCGAATTTGGGCTGAGAAGAATTTAGCTCAAATTTAACCTGACAGGCACACTAAAAAATGGGTAACTGTCAGATCTGGTTTGAGCTAGTACACTCGCCAAACTCAAGCTCAATCCTATGTCGTTGAAGATGCTGCTTTAGTTTGATTGAGCATTATAAAAAAACCAGCTCACATGTGAGCTGGTTTTTTTATATCTCATGTTTGGGGTATTTATAACTCTGCATCAATGACCCAAACTAAGTCGCCAAGATGTTGTTCAGGGTTTTGTTGATTATCTGGATTAAAATAAAGGCTAGGTTGAAGGACTTCAACTTTTTTGAAGCCTGTTTGCATAATAAAATTTCTGACTTGTTCTGGTGAAACAAGATGAAAAGTGAAAGCGCTTCTCGACATTAGTTTTAGTAATTTACTGCTGTTCCAGATGACAGTAGCCAATTTATTTTTGACAGGCTCAGGATATAGGTCGCTAAGATAGTGTAGGGTTTTAAAACTTTTTCCGTAATTGGCAATTGATTGAATCAGCTGTTGTAACAGCGTTTTATCAAAATAGTTGATTAATCCTTCACTGATCACAACCAATGGTCTTTGTGGATCAAATACCTGAAATGCATTTTGGAAATCTGGAGTAAATAAATCCACAGAAAGTACGTCTGGACTATCCGCATCAATCTGTTGTAATGCTTTCTGTTTGGTTTGAGCCATATCTGGCAAATCTAATTCACGATAATCAATTTGAGGATGATGTTGTCTAAACCACCATCCACGAGGAGATAAGCCTGCGGCAATTTCAAGAACTTGTAAATCTGGGTGTTGTTGAATGAGCTGCTCTAAGCGGTCATCCAACATCGTATGGCGCTGCTTTAAGGTTGTGCGCATACTGCCACCGACATACTTTTCACCCCAACTTTCTATAGGATGGGCAATCCGTGCTAATCTTTTACCTTTAGCTGTTGCGAACAAAGGATGGGAAATCCCCATTTGATACCAAATATAACCTGTATAGTGGGCTGTGAATGAAATATGACGATGTTTGGAAAGTTGTTGATCTGACATGGTTATCCTTAACTTTTATTTTTTCTAATTGAGTTTTCAAAATGATCGTCAAAAAATCATCAAAATAGCAATAAAAAATCATTGCGTTAGCGGTTTGCTTTCTGAGCACTTGTTGGTGCTTTTTGATTGAACGAAAAATTTTTAAACGACTTAAATGCTTAAGCATTCTCCCTGCAACACAGTTTATATTGTAGGGAGCTGTATGTGTATTTTTAAAGCGAATTTTTAAATTCTTCAATGGCTTTTTTGACAGTCTGCCATTCATCACCGAGATCAAATGATTCACCTATGATGATATTTGGAATTTTACCTCGCATCTTTTCTAAGCGTGTTTGATCTGGTAAAGGTAAATTTTCAATGCCAGCCAGAGCAATACATGCAGACTCGCGGTTGTTACAGACTAAGCCCATATCACAACCTGCTTCAAGCGCAGCACGAATACGTGCATCTGCACCACCAGCAACACAAGCGGCTTGCATACTCAAGTCATCCGAAAAGAGCACACCATCAAACTTTAAAGTTTGACGTAAAATCTTTTGAATCCAGTATGTAGAGAATCCAGCAGGATTTGGATCTACTTTTTCATAAATGACATGAGCAGGCATGAGTGCATCCAATTGACTTTGCAACTGAATAAAACTTTGCATGTCGTTGTCATAAATGTCTTGATAATCTCGCTGATCAATTGCAGCCGCAACATGGGAGTCCGCTTTGACAGACCCATGACCAGGAAAATGTTTACCTGTGGTTGCCATACCAGCACGTTGCATACCTTTCATAAATGCGCTTGCTAATGGCACAATGTCTTGTACATTTTCAGCAAAAGCACGGTCACCAATCACATCACTGATATGATTGATGTCTAATACTGGGGCGAAACTAAAATCAATTCCGACAGCAAGGACTTCAATCGCCATCAGCCAACCACATTGTTCAGCAAGGGTCAGTGCTTTTTCAGGTTGGCTTAAGTAAAGCTTTCCAAAATGCCCCATTGCAGGAAGTAAGCTAAAACCTTTTTTTAAGCGTTGGACACGACCACCTTCTTGGTCAACTGCAATTAAAATATCTGGGCGAATTTTGCGCATATGGTCAGTCAAAGCACGGACCTGAGCAGGAGATTCTATATTTCTTGAAAATAAAATCATGCTACCGACTTGCGGAGCTCGTAATAGTTCAATATCTTCTTGAGTAAGTTCTGTGCCTGCAATATCAAGCATCAATGCGCCGATCATAGGAATCCACGGTTGTATTTATATAAACTTGGAAACAATACCCGATTTCTGCAATGATTTGCTACATTTACTCAGTACAGATTATGCTAAAACTACACAACACACACAGATAAAATCGTTTAAGATCATGAAACTGTTGAGTTCAGATTGAAAAACGATATAGAAATTGGAAAACCCAAGGAAATATTAAGAATTTATGAAAATTCAAACTCTCGCTTGCGCTATAGCACTTGCAACAGGTGGTTTGTTCTTCACGCATACCATCAATCAGGCAATGGCGGAAACCAATGCTACAAACGTTGCTCAATCGATTCACCCATCACAAGAGCAAGCACTTGTGACACGCCAATTGGCAACCTTGATCGATCGTCAGCACTATTTAAATATGCGTTTAGATGCCAATACATCCAATCGTATTCTAGATATGTATATTGATAGTCTTGATCCAGAACATACTTTATTTTTAGCTTCAGAGATTGAGCAATATAAAAAGGAATATGGTTCGAGCTTAGGCGCAAAACTCAAAGCAGGTGATTTGTCTGGACCTTTCGCGATTCATGCGCATTATCGTGTACGGTTGAAAGAGTTTTACGAGTTTGAATTGGCTGAGTTGAAAAAAACACAAAATTTGAATCAACCGAACGAATTTATTGATACAGATCGTGAAAAAGCGGCATTCTTCGGCAGTAAGGCTGAATTACAGAACTATTGGCGTAAAATGTTGGTTTCGCAGTTGATTAACCTCACTATTGCCAAGCAAGAAGATCAAGCTAAACAAAAAGCATTAAAAGATGATCCAACACTTGCCAACGGACAGGATCTCGCTGCATCTGAAGATCTGACACCTGTTCAGACCTTAACCAAACGTTATACACGCCAATTAGAACGTATTGGTCGTACCAAGAGTGATGATGTCTTAGAACGCATTCTGAATGCGATGACTTTGACTTATGATCCGCATAGTAACTATTTCCCACCTGTAGATGCGATGGAGTTGAATCGCCAAACCACCTTGCAATTGGAAGGTATTGGTGTATCCATTCGTCCTGAGCGTGGCAAAGAGGATTACACTAAAATTGAAACCATCGTAGATGGTGGACCTGCAAGTAAAACAGGACAAGTGAAGTCGGGTGACCGAATTATTGGTGTTGCCCAAGATGGCGACAAAATGGTGGATGTCATTGGCTGGCCAAGTTCTGAAATTGTTGGTTTGATTCGTGGTAAACGTGGAACCAAAGTTTCTGTGAAATTACTCGGCGCTGGTGCTTCGATGAGCCAAGCTCGTGTTGTGACCATTACTCGTGACGTCATCCAAGAAGAAGATGCAGGAGTGCGTTCACGTACAGTTGAAATCAACCGTGATAGGCAAAAACATAAATTTGGTGTGTTAGAAATTCCATCATTTTACTTGAACTATCGTGCACGTCGTGCAGGTACAGAATACCGTTCTGTGTCTGAGGATACCAACAAAGCATTAAAAGCACTGGCTGCCCAAAATGTAGAAGGTATTATCATCGACTTGCGTAATAACCCAGGTGGTTCTTTGGAAGAAGTTGCCAAAATGATTGGACAGGTGATTAAAGAAGGGCCGGTGGTTCAAATTCGTGATGGTAACGGCAATGTCAGCGTTTTTGAAGACACAGATGGTGGCGCACAAACCTATGCAGGACCATTGGCTGTTTTAGTCAATCTAGCCTCTGCTTCTGCGAGTGAAATTTATTCTGCTGCACTTCAGGACTATGATCGTGCTGTGATTTTAGGCAGTACCACAACAGGTAAGGGAACTGCACAAGTTCAGTTGGATAGTTTGGCTTATGGTCAAGCGACTTTGACGCAACGTAAATTCTACCGTGTGACTGGTGGTAGTACTCAAAACAAAGGTGTGATTCCAGATATTAAACTGGTTGATATCTATGATGAGGAATTTGGTGAGCGTAAAGCGAAGAATGCATTGAAATGGGATACCATTCCAACTGCACCGTTTAAGCGTGAGGGTTCAATCCAACCGTATGTTGCGCAATTGGATCAGAAGTCAAAAGCGCGTGTGAGTAATGACCCACAGTTCCAATATCTTGAAACACGTAAAGCGATTGCTCAAGAAACCAAAGATCAAAAACGTATTTCTTTGGATATTGATAAACGTAAAGCGGAGTTGATTGCGCTTGAAATGAAAACTTTAGCTGCTGAAAACAAGCGTCGTGCAGCAACAGGCTTAAAAGCATATTCAAACTGGGAGAGTTATCAAGCCAGTTTAGATGCCTTGGCCGAGTCTAGAGCAAAAATGAAAGCAAATCAGCGTCCAGCATTGCCTGAAGAAGAGACTTTTGTGAATGAAGCGGCCAATGTTTTGGTTGATATGTCACATTTAAAAAGCAAATAGATAGCATATTGGTTAAGATGAAAAAGCATATTCAATATATGCTTTTTTTTCATAAAAAATAACTTGACGTTCAATAGGATAGTGATATTTTAAGAAGTATTAACGTTCTTTAAAAAAGTGAACCTTTTCGCCGTTGTGCGTTGTAATTATTGGGGTTTCATATAACAAAAATAGGTTCATTAACGGAAGAAAATTTTTATGAGTTATATGAGTTATGATAGTAGCCTCGTAATAGGTTCTGCGTGCATTGCAGTTCTGATCTGTTACATTGCTATTTCATTAGAACAACTCATTTTTACCCCTCATACAGCACGTGTTCAAAAGATTATTTTATGTTTAAGTGGTATGGCGCTAGGATTTGCCATTTGGACGATGCATTTTGTCGGAATGTTGGCATGCCATTTACCAGAAAATCACACTTTTGATCTTACACTCACGGTAATCTCTTATATTATTGCGGCATTGGCTTCTACATTTGCAGTTTGGTTAACCACTCAGGACACTTTGCCCATTCCACGACTTATTCTCGGTGCCTTACTGATGGGGCTAGGGATTGCTGGAATGCACTATGTGGGGATGATGGGATTGGAAATCCCTGACCAGCAAATTCATTACAATCCAATTTTAGTTATCCTTTCTGTAACAATTGCCATTAGTGGTTCTGGCTTATCTTTTTGGTTAGCATTTAAGTATAAGAACACCTTTAATCATAAGATGTTGTATAAAGCTGCTGTATCCATCATGATTGCGCTGAGCATTGTAGGGATGCACTATATTGGGATGGCTGCGGCAACGATTTCATCTGTGCATGTCAACCATTTTGAAAATCAGTTGAACGAAGGGCAAGGTGTTTTGTTGTTCACTATTATTTTTGTGGCAAGTTTGATTCTTGTTTCTGCCTTTTGTGTGGCAATTTTAGAACGAAGATTAGAAGAACGTAGTTTACAGTTATTACAAGCCAATAAAGAGCTTGAGGGGTTGGCACTTCAGGACAATCTAACCAAATTACCCAATCGATTGTTTTTAGTTGAATATACCGATGCGTTATTTCCTGATTATAAGGATGCGCAAGCTAAAATTGCTTTTGTCTATATTGATCTTGATCGGTTTAAGTCTGTGAATGATGCTTTTGGTCATCATATCGGTGATGAGCTTTTGGTGAAATTTGCCCAGCGCTTATATCCCTTATTAAACGAGAGACAAAAACTTATTCGCATTGGCGGGGATGAATTCATACTGATCCTTGAAAATTCGAATCGTTTCGAAGTGGAACAAATTGCAGAATTGTTCTTACAAAAAATACAAGACAGTTTTCAAATTTCGGGTAAAGAAATCAACATTTCAGCCAGTATCGGGATTGTGTTCTTTCCTGACCATGGACAAAATTTACAAGACTTGTTGGTCAATGCAGATTCGGCAATGATGCAGTCGAAAGAACAAGGACGTAATACTTATAGTGTGTATAGTTGTTCTTTAGATCAGCAACATCACAATCGCAGTCAATCCAAACTGATTAATGATCTCTACAAAGCAGTTGAAGAACAACAATTTATTCTTTTTTATCAACCTAAGTTTACCGCAGATTATCGTATTTGTGGCGTTGAAGCACTGATTCGTTGGAAGCATCCAAGTTTAGGTTTGTTGGCACCGAGTATGTTTATCGGTGGTGCAGAACAAACAGGATTGATTATTCGCATGGGCTATTGGGCTTTAGAGCAAGCCTGTATGCAAATCCAGCAATGGGAAGAGAAAAATTATGCATTTTGCCCAGTAGCTGTAAATTTATCGGCAGTGCAATTTGAACATAAGCATTTAATTGGAAATTTAGAAAAATTAATTCAAAAATATCATGTTAAAAACGGAAATTTAATTATTGAAATTACTGAATCTACAGCCATGCATCATATTGATGATAGTATTCAGACCTTTGAAAAATTAAGAAATTTTGGGATTAAACTTGCAATTGATGACTTTGGTACAGGGCATTCTAGTTTCTTATATTTAAAAGATTTACCTGTAGATGAACTTAAAATAGATCGAGAATTTATTCGTAATTTATGTGAAGGCTCAAAAGAACAAATTATCTTAGAAAGTATTATCCATTTAGCAATTCGTTTAGGTTTGGTGGTGACAGCAGAAGGGGTGGAAACAGAACAGCAAGCCGAAATCCTGAAGCGTTTAGGTTGTCAACAGTTACAAGGCTATTTATTGGGAATGCCACTTCCTGTAGATCGTTTAGAAGCCAATTATCATACACCTTAAGCTGTTTGTAGAGTTCACGAATAACCTTCTCTTATCGTGAAAATGTATAAAAAACAAACAAAAATTAAAAAAATAGAAAAATTTATCATCAATTGTTTAATTTTAATTTTTAATTATTTGAAAAATAAAATTTTTTTAATTCATTAAAAAAACTCAACATTATCTATGTTTTTAAATCATTTTTCATACAGGCAAATTTCAATTTACAATTCTTTTAGTTTTTGTGACTACTGTCTCGTAATTTTATTAAAACAAGATATATCTCAGTTTGTTTCAATAAAAGAACTTAAATTTTAATTAAGGCAAAAAGATCGAAATTAAAACAAGAAGGATCAGTACTCACAATAACTATCAATCGTTTTTCTCTTTGAAAGGGTTATTCCATGAAAAAATTAGGTCTTCTTGCTGCTGCACTTGTTGTGTCATCTACGCCATTTGCTGCAACTGTAAATGGTGGAACTGTACATTTTGTTGGTGAGTTAGTGAATGCTGCATGTGCGGTAAGTACTGATACAGCAGATCAAACTGTAGATTTAGGTCAACACCGTACTGCACGTTTAGCAGTTGCTGGTGACAAATCAGGTCCAGTTCCATTCAATATTCAATTGGTCGATTGTGATTCAAAACTTGTGACTACAGGCGTTTCATTCGCATTTAATGGTCAAACTGTAGCGAACAATAATAAATTATTGGCAGTTAATGGTGGTGGTGGTAATGCACCTGCAGCAACCAATGTCGGTATTGAAATTACAGATTACGCTTCTCAAATTTTAGCAGTTGATGGTACTGGTTTTTCTAAAGAACAAAAAATCAATGATGGTACCAATACTTTCCCATTTACAGCACGTTATGTAGCAACTGGTGCATCTACACCAGGTAAAGCAAATGCTGATGCAACGTTTGTAGTGAACTATAACTAAGGATTAATTCAAATCACGGTTTGAATTCATCCTTCTGAATGGGCTGATTCCATATGAATAAATACTTGACTGTACTGGTTGGAATATTTGTGTTTCAAAGTGCTTTTGCAGACAGTTATGTATTTGGTGGAAGAGCCCACTTTAATGGCACGCTGGTTAACCCAGGGTGCTCATTTAGTCAGGATAGCAATTTAAAACATTTAGCGTCACTTAATCAAAATCATTTTTTAGAGTTGAATGTTTCAAATTGTGCTTCAACGATTTATTACAACCTCGCC
This sequence comes from Acinetobacter bereziniae, assembly GCA_009912575.1. Taxonomy (GTDB): domain Bacteria; phylum Pseudomonadota; class Gammaproteobacteria; order Pseudomonadales; family Moraxellaceae; genus Acinetobacter; species Acinetobacter bereziniae_A. The sequence continues at coordinate 8,161 of WNDP01000150.1, forward strand.
ATTGCTGTGAAGGATGTTGGCAATACGACGAGTGGTTCGAATTCATCAGGATATACTGAACAAGCATTTTACTTTGCACCAGGGACCAATTTACAGCACTCAAATGTCTATGAAAGATCAATGCTGACTCAACCAGAAAATGGAATCGCCAATGCCGTTCCAGAGGCTGAACTAACAAGTATTGATGAAACAGTCGTATTACCTTTATCGAAGCTTAATGGTCTGTTGGCTGAAAATAACACGAATATTTTGTTGTCAGTTTTTTATCCATAAGTTGTTTTGGAAGATTTATATGAACTTAAGCAAGTTTAAAAATGGTGTGGTTGGAGTGGCTTTATCATGCCTTGCTTCCTTTTCATATGCTGAAGGTAAAGCAATAGGTGGAGTGTCGTTGGGCGCAACTCGTGTGATTTATCCGATGGGTGCGAAACAGGTTTCTTTATCGGTCATCAAGCACAGTAAAAAAGACCGTTATCTGATTAATTCTTGGGTTGAAAATAAAAGTGAAGAAAAAGTTAAAAACTTTTTGGTGACACCGCCATTATTTATGGCTGAGCCTGCTACAGAAAATACCCTGAGAATTGTCAACTTGGTAACCAACCTTCCTCAAGACCGAGAGTCGGTTTTTTGGTTAAACGTCAAGTCAATTCCGTCTGTAGATAAAGCTGTGCTTGAGGAAAAGAACATTTTACAGCTTGCTGTGTTGTCACGAATCAAACTTTTTGTACGCCCGGAAAAATTAAAGCTTGCACCTGAGGATGCTTTAACAAAAGTCAAATTTATCAAAAACGCAGACGGGGTGGAAGTTGATAACCAATCACCCTATCACATTTCGTTTGTCAATTTGGTCCTCGATGGAAAACAACTGGAAAGCGTAATGGCAATCCCATTTGAAAAAACAAAAATCTCAAAAGGATCCGGCAATAAATTGAGTTATCAAACCGTGAATGACTACGGTGGTGTAACCCCAAAAGTAGAAATCAATCTGAATTAATTTGTGAATTAAAATTTGCTGTGTGAGTACTCAAGCGATGATGCCGACTAAACCCATGTATGCCAAAATGAAAGCTTTGCCGATGTATATCGCATCAGCAATGGCACTTAGTGCTGCATGTGTGGAGCCTAGCTATGCAGAGCAAGTATTCAATACGGCATTTTTAACTGATGCACTTTCCAATGGGCAGATTGCAGATTTGTCTAAGCTACAAAGCTCACAGCAACAACTGCCTGGTATTTATCGGGTTGAAATCTATGCCAATGATCAATATGTTGTTTCGCAAGATATTCAGTTTATGGAAAAAGCCGGAGCTACTGATGGAACTGGATTAACCCCTTGTTTAGACATGAAATTGTTAGAAAGTTTTGGGGTCAACATTGCTGCGTATCCACAGTTATTAGCACCTCAACAACAATGTCTAGATGTCAGTCAAATCATTGAGGGTGCAAATAGCCGTTTCCAGTTTAGTAAGCAAAAACTGTATATTGATCTGCCACAAATCTCATTGAAAAATCAGGTGAGAGATTATATCCCACCTGAACAATGGGATGATGGCATCAATGCCATGTTCTTAAACTACCGTATGTCAGGCTATAACAATTCAGGCTCAGCAACATCAGGCAATGGTTTATATGTCAGTGTAGACAGTGGTATTAATCTTGGCTCATGGCAATTACGCCATGCGGGAAGTTATAACTATAATTCAAGCAATAATATCAGTACACATGATTGGGCCAATCTAAATACCTATGTAGAAAAAGCGCTGATTCCGATTAAAAGCCAACTTAGAACCGGTGATGGTGCCAGCGAAGGAAGTATATTTGATAGTTTTAGCTATCGTGGGGCAGAGTTATCGACTGCAGATGCGATGTACCCAAATAGCCAACAAGGCTATGCTCCGAATGTACGAGGCGTTGCGAAAAGTAATGCCAAAGTGGTGATTCGACAAAACAACAATATTGTTTACCAGATCAATGTTGCACCTGGCCCTTTCTTGATTCAGGACTTAAACCCTGCTTTTGGTAGTGGTGACTTACATGTAAGCATTGAAGAAAGTGATGGTTCAATCCAAAGCTATCTGGTGCCTTATTCAAGCTTACCGATTTTGCAACGAGAAGGGCGAACTCGCTATAGCGTTTTGGCGGGTGAATTTCGTAATGGCTTAGGCAATAAAAGAGAGAATGAAAAGGTTGTGCAGGCCACAGTGGTACAAGGCTTGCCGAAAGGACTCTCAGTCTATGCGGGAACGCAGTTGTCAAAAAACTATCAAAGTACCTTGCTAGGTTTTGGAAGTAATATGGGACAATTTGGCGCATTTTCTTTTGATGTGACCCATGCAAACAGTGAGTTGGTGGATAGTTCAAAGCATAGTGGTCAATCGATGCGATTTCTCTATTCCAAATCATTACTGCGTTCAGGAACGAGTTTTCAACTCTTAGGTTATCGTTATTCAACACGTGGCTTCTATACACTGAATGATGTCTTTTATGGTCAGATGAGTGCAAGTGATACTCAAAGTGAAACGCAAGATGGTAATTTGGCAAATGTTGGAATTACCGCAAATGGCTATGATCTTAACCATACTAAAAAAGGTCGTTTACAAGCCAATATTTCACATTCATTGGGGCAATACGGTTCGCTCTATCTTGCTGCAAATCAGCAAAGCTATTGGGGAACTGCAAAAAAAAGATGAGTGGGTACAAGCAGGCTATAACGGTGGATGGAATGGCATCAGTTATTCAGTTGGTGTCAGCCGAAATATGTACTCCCAACTCAACAAAGCCAATACTGTGTATACAGCCAACGTGTCGTTCCCATTGGATCGTTTACGTGCCAAAGCAAATTTCCGTGATAGTGCTTGGGCAAATACCTATGCGACAGCATCAACCATCCAAAACTCTGAGGGTAACAACTCATATTTGACAGGGATCAATGGCACTTTATTAAAAGATCGCAATCTCAACTATAGCATCCGACAAGGTTATGTGACTGATCAAGGTTCTGCGGGTTCTGTGAATGTGGGATATAACGGCACTTATGGCAATGTGGGTGCAGGCTATAGTTATGATGGCAACAATAATCGCTTTAGCTATAGTGCGACAGGTGGAATTGAACCGTACCGGGTTTTTCGGAGAGATTTTTATTTAAGTTAGGCCACCTGACCTAACGGGCTCATCTTATCATAGTACATTGCTTCAAATTCAAATGGTGATACATAACCTAGAGCACTATGTACACGCTTTTTATTGAACCAATCCACCCAGTTTAATGTCGCAAGTTGTACATCTACCAAACCTTGCCAATCTGCTTTTAGATATTCA
>WNDP01000151.1 GCA_009912575.1 Acinetobacter bereziniae
ACCACTAAAGCATTTTGCGCACCGTCAGCAATAATGCTTACACCATTGGCATTAAAACTGGTGATACTGTTTTGATTATTGTTATTGGAATTACTATTTAAATTAATCCCCGGTGTTGAAATATTGCTACTGCCTGAATTGGAGTTCGAAGAAGAGCTATTACTGCTATTGTTTAAATTACTGGTATTACTAGAGTTGTTATTGGTCGAGGAATTATTGGAATTCGAATTGACCGCTTGCCCAGTCACCAAACCCTGTAAAATTTCAGAGAGATTTTTTGCACTGGCGTATTTGAGTTTAAATACTTTTAGACCACCTAAACGATCTGCCGATGGCACATCTAGCATTTCAATCATATTACGAATACGTTTGCGTGTGCCCGTATCGCCTTTAATTAAAATACGATTGGTGCGTACATCTGCAATAATACGTACTCGTGCACCTGCGAAATCTTTGGATGCACCAGTCGCACTCATTGCATCCAATTGTTTAATGATTTCTTCAGCCTGACTTTGCTGCAAAGGTACAGCTTCAATATCATTTTGCCCTGTACCATCTAAATTACGAATGATGGTTTCAAGTTGATAAATATTCGCCGCTCGATCCGAAACAATTAATGCATTGGTGCCTTGGATCGCAGCCAAGTGAGCAAATTGGGGCATTAACGGTCTGAGTGCAGGAATTAAATCATTTGGATTGGTATTTTCCAACCAAATTACCCGTGTCACCACTTGATCACCGCGTGCATTGTTGCGTGGATCATAAGGAACACCAGAGTTTTTAACATTACTGTCAGGCACTAAACGAATGGTATTGCCTGATGGAATAGCCACTACACCATTGACATTTAGCACACCTAAAAATAGGTCATAAACTTCATTTTTATTCAGTGGCTTGTTTGAAATAACAGTCACATTGCCACGTACACGTGGATCAACAGCAAAGTTTTTACCCGTAATATCTGCAACTTCATTGATAAAAGCAGTGAGATCAGCATCGCGTAAGTTAATCTTCCACGTCTGAGCATGTGTTGCCGTACTAACTGCAACCATCATGGGTGCTGCTGCAACGATAGCCCAGAGTGGTCGATTGTGATTCAAAAAAGCCATAACTTATTATCTATCCTAATTTTATTTGTAGTCCTAGCCACTTACAAACTTTGCTGAATGGTCATCACCTGATCACCACGCTTAATTTCAATTTTTACTTTTCCTTCACGCTTTGCTTGTTCTAGCAGTTGAACATCACTCTGTCCTTGACCGACTGACTGCCCATTGAGTGAAAGAATGCGATCCCCAGACCGAAGTCCTAATTTATTTCGAAGTGCTGCGGGGGTTTGTTCTGTAACTTCATAGCCTTGTCCGCCATTGGTGTTAACCCCCATGTTCTTTAGGTATTGTTCTCGATTCTCATTCATTCGATCAATTGCCTGCCCCAACGCATTCTGACTGGTATTTTGCGGTGGTGGTGCAGATTGTTCTGGATTATTTGGTGGTGCACTGGTATTTGAATTTGACGATTGTGTCGGTAAAGGTTGATACAAATTATCCAAGCCCGTAAAACGCAACTCCTTACCGTTATTACCACCTTGGCTTAAGACAATATGATCCCAATATACTTCTGACAATTGATAACTGGTGCCGTCTATAGTCTCACCGACCACATAACGATCGGCTGTTTCCTTCACTTTAATGACAGCTGACGAAAAACGTGCTGGATAACTGACGATCACACCCTGTAATACCATAGGAATACTGTCGTCGGCTGTTGCACTGGACCCAACTTCATTAAACAACGAAAAACTTGAAATATTAGGAACTTGTGCTTGTTGTGAACCTAAACTCACTTGCTCAGGTTGCATCACTTGTGGAGGAGCAACCACCCACCAAAAAATAGACGCCAACTTCCAACACAATGCCAAAATTAAAATAAATAACGCAACAGGTGCAAGGTGTTCTGCTTTTTTCCAAGAAATATTGTCAAATTGCTCTTTTATGTTCATTAGAAACCACCTTGAATCAGGGGTTGTCTAGAACTGATTACAAAAGTATCTAATCCAGCCTTTCCATCATAAGAAGGGACATTGAGTAACATTCTCTGGGTCAATTGAACATCCAACATCATACTTGGATCTAAACTGATATTCGCCATTTTCTGACTACGTTGATCTTGTATATCAAAAATCAGTTTACCAGCTTCATCTTTCAGCTGAGCATTCAGAGAAGGGATATTCATTTGATCTTGACGTTGACCAAAAGTATAGCGAAGCTCACCACCCGCCCAATGAAGCTGCCCATCGACATCACTAAATCCACTATCTTTCTTAAAACGCAGGCTTAAATCCGAGATTTGAATGGCATTTGCAGGCCATTGCCAGTTGGCGATATTTTTTAAAGTTTCTGGTGCAATTTGACCTTGCATTTGATTAACAATAATTTTTTTGCCCAAACCATAACCTACCACTCCATTGAGCTGAGTTTGTCCACTATGTACTTCTACATTTGCCCCAATACGCAAGAGGATTAAGTCCCAAGGGCGAGTTCGCCATGAAACTGAGCCACGCAAATTACCTTTATGCCAATCCGCTTGTCCTTGCCAAATATTCCCACTGACATTTTGTAGAGTTTGATTATTCTTATAAAATTTAGCAATTAACCATGTTGCAGGAACTTGTAAAAGTACAAAAATTAAAAAAGCGACAACTCCAGTAATCCACCACGTCATCTGTTTTGATTTTTTATTCATCCAGCTTTACCATCATTCATTTATTCTTCCATGCAAGATGATGCCCTCTTGTTTATACATTATGCATAATTTTTTCATATCGCCAATTCACTCGTATAAAAAAAACCAAGCAGTTTTGCTTGGTTTCTTTATTTTATCGTCATTGAATGACACTTAGATGAAGATTAGATCAAGAAATCTTCTAATTTAGCGCCTTTTTCAATTTCAGCTACTAACCAGCGAGGTTGCTTACCACGACCAGTCCAAGTCTCTGCCGCATTTTTCTTATTGCGGTAACGTGGCTCAACAGCTTTGCGTGTAGTCTTTTTACGTTTTTGAGTGCCATACTCAATAAACTGCTCTAGACTTAAACCCGCAGATTCTGCAATTTCAACAATCTTATTATAAGCATCTTCAATTGCTTGATCTTTTTTACTTTCAATTAAAGCTTCAGCTTCAGCTGTTAACTTTCTTAACTCTTCAACAGATAAATTACTAATATCAGGCATCATTAACTCTCCACATTAAACTTAACAATAATGTATTTTAAATAATTTCACAGCAATAGTATTTTTATTTATACCAATAAGCAATACATATATTTCTCAATAAATACATAAAACAACAAAAAGTTATTATAAAAATGCCAAAATATTTATTTAAATCAAAAAAAACGCCCAAACAAAATGATATTTGCTTGTGCGTTTTAAATATAACAATGATAACTGGGAATTTTTTATAATTTTATCGGATTATTTTCAACAGTTGCTTCAAGATCAATTATCACTTTGCGTAGAGAATCAGGAATTAATGCTTTTTTCATAGAGAGTTTATCTACAAACACGATAACAGCTTCACCTTCTGCGACAATCTGATGTTGTTGCTGACTGAATAATACATAATGCATACGTATTGCACTATTTCGCATCTCTTCTATACGCGCACCAATATGTAGCACATCAGGATAAAATACAGGTTTTAAATATTTACATTGACTCGATGCAACCACTGTTAAAACATCTTGTTCAAATACATTTAAACGGTCAAAATATGCAATTCGAGCACTTTCAATATAACGATAATACTGCACATTATTTACATGACCAAAAGCATCCATGTCCCCCCAAGCAACTTTTTGCTCATAAACAATCGGGAATTGTGTCAACAGGCTCATAATGTATTCTCAAATTTTAAACTGAATGTAATTGCTGTCTTTTTCAAAAATGGAATTCAATTGTTGAATCAAATCCTCATTTCCATTTAATGTGGCTTTGATGCGTAAATAATTCATCAAAATATCATTTGGATATAATGCTAAAAGCTGGTCAGCTTCAGATTCTCTTTGCGTCGCCGTATATATATGCCACTTTGCGAAACTAAACACGGGAATATTTATATACTTCGTTTCAAGCTTGATAATCTGCTGCTCTAAATCGCCATAATCTGGATTTTGTCGAAGCAACTGCTGTTGAAACCATAAATAAAATACATCTTGATCAAACTTCTCATCCAATATTTGCATCGCCAACTGTTGTTGTTGCTGTGCCAACTCAGGCAAACGGGCAATCAATTTAAGCCATAACACTTTGGTGTCATAAGGCATTTGATCCAGTTGCGCTTCTATTTCAAAATACTGATATTGTAATAACTCAAGGTCGGCAAAGCTTGCTTGATCGAAACAACCTAAAAGTTGCATTAACCATTGTTGTTTGGTCGCAACCTCCAACTGTCCAAATTGACTCGAGTGTAAATACTGCCAAGGCGCTTGTATGGCGAACTGCCCCCAAAGTTTTTGCACACATAGCTTATAACTTTCACAAAGCTGATCAAGCCAAGGCGATAGCTCATGACCATTTAAAAACTCTAAATGAGTTAAAGCTTGCTGACTGTCTAGCTGGGCTAAATAAATTTCTATACGGAGAATTTCGGCCAATTCAAATGCTGAGGGTGGGCTATTTTCCAAAGCTTGCAAAGCTGCTGCATAATCACCTTGCTTGAACAATATTCGAGATTGAATAATCGGTTTTAATAAACCCGATTGATCAAAAATATTTTGAATAACCTGTTCTTGCTCATCTTCACCATCTAATAACCACAACACACCCAATTGTTCAAATGGGTGCAAATCACTAAAGTTTAAAACCTGTTCTAATTTTCTTTTTTCTCGGCGTAAGTAACGGTTTAAGGCATACCACATTAAATGCATAAGCAAACTAATCAGGACGCCTAAAAATAATAATACCCACAAATTGGTTTGTATCTGAACACCGTGCCAAAGTACATAAACATAACCTGCACCTGCGGTATAACTGAGTACACTTAAAATCGCAAAAATAATCAGACTAATAAAAGCATAGATCAGAAAAATATGTTTCATCTCACTACCCCAAAACAGCCAAGCTATTCAGCTTAGGAACAGGAGATTGTGAGCTCTGTTTAATTTTTAATAATTGTTGTTTGATGTTCTGACTCGCGGCATCAGGCAACAGATCAAGTTGTTGAATTGCCTGATTGAGCATCGCTTTATATTCAACATTTTGACCTTTAACCAGAAGTTGTTGAGCGAGCAAGAGTCTTAATTGTGTTTCTTTTAAAATGAATCGGCGATTGCTCAATTCTGGGGCATCTGTTGTCAACAGATCAACTTTAAACCACTTCTCCCAAAAATGTGCGGTTTGATTTGAATCTGGTTTAAGCTGATTATTCTTTAATTCTGCAATCAAACTCTGATCCACTTGCTTCATCAAACCATCTAACTGATCTTGCTGCGCATTTCTCTCAACCACAAATTGTTGAATGTTCTGTATATCTTGAGCAATAGTTTGGTGCAAACTCTGCTTCAACGCATCCGCCAAAGTGTATTGGTCTAAAGAATGATTTAACTGGGTTAAATGCTCCAAGGCATAAACAAACTGTTGCTGTTGGACAGCAAACTGTATTAACTCTAACTGTTGTTTAATGACAATGCTTGGATTGATCCCCGTATCTGGTTCTTTCAACACAGGTGCAGGCTTAGCCTTGTCTGAACTGCTGGGTTCATCAGCCTGTCTTTTAACTGCAACCAATTGATCATTTAAGCTGGCATTCTTTTGTTCACTTTTATGCAAGGTATGCTGAATATCTGCCAACTGTTGTGAAACATGATAGAAGTCATAACTCAATTTAATGAGCCATCCTAAAGCGATCAACAATAAGACATAAATAAACTTCTTCATAATTTCCTTTGCAACTGCACAATGCTTTGTAGAATTGCTTCTGGTTCTAGCGTTAAAATTTGAGTGATATTAAAACATTTTTGAGTTGCTTTTTTATCATGCATTAATAATTGATACAAACGCTCACCCAAAACTAAATAATGACAAGCATTCAATAACTGCGGATGCTTTTGCGTCAAGGTCAACCAATTCCGCCAACTGGCCTCACTACTGATACAGTTCCAATAAGGCGGCTCGAATTGTTCAATCGTGGTCAACAAGTTTAAAAACTGTGTCTGAGTTTCGGGTGGACAGATACGCTCATATAAAACAAAGTTTAAAACATTAATATGACGTTCTTTGCATTGTTGCATCATAAACTGGCGACCACCCTCACCACGCCAAAATGCAATTTGTTGAATATTTTCTATCGTGTTAAAGATCGGTAAATCCAACATACCTTCCGAACTTTCTACTTCGGGTACATGACTTGCTATCCCAAACTCAGCCAAGCATTGCGCCGTTTTTTTTCCAACAGCAATCCATTGAATATGCTGAATCTGTTTAAGACTCACTCCAGACTGTTGAAGATACTGCATTCCCATTTGTACAGCCATTGGACTGACTACAACGATGATTTTCGTCGTTAAAAGTTGTGAATACAGTTGTCCGAGTATGTTGTCATAAGGGCGTGGCTTCAATTCTAACAAAGGAAGATCTACAACAGTAAAGCCAGATTGAAGCAAGCACTGGGTTAAAGGTTGTGCTCGATCAATCGGACGTGTGTTGATAAACAGCATTGAAACCGAGTTATTCAGATTGGTAAAGTGCTTTGAGTAACTCTCCAGCACCTTGTTGCAACAGCTGTTGTGCAAGTTGCACACCAAGTTGCTCTGCTTGTTCGGCAGTACCACTGACCTTGCTACACAGCAATGTCTGACCGTCGGTACTTCCTACTCGCCCTTCCAACGATAAAACTTGATCATTCAATGTGGCAAATCCAGCAATCGGCACCTGACAACCACCTTCTAGATAAGCATTGAAAGCACGTTCAGCACGCACGCATGCATCGCTTTCAGCATGCATCAAAGGCAGAATTAAATTTAAAATCTCAGGATCATTTGAACGACATTCTAGTCCTAATGCACCTTGTCCAACCGCAGGCAAGCTGACATCTGGCGTGAGGCTATGACGGATACGTTCTGCAAGACCTAAACGCTTTAATCCTGCACTGGCAAGGATAATCGCATCGTATTGACCAGCATCAAGCTTAGCTAACCGTGTCCCGACATTGCCACGTAAATCAATCACATCCAGATCAGGACGTTGTTTTAGAATTTGACATTTACGGCGCAGACTAGAAGTGCCAAGTTTTGCACCTTGTGGTAAATCTTCAAACTTTTCATAGTGATTTGAAACAAAGGCATCAAATGGATCTTCACGTTCACAAATCACTGCCAGCTCTAAACCTTCAGGCAGTTGCATCGGAACATCTTTCATGGAGTGTACAGCTAAATCAGCACGCCCATCCATCAGCGCTGCTTCTAATTCTTTGACAAATAGTCCTTTTCCACCGATCTTGGCCAAAGGAGTATCTAAAATTTTATCGCCTTGAGTGACAAAGGTCACCAACTCTACTTTGATATGCGGATGTAATTGTTCTAAACGATCACGGATATGCTCAGCTTGCCACATTGCAAGCGGGCTTTGTCGAGTTGCTATTTTCAAGGTTTTCATCATTTCAGTTTTGCCAAACTTTTAAACACTCTAAACTTACCCTGCAATCTTAAAAATGCAAGTAAATTATCAAAATTATTTAACTTTCACACACAGCTATAAATTCTGCATGCGCTCTCTCAATAACGGTAAATGACGGCGACTGACTGCCAAACGCTCCTCAAGCTCTCGGCATCGAGCTTGATACTGACCAGATGCAACCATTTCCAAACCATCCAAGTAGTCTAGAGAAATCAATGCATTGCGATGTATGCGAATAAACCGATCTGCAAACTCAGTTTCCAAATCTTTTAAAGTCTCATCAATCAGTACACTGCCATTTTTATGGCGGACAGTGACATATTTTTGATCTGCTAAAAAATAGTAAATATTTTCTACGGGGATCAGTTCCAAACCACGATAGGTTTTTGCAGCAATTTGCTGCCTTTGCACTTTTTCTTCCATGAGTTCTTTTTTTTCTATCTGAGTTAATTGAGCTTGTGTCAGTTTGGTCACATTCTCCAAAACTGTTTCCAATTCATCTTTGGCAATTGGCTTTAACAAATATCCTTTTGCTTGAGATTGAATAGCTTGCAAAGCGTGCTCATCAAACGCTGTGCAAAATACAATTGCAGGCATGGGGTTAAAATGTGCCAAATGTTGCGCACAACTTAGACCATCCATTTCCGGCATCTGAATATCAAGCAATACGACATCTGGCTCAAACTGCTGAACCATTTCCAACGCTTGTTTTCCATGTTGCGCTGTTGCAATAACTTGATGTCCAAGTTGCGACACCAATCGTGATAAGCGGTCCACTGCAAGCGGTTCATCATCACAAATCAGGATGTCCATTGCTCCTCCTTACCCAAATACATCATCTTTATTTTTAATGTTGTTCACAATCATCTATTTTTATACTGATACTGAATGACCATTGTAAATAATCCATTCCCTGCATAATTCCGAAAATAAACAGAATCGCCAAAATGTGCTTTTAAACGCTGTTTTACATTTTCTAAAGCAATTCCATGCCCTTGTCTCACTTTTATTCTATCTTGTAAAAATGGGTTGGTAATGACTATATTGATTTTGCAATATTTCAACCAGTATCCCAATCTTGGCATCCATAATCTGGTTTTCAACACCATGAAAAATACTGTTTTCAATCAAAGGTTGTAAGGTTAATAAAGGAATCTTTACATATTCCAAGAGCCCTGGCTGTGGAATATTCCACTCGACTTTTAAACGATCACCTAAACGAAGTTGCTCAATTGCAATATATTGTTTCGATAATTGTATTTCTTCTTTTAAGGTCACTAGTTTTAATTCTTGAAAGCTTGCTCTAAATAGCTTCGACAAATCAATTAACATTTGTTCCGCTTTATCTGGATCAATACTGATTAAACTCACCACACTATTTAAACTATTAAATAGAAAATGGGGGTGAATTCGTGCTTGCATCGCTTGCACTCGTGCATTTAATTCACTGTGTTGCTGTAAAACAGCTTGCTCTCGAATATACATATAACGCAAACAAAATGCGCCTAATAATATCCCATAACTTAAATGCAAAATGAGATTGTGGCCGATATCGTTGGTGGAAATATTTTGTAAAGAAAAATGAACAGCCCAATAATGCACAACATTCAGCACCAAAGTCGTGCATAAAACAATTATCTGTAAAAGCATAAAGCTAAAGATCATCACAGATAAATAAGTGTACTGTGCGAGTCGCTTGGCAAATAGATCTTGAAAAGCTGCAAATGCCAATAATATCCAATTAATATATAAAATATATTCCAATACATGCCAGAAATTAAGATTGCTCCACGACTGTGCTTCTGCCAAAGCCAATAGAAAAGCCAAAACATTACTGAAAATAAACAACTCCAATAAATACTGACGATGTCCCATTTTGCAAAAAAAATGCGATGGATAAAAATGCGATACAGATTTTCTTGATGAATGATTGCGCTTTACTTCGGCAAGTGAGGCTGAATTTGTTATACTGCGTTTAGTTCTACTGCTTTTTTTCCTACTGAGCCGATATGACCACATCTTCTAATTCCTCTAATCCGTCACAAGCCCAAACTTCAGGCATGTGGGGCGGTCGTTTCTCTGAAGCTACTGATGCCTTTGTTACTGAATTTACTGCTTCTGTCCAGTTTGACCAACGCACTTATAAACAAGATATTGCAGGCTCTATTGCACATGCAACTATGTTAGCAAAAGTTGGGGTACTTACAGAACAAGAACGTGATGACATTATCAATGGTTTAAACACAATTAAATCTGAAATTGAAGCGGGTCAATTCGAATGGCGCATTGATCTTGAAGATGTGCATATGAATATCGAGTCTCGTCTGACTCAGCGTATTGGTATCACAGGTAAAAAGCTACACACAGGACGTAGCCGTAATGACCAAGTTGCAACCGATATTCGCTTATATGTTCGCGATGAAATTGATGCCATTTTAAAATTATTGGAAAAACTACAAAAAGGTATTCTGCGCTTAGCCAGCAACAATACTCAAACCATTATGCCTGGGTTCACGCATTTGCAAACTGCACAACCTGTGACGTTTGGTCATCATCTAATGGCATGGTTTGAAATGTTGGTTCGTGACTCTGAGCGTCTGATTGACTGCCGTAAACGTGTTAACCGTATGCCTTTAGGTTCAGCGGCATTGGCAGGTACGACTTATCCGATTGATCGTGCGTTCACTGCGGAATTATTAAGTTTTGAAGCAGTTGCTGAAAACTCGCTAGATGCGGTGTCAGACCGTGACTTTGCAATTGAATTTAATGCAGCAGCAGCACTGATCATGATGCATTTATCTCGTATGTCAGAAGAATTGATTCTTTGGACGTCTGCACAATTTAAATTTGTGAATATCCCAGATCGCTTCTGCACTGGCTCATCAATCATGCCGCAAAAGAAAAACCCAGATGTTTCAGAATTGGTTCGTGGTAAAACTGGCCGTGTTTATGGTGATTTAATGAGCTTGTTAACCTTAATGAAAGGTCAACCACTGGCTTATAACAAAGACAACCAAGAAGATAAAGAACCATTATTTGATGCCATTGATACAATCCGTGGTTCATTGATGGCTTTTGCCGATATGATCCCAGCACTGGTACCCAATATCGATATTATGCGTGAAGCAGCTTTACGTGGCTTCTCTACTGCAACAGATTTGGCAGATTATCTTGTTAAAAATGGTGTCGCTTTCCGTGATGCCCATGAAATCGTAGGTAAAGCCGTTGCATTGGGTGTACAAGAATCCAAAGATCTTTCAGAATTAACGCTTGAACAATTACAGCAATTCTCTGATTTAATTCAGGCAGATGTATTTGAAAAAGCGCTGACATTAGAAGCTTCAGTCAATGCTCGTAACCATATTGGTGGGACTGCACCTGCCCAAGTGGCTGCTGCGATTGAACGCGCCCATACACGTTTAGAAAAACTTTATGCATAAGGAGTTTTGATATGACTCGACAAGTATTTTGCCGTAAATATCAAAAAGAGTTAGACGGTTTAGACTTTGCACCTTTCCCAGGCGCAAAAGGACAGGAATTATTTGACACTGTGTCTAAACAAGCTTGGCAAGAATGGTTAAAACATCAAACTACATTGATTAACGAAAAACGTTTAAATGTATTTGAAGCAGATGCAAAGAAGTTTTTAGAAGAACAACGTGAGAAATTCTTCAACAATGATAACTCATTGGAAAAAGCGGAAGGTCTTAAACCAGAGTAATATTCAAAGATCTATCAAATA
>WNDP01000152.1 GCA_009912575.1 Acinetobacter bereziniae
TCGACCATGTTTGCCTTTGGGGGGAGCGTACCATTGGGTTTTTGGATCAAACCAAATTGTTAAATTACCACGATTGATCAAAGCACGATTGTAGGATGACCAATTTGTTGTACGATAAATTTTAGGTGTAGGCTTATTCATCTGAGAATTATATTGCTGAGTAAGCCTTAAGAGGTAGGTTTATGCAACAAAGCCGTTTTTATGCAGTTGCATTAGCTGGTTTTGTTGAGACTACTGCTTATTTGAATAGCCAGGGGATTCATCCTGCAGAGTCTGAAGAGTTCGCTTATAAGATGATTGATTTGTTGAAATATAAAATTAAGAAAACATTGAATGAAATCCAAAATAATGATTTCTCTACTATTCAAGCCACTGTAGATGTTTATTACGATGCGACAGTTCAATGGCGGGACGCACTGAGTCAGTCTGGTTTAAAAGGTTCTTTAATCTCAGCTGTTGCAAATGATTTAAAAGATGCGCAGCGCCAAGGGTACGGTGACCTAGGTTTCACATCTCAGTATTTATCAGCAAAAAAAGTATAAATAATAATTAATTTAAGGGTCATAGCTTGGCTATGATCTTATGGACGAATTATGAATAAATGGATTTTATCATCAAGTTTATTGAGCCTCAGTATAGGTAGCCAAAATGCTTCAGCTATTCCGCTTTCTAAGGACTTAGATCTATCAGGAAATATTTCTGTTTTATCTTCTTATGTTTATCGAGGAGCAACTAATTCTCCAGAAAATGATCAAGTAACATTACAGGGGCTTGTGGTTGGTAGCTATAAATCTTTTTATACAGCTTATTTTATATCTAATCTAGGATATTCCTATAAAGAATTGCAAGGAAATAAAAGTTATCCATCTGATAAGTACGAGCAAGATTTTATTCTTGGATATATCTACAATTATGATTCGTTAGCCGTAGAGTTATCAAATGCTACTTATTATTACTCTGGTGGTAGAAATACAACAGGAAATGAAACAAGCATAAAAATAACTCAGTCATTTTCTAAGAATATAATGACTTATACTTTGGCCTCATACTTATTTAACGACACAGTTTACTCAAATAAAGGTGATAGCTTTTTTGGCATAAATTTTATTTATAATTTAAATGAAATGATGAATTTTGAAATTGGATCTGGTTTTTCATACTTCAATGATCATGGCAAATTTGAAGGTGGTAATTTTTTGAATACACAGAAAAACTTTGCATTTCGTTATGCTGATGCCAAAATAAATTATCATCTGGTGCCTTATTTAAATGGGTATATTCAACATATCGTAGGTGGAAATGATCGTGCAGGAGCTGATATGAAAAATGCAACTGTCATGGGGTTAAAATACTCATTTTAACGATTTTTTTCTAAATTAATTTTTCACAGATAGACGCAAATTGGCTTTCTGCTGGGGCAGTGAATAATTTAAAGATCATTTTGATTATAAAAAAATTGTTGGTTTGAATGCGTCAAAATCTATAGCAGCTACTTGAGAAAATTCTCATATTTGAACTAGTGTTTAAAATATGAGGGTGTAATAATATCGCCTCTGAGTTGAAGAATATCTTTGCTGGATATAACAGATGGAAGTGATTATTTTTTTAGCTATTGGTGCAATCGCTGGATTTACCGCAGGTCTATTTGGTGTTGGTGGTGGCTTAATTATTGTACCTATTCTTTATGTGGTCTTTACCAAAATGGGCTATGATCCATCGGTCATCATGCATATGGCATTAGGAACTTCGCTCGCGACGATTATTGTCACCTCTATTAGCTCAGTCACTGCACATCATAAAAAAGGTGCAGTGCTTTGGAATGTTTTTAAAAATCTAGCACCTGGTTTGGTGATTGGCCCATTTATTGGAGCTGGAATCGCAGATATTTTATCAGGGCAGCACTTACAGTTGATCATTGGTGCCTTCGCACTTTGGGTGGCATTTAAAATGTTTAGAGGTGCCAATGTTCAGGTTGATGAGTCTAAACAATTGCCTTCTGCCCCAAAACAAATGCTTGCAGGTGGTGGAATTGGGATTGCTTCAGCAATATTTGGTATTGGTGGGGGAAGTCTGACAGTGCCTTATTTAAATAAAAATGGGGTGATCACGCAAAAAGCAGTTGCGACATCGGCTGCTTGTGGCTTACCGATAGCAATTGCTGGGGCTTTGGGTTTTATGTTCTTTGGTGCTCAAGAGCAGACAGAGATTAAAAATGCGATTGGTTATGTACACATCTATGCGTTCATTGGAATCAGTGTAATGAGCTTTATCACCGCTAAATTTGGTGCAAAAGTTGCTCATGCACTTTCACCTGCAATGTTGAAAAAATGCTTTGCATGCTTACTCACAACTGTTGGTCTTTATTTTATATATCAAGGGATTACCAAGTAGGGTATACAGTGGTTTCCGATCAATGACACTTTTTCCTTGTGTCGAATTGACTTAAAATGCATTAAAATTGTCGGACAATGTCATGGTTTATTTTGAATTAAATCAGGTAAAACTAAAATAATGACAATTGACATTGTCCAAAAATAATAAACCGAGATAGGAACGATATGCATTCGGAAGAAGTGGACAGCCTTTCAGAACAAATTGCCAAACATATTAGCGAACAAATCATTAGTGGCGAATTGGTTGAAGGCGAACGTATACAAGAACTACGTATTGCCAAAGAACTGGATGTCAGTCGTGGCTCGGTACGTGAAGCCCTTTTGCTTTTAGAAAGAACGCATCTGATTGAAATTTATCCACGACGTGGTGCAATCGTCTCTGAAATGTCAGCACAACAAGTACGTGCATTATTTGATACCAGTGCATTATTACTGGGGCAGATTGTGCAACGGATGAGTGAAACTTGGCGCAATCATGAAGCTGAGGCGATTCAACACATGATGAATCATTTGATTGAGCAGGTAAAGCAAGGCAATACTGAAAAATTTTATGATGGTATTTTTCAATTTCTTTCTATACAGCAAGATATGGTGGGTAATCCGTACTTGATGAAGTTTTATCGTGAACTGTTACCATCACTACGTAGAAGTTATTTTTTAACCTTAAATACTTCAAGACGTGAGCTTCAAGAAGCATTAGAATTACTCAAGTTAGTGATTGATGCAATTTTAATCCGAAAATCACAACAAGCTACTTTATTTATGGAAGATTTTTGTCGACACTTGCGTAACCTCGTGTTGGAATCTCTGACACGGATGAAACAAATTGAACTCGCTTGGGCGCGGAGATCGCGTCGGTAGTAACTAGGACATTATGCGTTTAAGCAGCTTAAAACTTTCAGGCTTCAAATCGTTTGCCGATAGTACAACATTACAATTCAAAGATAGCCGTACAGCGGTTGTAGGGCCAAATGGTTGTGGTAAATCCAATGTGATTGATGCCATTCGTTGGGTGATGGGAGAGTCCAGTGCACGCCAGCTACGTGGTGGCAGTATGCAGGATGTTATTTTTACTGGAACGGCCAAACGAAAACCTGTTGGTATGGCAAGTGTAGAATTACGCTTTGAAAATACCTATGGCAAGCTGGGCGGTGCATATAACGCTTATACAGAGTTAGCCGTTCGCCGTCAGGTCAATCGTGATGGAAAATCTGAATATTTTCTCAATGGAACCAAGTGCCGTCGTCGTGATATCACCGATATTTTTCTGGGTACAGGCTTAGGCCCTCGTTCATATGCAATCATTGAACAAGGGATGATCAATCGTTTGGTCGATGCCAAACCTGAAGAAATGCGGGTATTTATTGAAGAGGCTGCGGGTGTTTCACGTTATCAGGCTCGTCGTCGAGAGACATTGCAACATTTAGAGCACACGACACAAAATCTAGATCGTCTTGAAGATATTGCTTCAGAACTCAAATCACAGTTAAAAACATTAAAACGTCAATCTGAAACTGCGGTTCAATATAAGACCCTAGAAACAGAGATTCGCACACTCAAGATCGAAATTCTTTCATTTCAGTGCGAACGTAGTTCCCGTTTGCAAGAACAATATACGGTTGAAATGAATGAACTGGGCGAACACTTCAAGTTGGTTCGTTCTGATATGAGTACCTTGGAACATGACCTCACCTCAACCAATGAGCTGTTTCAGCGTTTAATTCAACAATCGACACCATTGCAAAATGAATGGCAACAGGCAGAGAAAAAACTGTCTGAGTTGAAAATGACCTTAGAGCAAAAACAAAGTCTATTTCAACAAAATTCAGAGGCTTTGGGCAGTTTTGAGCAACAAAAAGCGCAAACCAAAGAAAAAATCCAATTGATGGAATTGCAGTTAGAAACTTTACATAGTCAATTGGAGCAACAGGCAGAGCATTTAAAGCATTCTGAGTCTGAAACCCAGCAAGGAAGTCAGGCATTTAGCGATTTAAAAGCACAACAATTGCAAGCGCAGCAACACTATGAACAGGTTAAAGTTCAAGTTGAAAAGCAACAGCAGCAAAAAGCTCAGATGCAAGCCCAGATTGAACAACTTACTAAAAATGTAGCACGCATTGAACAGCACAAAGATACATTAAAAAGCCAAGCGA
The DNA here is from genome assembly GCA_009912575.1 of Acinetobacter bereziniae. Classification (GTDB taxonomy): domain Bacteria; phylum Pseudomonadota; class Gammaproteobacteria; order Pseudomonadales; family Moraxellaceae; genus Acinetobacter; species Acinetobacter bereziniae_A. The sequence goes on from WNDP01000152.1 coordinate 4,547, forward strand.
GTCAGATTCAGAGTCAATTTCAGACTGAAGACTTGACACAACTTGAGCAAGATAAAGCTTCTGCGAGTGCAAGTATTTTGCAATTAGAGCAGAAAATTGTTGCAAGCAAAACGCAATTGGACCAGTTGCAGGAACAAATCAATCAACAAAAAACTCAAATTTCTAATCTAAAATCAGAATTACACGTTTTACAGGCAGAACAGAAAAACTTAAATCAGCTCATCGCAAAGCATGCAGTCAAAGCTGATAGCAATGCGATTCAATTGATGCAAGTCTTGCAGCTAAATGATCAGGGTAAAGCACATGCCAATTTGGTTGAAAAGTTTTTAGCTAAATGGTTGTCGGCTCAGGTATTAGAGCAAAATACAGATTTTGCTGAAAGTACTGCACGTCAGCTTAAATCCTCGACAAGCTTAGAAAAAATCCAGTTAACAGGTCTGGTTTGTTTAGCGGACTGGGTTGAGTCGCCACAGTATTCATTATGGAATCACGTGGCAGTCGCTGAAAATATGGCTCAAGCACTGTCAGTTCAATCACAGCTTAAGACAGGACAAAGTATATTAACTTTGGATGGCTACCATGTCGGTCAAGATTGGATGATTGGGCTGTTCTTTGATGAATCCAGTCAAGCTGCACAAGGTGCATTGAGTCATCGTATTCGTATTGAAGAAATCGAGCGTCAACTTGTCGAACTACAGCCTAAACTGATCGAGGTAGAACAGGCTTTGCCTCAACTCAGCCAAGACTTTGCTGAGTTGCAAAAACATATTCAAATAGATCAAGATGCGCTTAAACATCAGCAAAAATTATTGCAACAATTTGATGTGCAAATTGCCAAACAGCAAAGTGCTTCGCAAGCATTTGAACTGCACAAGGTTCAGCTCAACCACCAATTACAGCAATTGGATGAGCAGCTTGAAGAAGACGCAATGCAAAAAGATGATCTTGAGATTGATATGCACTCGGTCATCTTGAAACTGGAACAAAATTTGCCAGAATTTAAGGCACTGCAATACAAGTTAGATGAGTTAAATGAGCAAGTTGAAGAACAACAGCAGCAATTACAACTGAAACAACAAGATTTTGAAACGACACGCCGTTTAGCCGAGCAAAATAAGCAACAAATTGAACTTTTAGACAAAGATCTGTCTTTTTCTAAAACTCAATACCAACAAATTATTGCTCAGATGGACCAAGCCAAAAGATTTGTTGATCCAATCCAGTTAGAACTACCAAGTTTAGAGTCGCAATATGCTGAGCAAGCGCAACAAACTGAAAAGCTACAGAAGACTTGGAGTGAGTGGCAAGTTGAGTTGAATAATATTCAATCTAAACAACAGCAATTGACTGAAATGCGCCACTTACACCAACAAAATGATGAGCAATTACGTAGCAAATTAGAAGAGCGCCGTTTGGCTTGGCAATCAGCGAAATCAGATTTACAGCACTATTCTGATCAACTTAAAGAAATGAATGCTGAAATTAAACAAGGTGTGTTGATTGACTTGCCTATACACCAAGAGAAATTTGAAAAAGCACAACGTCAGTTTGAAAAATTAGGTGCGGTCAACCTTGCTGCTTCTGAAGAATATGAGGAAGTGTCTAAGCGTTTTGACGACTTGACACATCAAATGCAAGACTTGGAAAATACTGTTGGGCAATTAAAAGATGCCATGAAAACAATAGACCAAGAAACTAAAAAACTGTTTATGGGAACATTTGATCAAGTCAATTCAGAACTGAAAGTTTTATTCCCTAAAGTTTTTAATGGTGGAGAGGCAAGTTTAAGCCTTGAAGATGATTGGCAGTCTGGTGTGAAGTTAATGGCACGCCCACCGGGTAAGAAAAACAGTTCTTTGGCATTGTTGTCGGGTGGTGAGAAAGCATTAACTGCATTGGCATTGGTTTTTGCGATTTTCCGTTTAAATCCTGCTCCATTCTGTGTTTTGGATGAAGTAGATGCTCCTTTAGACGATGCCAATGTTGGACGCTTTTGTAATTTGGTAAAAGAGCTTTCTGATCAAGTGCAATTCATTTACATTACACATAATAAAGTTGCAATGACGATGGCAACCGATTTGCTAGGGGTGACGATGCCTGAACCGGGTACTTCAAAACTCGTCACTGTGAATTTGGAAGAGGCAAGAGAGTACGGTTTAGCCGCGGAGTCGTAGTATGGAAATCACCACAATTATTGGAATTGTTGCTGCCGTAATCATCATTTTGGTTGGTTTGAGAATGGTGCTACGAAAACCAAATGATGCAGCACCATCATTAGAGTCAGAGCTGCATATCAATGCAGATTGTCAGCAACCTGTGATTCCTCGTCATGTACGCGATCAACTACAACTTGATCGCGCAACGGCTGAGCAACAACGTGTTGAACCAAATTTGAATGCATTGGACTCAGTTGAAGTTACTGATGAAAAGACACAAAAGCTTGATGATGTCTCTCAAGATTTAAATCCAACTCAGCCCACTGAAACAGCATCAGTCGAACCGGCTGAAAAAACTGAACAGCATGAAAAAACTGATGTTGTTGAATCTGAGCTGCTCAGTACAACGGATTCATCTTCCAAAACTGAGGAAAATCCAGCTATAGATGCAGATAAAGATGCTGTCGAGAAAGAAAAAGAGCAAGAGTTTCAACTCAATGCCAATGTGGAAACAGCAGAAATTAAAGAATTTGACGAAGAAAGCAGTATTTTAGATGTACATTTAAATGAACAGCAAAAATATGATGATGAAAGTGTGTTGTCTAAAGCAGAAACAATCATCGCACTAAATGTTTATCCAAATCCACGTAAAGCTTTGTCAGGTGATAAGACGCTGAAAATGCTGTTAAAGTATGGTTTGCGTTTTGGCGAACTTTCTTGTTTTCATCGTTATGAAAATCCAGAGGAAGAAAGTCATTTACTGTTTTCAGTGTTGCGTGTGACAGACAATGGGCCTGATGGATTTGATCTTGAAACTTTATCTACTGAGCAAGTACAAGGTTTAGCATTCTTCTTGGCATTGCCACATTCAGATGTGCAAAAAGGTTTTGATACCATGGTCAGTATTGCAGGTTTAATCGCTCGTGAAATTGATGGCACAGTCTATGATGAGAACAACCTTGAGTTTACGCCACAGTTGAAAGAGCATTGGCGTCATAAGGCGATTGATTATCGCTCAGGGCATGACGCTTAGCATAAGACTATATTTACTTTATAATTGGTATTCAAAATTTTAGGCGGAGTTATCCGCCTTTTTAGATGGTGAAATAATTTATGGAAAATAATCCTGTCGTGACGCAAATGCGTCAATTGATTCAGCTCATCGCCAAACATAATCATGCTTATTATGTGATGGATCAACCCAGTATTGAAGACAGTGAATATGATCAGCTATTTCACCAACTCAAAGCATTGGAACAGCAATATCCAGACTTAGTTCAGGCAGATAGCCCCGTGAATAAAGTCGGTGGCAAACCGCTGTCTAAATTTGAAACCATTACTCATACTGTACCAATGTTGTCATTGGGCAACGTGTTTAATCAGGAAGAATTGTTTGCTTTTGCCCGCCGTATTGAAGAGCGACTTCAAAACCAGAAAATTCACTACGATGTTGAGTTGAAATTCGATGGTTTGGCGATTTCGCTCTGGTATGAAAACGGGATATTGACTCGTGGTGTAACCCGTGGGGATGGTGAGACAGGCGAAGTCATTACTCAAAATATTAAAACAATTCGTAATTTACCTAAAGTACTGTCTTCTGACAAAGTTGCAGTGCCTCGTCTGTTGGAAGTTCGTGGCGAAGTTCTTATGCCGAAAGCAGGTTTTGAACGACTGAATGCTGAGAATGAGGCCAAAGGTGAAAAAACTTTTGCCAATCCTCGTAATGCCGCAGCAGGGAGTTTGCGTCAGCTTGATCCTAATATTGCTGCATCACGCCCATTGGCATTCTATGCATATGGAATTGCGCAGTGCGAACCCAATCATGGCCTAAACTCTATGTCAGCAAGCCTTGAATGGTTGACCAACTTTGGCTTTGCTGTGGGTGAGCGTCATTTTATTTGTGACAGTATTCAGGAAGTACAGGAGAAATATGAGCAAATCAATCAAGAGCGTCCAAACTTAGCGGTTGAAATTGATGGAATGGTCATTAAGGTAGATGATCTACAGCAACAACAAAAGTTAGGTTTTTTAAGCCGTGAGCCACGTTGGGCAACAGGCTATAAGTTTCCAGCTGTTGCAGCGCTGACGACTGTTGAAAATATTGATTGGCAAGTGGGACGAACAGGTACGTTAACGCCTGTAGCACGGTTAAATCCTGTAGCTGTGGGTGGGGTAACTGTTTCAAATGTGACTTTGCATAATATTGGCGAAATCCATCGTTTGGATGTTCGAATTGGCGATACAGTCAGTGTTTATCGTAGTGGTGATGTAAGGTGTCACCATAAACTCAAATGTTTCAAGTAGAACTCAATTAGATTTTCAAATGGCAGTGTAAGGGTAGCAGTAATGTCTAAATATAAATTTACCGATAACCAAATCGCCATTATTGAAAAGCTAGGGCTTAATTCAAATATAGACGATGTAGAGAAGCTCTTTTCTTCAAACGATCACAATTTAAAAGAGTTGGAAATATTGCTTAAAGTAGCCAATGCTCTTTACAGATCTGGTTATCCGATTATTGAAGATGATAAGTATGATGAATATCTTAGCTACTTCAAAACTCTTGATCCAGAGAATCAATTCTTATTAAGTGTAGAGCCTGAAGTTTTAATCGATAGCAAGACAGTTCCACTTCCAAAGAAAATGCTTTCCACTGATAAAGCATATTCTTTTGATGAAATTAAAAAATGGACAGAAAGAATTATTAAAGCCGCGTCAGAAATTGAATTTGATCAAAATTTAATTGAGATTAGGGTTACACCAAAACTTGATGGTTATGCTGCTTATGATGATGGTATAACTCTCTACACCAGAGGTGATGGCGTAAGAGGTCAAGATATTACCCGTGCATTTGAGAGAGGACTCAAAGTAGCAAAAAATAAAGGAAGAGGTTTAGGTGCTGGCGAAATTGTAATCAATAAAAGTTACTTTGATGAAGTATTGAGTGAAAAATTTGAAAACTCACGAAATATCCAAGCAGCAATTATTGCTGAAAAGAAGGTTGATGAAGATGTTCAAAACGCAATTGATGAAGGTGCCTGTGTCTTCTACCCTTTTTCACTATTAGATAGCTGGACGGGAAGTATTGAAAAGTTGTTGTCAAACTTTGATAGTATTCTTGAAAGTATATGGAACTCAGTTGATTTTGATATTGACGGATTAGTCTTAGAGACAACAAATGTGCCAATTAAAGAGCATATGGGCTCTACAAGAAAATTTCATAGATGGCAAATTGCTTTTAAAGTGAATGATGAATCGGCTGAAGTCGAAGTATTGAGAGTAATTCCTCAGACTTCAAGGACTGGTCGAGTTTCACCAGTAGCTGAATTGGTTCCTACAAAACTTAGTGGAGCTACTTTAAGCAGGGCAACCGTTCATCACTATCGTATGGTGAAGACAAATGGGGTTGGCTCGGGTGCAATCATTAAGCTGGTCAGAAGTGGCTTAGTTATTCCAAAAATTGAAGAAGTTATCAAACCAGCAGAGCCAGAATTACCTGAAAATTGTCCTAGTTGTGGTGCTCACCTTATTTGGGAAGGTGATCATTTAATGTGCCCTAATAAATCAGACTGTCCAGCCCAAACCGAGAATACACTGATTCATTTTTTTAAAACATTGGGTAATGTCGATGGTTTTGGGCCAAAGGTAATTGAAAAAATAGCTAATCAAGGAGTTAAGCACATCCACGAAATCTATCAGATTCCTAAATATCAATTTATCGAGTTTGGATTTGGAGATAAAACGTCACAGAATCTTATCGATCAACTCCAAGCAAGTAGAGAGATTGAAATAGAGGATTGGAGGTTTCTTGCAGCATTTGGAGTTAGCCGATTAGCGGGTGGAAACTGTGAGAAATTACTTCAGCATCTTTCCATAGTTCAGCTTTTTGAAATATCAGTCGAGGATATGGTTAGAATAGATGGGTTTGCAGAATTAAGCGCTGAAGCTATTGTCGAGGGTTTATCAAACGTTAGAGAAGAGTTTTTCAAAGTATATAATCTAGGTTTCAACTTAAGTGTTACGCCCAAGGAATCTGAAAGAGAAAGATCAGATTCGCCTATAGCTGGAGCAGTCGTTGTATTTACTGGTTCGATGCAACAAGGTTCCCGTGATGATATGGAAAAGCATGCAAAAAAACTTGGAGCCAAAGTGGGTAAAACGGTTAACAGTAAAACTACCTATCTAGTAACTGGCGACAAGGTCGGTGAAACTAAGATTAATGCAGCCCGTGATAAAGGCGTTAAGGTATTAACCGAACAGGAATATCTTAACTTAATTGAATAACTTTAAATATTTTGTGAACCGTACCATGTTTGTCGGAGACTCAACATTCTGAGAAACTACTCCGATGAAAAAATCAAACTATACCCCTGAAATCAAAGAAAGAGCGGTTCAACTTGTTATTGAATCCGAAAAAGATTATCCATCGAATTGGGCTGCAATCACTGCTATTGCTCCCAAGATAGGTTGTACCCCTGAAACACTGCGTGTTTGGCATCAAAAATATTTGGATCAACAAAATCCAGTTAAAGTACAGCATCTTTCAGATCAAGAACGTATAAAACAACTGGAACGTGAAAATAAAGAACTGCAACGCGCTA
>WNDP01000153.1 GCA_009912575.1 Acinetobacter bereziniae
AAGATTTAGATCAACTTGCTGTTTTATTTGATGAGTATCGTCAATTTTATGGTGCATCGTCCAATCTTAAACAATCTCTGGATTTTCTTAAACAACGTTTTGAGAATAAAGAAAGTGTCATATTTATCCATGTAAAAGATGATGCTTTTACAGGCTTTGTATTATTGTATCAAGGGTTTACATCGGTATCCTGCTCCAAGTATTATATTTTAGATGATGTCTATGTGACACCCGTATACCGCCGACAAGGTTCAGCAAAACAACTGATTGATACAGCTATTTTATTTGCAAGGCATGAAGATGCTCAACGCATTAGTTTAGAAACGCAAAAAAACAACTACCATTCGCATCAACTGTACGAACAAATGGGCTTTGTCAAAGATAACGAATTTATAACCTATCATTGTTTCTTGAAGTAATTTTTCTTTATTGATGTTGTTTTTTTGACAACACTAAAAGGCAAATTTGGATGATTCATTAAGCTGTACTAAGCCTCAAACATAAGTTAAACGAATCAACAGCATTATTAAGAACTTATATCGTATAGATAAGGCATTTTCACAGCCTTATATTTTGAGAAAAGTTTTGATCGACTTGCGTTAGAGATGCTTTATTTTTCAGAGACAGTAATCAGCAAAGCCTCTAGCGTCGCTGATTACGATTAAATATTAAACTTCTGATAAATCATCTGATCTGTTTTTTGCAGCCGTTATTTGAGCCTCATTTAGATAAAGCCATTCACCCTCTGGCAAATCAACTAACTTTAACTGTCCCACTTGACTACGATGCAAGCTTTCCACCTTATTTCCGACGGCTGCAAGCATTCGTTTCACTTGATGATAAACACCTTGATGTACGGTAATTTTTAACTCATGTTCAGCAAGACGTTGTACATCTGTTGCTACAAAAAGTCCATTTTCATTACGCAGCTCAACACCTTGCTCAAGTAGCTGAATTTGATCATCAGTAACTGGATCAGCTGTTTGAATTTGATAGACTTTGGGCACATGTTTTTTAGGATGAGTTAAAGCCTGCAAAAATTGCCCATCATCTGTGAGTAACAATAGACCTGTAGTATCCTGATCTAAACGCCCGACACTTTGTAAACCACGATTCATTAACACATCATCAAACAAATCAAAAACGCTGAAATGATGAGTAGATTGATGTGAACATTCATAGTTTTGTGGTTTATTTAAAGCGATATATACTTTTTCTCGGTATTGAAATGTTTCAGTAAAGACTGAAAATTCCAAGTTCTGTACATCTAACTTATATTTTGGATCTGTAATGATCTGGTTCTGAATTTGAATTGCGCCATTTTTGATTAATTGCTGACAATGCTTTCGAGAACCAAAACCTTGTGACTGCAACATTTTTTCCAAAAACATAAATCAATACCTTAAAAATTCACGACACAGTTTAAAGTATCGTGAATCGAAACCCAATCTCCATTCTCACTTTTTGCTATTGTTGCGCAATTACGAATAAAAACTACTCACCAAATACATATGATTTATGGACAGCTACCCCTGCCATCGCACCATCTGCAACAGAAAATGCGACAGAACCACCTGAGCGAGTAATATCACCGCAAGCATAGACACCATGTAAATTCGTTTGTTTCATTGTATTGGTTTTAATGGCTTCACTGTATTCATTGGCATCAATCTCCAAGCCTAACTTTGCCATCCAAGAACAACTGATTTTCATAAAAGTAGACACAAAAATTCCATCTAACTGGCTCTGTTCTCCATTTTCAAATTTCAAATCACAGTGATTTTCAATTTTGGCAATTTTTCGTGTATCTAATTTGACATTGCGTTGATTTAATTGCTGCAATATAGCAGGTTCAAGTGTATCAATTGAAATTGCATCATTGAGGAATAATATTGTATTCCCCCAATCAGGCAACATCAAAGCCATATGCAGAGAATGTGCGCCAGAATATAACATTCCGAGCCGCCCTAAATTCAATTCATAACCATCGCAGTATGGGCAGTGAAATACACTCTTTCCCCAACGCTCAGACAAGCCTTCTATTTTAGGTAATTCATCTTTAACACCTGTTGCAATGATAATTTTTTCAGTTTGAATCGTGCTGTGCTGTATTTATTATTTTCATCTTCTGTAAAAACCTCATATTGGTTATTCACTGCCTGCACGTCAATAACTGAAGCATCCATCCAAGTAATCGTTGAATATTTTTCTAACTGTTGCTTTGCATCGGTAATGATGGCAGATGGAGCACGACCATCTTGAGTTAAGAAATTATGCGAATGTGCTGCAAAGCGATTTCTACGCAATCCAGCATCAACAATCATGATATTTTTTCGCGCACGAGCCAAAGGTAAAGCTGCCGATAAACCTGCATAACTCCCTCCAATAATCACGACATCGTAATTCATTTTTCACACCTATATGTAACTTTTAAAGTTACTATATTGGATTGTTTTTATAATTGCAACTTTTAATGTTACAATTAAATCTATACTTCTAGAATGATTTGATCATGCGCAAAGACAGTAAACTTTCACGTATGTTACATGTGTTATTGCATATGGCTCGTGAAAAAAAAGCCTTTACATCTGAATATATTGCCACAATGCTTGACACCAATCCTGTGGTCGTACGACGCACAATGTCAGGTTTAAAAAAAGCAGGATTTGTTCATGCAGATAAAGGGCCTGGCGGTGGTTGGACCTTGATACAGAATTTAAATGACATTTCGTTATATGATATTTATCAAGCAGTTGGTGAACCGACTATTTTTGCAATAGGCAATGAACAGGAAACACCAAATTGTCTGGTTGAGCGTGTGGTGAACAATGCATTAAATCAAGCCATGCAAGAAGCACAATACATTTTAATACAACAGCTTAAAACAACCAACTTAGCTAAGCTAGCTCAAGACTTTGAATATGAATGGAGTCTCTTAGATCATGAAACTGCAAAGACAACCTTACATTAAGCAGTCTATATTAAGAATTTAAATGTGAATAATCACATATCCTGACTCACCCTTATTCAGTTTTCAGTATAATGTGTGGCTAAAACCAATTGTAAATGATGAATGTTAATGAGCCTTTCCAGTCTAGATCTAAATTTAATTGTGCTTCTTGTTTTATTGGCTTGCGGCATTTTTAGTCATAATACTGCGGTTACCATTGCTGCTGGCGTATTAATTATTTTTCGTATCACACCATTGAGTGAGTTTTTCCCCTTATTACAAACTCATGGTTTAGAAGTTGGAATCATCATTTTAACCATCGGTGTTCTTACTCCGATTGCCAGCGGCAAAATTCCGGGTGATGTTATCCTAAAATCATTTATGCATTGGAAGTCACTTGCTGCGATTGCTATCGGATTGTTGGTGGCATGGTTAGGTGGTCCGTGGGGTTTCGCTAATGACCAGCCAACCTAATGTCGTAGCAGGTCTGTTAATCGGTACAGTGGCAGGTGTCGCTTTACTGAGAGGCGTTCCAGTTGGTCCTCTAATTGCTGCAGGGCTTTTATCTTTATTGATTGGTAAATCGTAGAAATCATCAACAGCAAATATTCTGAAATTTTGAAAAACATTTCATTATTGCCAGATATCGATTAAACATGCTTATTGATATCGATATGATCTGCACTGATCAATAGATTTATTTTTTTTTAAGGTATCTTCTATTGGTCAATTCGAACCTTTTACTTCATTAATAAAATAATTATTCCCTTATACTTGTTTTAGAAATAACCAGATTAAAATCTTTTAACCTCAAGATAAATAATCAATATAGTGAATAAAATTATAAATATAAAACAATACCAACCGTTCTCAACAGTACAAAAATGCATTCTAATCATTGATTTTTATTCAACCAAATCATGCACTTTATTCGGTAATATTAATAAATTAAGCATCGCCATAGCAAATCATATTTTGAGCGACAATATTATTCTTAAACAACGAGATTCTTTTACCTTAAACGTTTTAAGTAGCTCAAAATCAATAAGGAATTGTATTCAACATGACAAAAAATACAAAAGAAATCTTAGAACAATCATCAAATACTCAACTGGTAAAAATACATAAATATTTAGAATCAAGCATTCTTGATTATCGTGGTGACACTTTATTTAGTCGTATTTACCCGCTCCCTGAAAAAGAAAGCATCATCTTATTACATGGTGGGCCGGGCTTTCCAAGTAACCTTACAGAAGTCGTAGAATATTTTAAAAATCAATTCCAAGTCATTGTATTTCATCAAAGAGGTACAAAAAAATCGCCATCTACAAGTGCAGATTACTCTTTAGAAGCCTATATAAACGATATCGAAACTGTACGTAAATTTTATAAAATTGATAAATTTCACTTATGGGGACACTCTTGGGGTGGGCTTTATGCTCAGGTATATGCTGAAAAAAATATCAACAATTTACTGAGTCTATTCTTATGTAGTCCTGGATCAGGAACAAATACACAATGGCAGCAAACAGAAAATGAAGTTATGCATTTCAATAAGTCCAAAGTCAATTCTTGGGAATGGGCAAAAATGGGAATAAATAGTTTTTTAGGAATGCTCGGCTGCGATAAAGCCTATCAACGACTTTTTAAACAAGTGATGAAAAACTATAATTCAGCATTTACAGCAACAGAAGATGTTGATACTACAGAAGATTATTCTTTATTAAAAGCGGCATGCATCAATAAGACCAGAGCTGAAATCATTAAATATCCATTACTCTCAGGACTACCCCAACCTGATTTTAAAATTACAATCCTATATGGTGATCAAGATATTTACAGCAACAGCAAACATTTTGTCATTGATCGTTATCCTACAGCAAGCATATTTAGTGTTTTAAATTCAGGTCATTTACCTTGGTTACATAATCCTCAAGCTTACGAGACAATTTTCATAAATCACTACCAATAGCAACTTTGCGTTAGAGTCTCAACATGATGAGTGTTTAAAATACTCATCTAAGTTTTCTGTATGCGCGCCCCACAAAAATAAATCTAAATATTCAACAAATTTAAATTATAAATTTTTGAAAACAACCAGAATATGAAGTTTGCTAAAATATTTAAACAATGAAACCCCACAAAACCGAAGCATCACACATTTAAGTTAATGACTTTCCGTGTGCGCTTATGTTCATACATTTTAAGATCAGCAAATTCAATCAGTTTATTCAGTTCCAAAGCATCTTCTGGAAACAAAGCCAATCCTACACTTGCCCCCATATTAAGTTTCACATTTTCAAAGACAAACGGCAAACCACAGGCTTCTACAATACGATTCATTACTTTTTTTGCTAATTCTTGGTCACCCAGTGTACTTAAAATCACCGCAAATTCATCACCGCCTAAACGTGCAACTAAATCATCTTGTCGGGTGATGTTTACAATACGTTTGCCGATTTCCTTTAACGCTTCATCGCCCAAACGATGGCCATATTGATCATTAATTGGTTTTAAACCATCCATATCAATCATCAAGATTCCCAATATTTTCTGAGAACGTTTGGCCCTTTCAACACCTTGTCTGAGATAATCTAGAAATAAAGCACGATTTGCCAATCCCGTTAAAGTATCTTGAGTTGCCAATTTATATAATTCTTGTGCTCCAAACTTTGTTGCGTGATACATAGCCGCTGCAATCAGTTCTGACATTAATGTTAATAAATTGATATCTGCATCTTTAAAAGCGTTTACACGCTCTGAATAAATTTTTAAGACGCCAATGGGTTCGCCACAATGAATCAATGGAACTACAGCCATTGAGCGTAAACCTACACGTCGACACGCTTCACGATCAACTCGGATGTCAGATTCGCTATCTTTGCAATATAGAGTGCTATTTTCAGCAATGCATAGTCCTGAAAGGCTAGAATCCATTTTCAGACGCAGACCAAGAAACTGGTTAGCACCATTGGAAACAGCACGATATACCATGTCCCCATCTTCAGCGAGTTCAACAATTGCACCCTTGGCATGGGTAATCAATTGAACTTGTTCAGCAACCAAGGTCATTACAGCATTGATGTCTAAACCTAGTTTAGCAATCGCTGTTTGAGTTTGGATGACTGAGAGTAATTGCTTAGCTGTTGGTTGTTTCGTTTTAGACATACATCATCCTAGACGAGTTTTACAATATAGTTGAAAATTTATAGCAATTCCAATGCCTTTGGATATTTCATTGATTCATTTACGCCAAGTAAAAGTATGAATAAAATGCAATCATAGGCATCAAGATTCCGATATACATCTTATGATGAATCGTGTTTAAAGTATATTACCGCACAGATAAAATACATGATTAAAACTCATTTTTTCTAATTGCTCAGTCTTCTCACAAATTATCTCAGCAAAATAAATTTTGATTATTTCTACAAATTATTTTTGATATAAAATATTTTCTCGTTCAATCAATTCATCCCATTTCTTGTATGTGTAAAGCTTTAAATTTTCAATCTTATTGCCTGTTAAAAGATATTGCCCATCCCAAGACAACACTTCACAAATATCTCTAGGTGCATTTTCTGAAAGTTTAGGTAGTTCAAATAAATATTCCTCTAAAATATAGTGTTCATCCAATAGCTTTTTAAGCGCTTTTACATTTTCTGGAATGACTGAAAATAAAGGACATGCAGTTAAAATTTGCTCTACAATTTCTATGTTCTGTTGGTAAAAATCATCCAAACACCAGTATCCATCTAATGTTCTCCAAATATAAATATCCCATTGTTGAATATGAATATTTAAAGTTTCAGAGTCAGCATTTGGATCTTGATCATAAATCTGATGTTTCAAAGTTTCCGTTGCTACAATATTCATATCAGGACGTTTTAAATATGGATATTTGCGAAAAACTTGAATAAAAAAATCATGCAAACTGCTTTTTAAAAGATGAATTTGATCATTTTTCTCAAAGCTTTGGATAAGATCCACTTTCTGCTGCGCTGTAATATTTAATTGACTCACTTAAACCCTCACTCAGGTAGCTTATGACCGCAATGTGGGCAGAAACAGTATTTATTCTTTTCTCTTTCTAGCTCAGCTTCTTTACGTTCACGAATGAGTTGTAAAACAATGTCACGGGTTTGATCCGTTGATAGTCCAACTTCTCGGCGGATCTCATCAATTTTCTCTTCATCATGGATGATGTCAATTTCACAACCTTCTAATAAATCTCTGAATTTTAATTCTAATTGTTGTTTTCTCAATTCAAGTTCATTCGCTAAACCATTTGCCAAAATACCTGCTGGTAAAGCCGCTAAACCAACGCCAAGAATAGTGATCATTGCACCCAAAAAGCGTCCAAGCGGTGTAATAGGTGTGACATCACCATAACCCACCGTTGTTAACGTTACCACTGCCCACCACATTGAAGCAGGAATAGAACTAAATACTTCTGGTTGTGCTCGTCCTTCCACAACATAGATGCCTGCTGCCGCCATCACGATCATAATCACTAAAATAAAAATGACAGCTTGAAATGAACCTTTTTCACGTTCAATTACACGTAATAAAATTTGCAATGATATGAAATAACGCGTGAGCTTTAATAGACGTAATAAACGTAAAATTCGCAGGAATCTTAAATCGATATGCACAAAGAAATTGATATATGCAGGTAAAATCGCCAATAAATCTATAATCGCTGCCCCACTTGTTACGTAATTCCAGCGAGCCTTCCATTCAGAGTCAAAAGGTTCTTTTTCGGCAATACTCCAAAAACGTAAAACGTATTCAATGGTAAAAACAATAATCGATATATCTTCAAAAGTATCAAAATAGAGTTGGTACGCTTTATACACATCGTTAATGGACTCAAGTAATACTGCGATCACATTACCAATAATTAAAAAGATCAACGAAAAATTGATCGCACGACTAAACCATGTTTCATAATCATCATTATGTAGGTTGTCATATACAAATTTTCTAAGAGTGTACCAAGCTGTGAAGCGCATCTATTGTTCTTTGTTTTCAAGATGACTCATCTTAATACGTATCCTTTTAATTGCACATCATCAAGCAAGTTACTTTACAATTTTTCTTTTCTATTTTTATGAGGCCTGTTGAATTGATAAATTTAATTTCATAATTCTATAAATTTTTATTATATAATTAAATTAATTAAAGCATTTTTTGAAACCAAAGTCATTCAAATAGGTTTATTTGCATTATCTTTAAAAATTCTTTGCTGATTTTTATTTTAGAATAAGCTGCGGACAGTATCGTTAAAGGCACCCTTCCTCTAAAGATACTATCCGCAAAATCAAAGCCAGTCTCCCAAATGTCTCTGATTTAATAACTTTATTTTAGCGCTATGTTGAATAGAATGTTTTCCGTATTTAACATAAATTTTTATTATTTTCGGAATGAATTTTCAATAATTACATTTTTTTCGAAAATATTTTCTGTGGTATAGCTTATGAACGATAGTCAATACACTTTAGACCGAATTGATCGCAAAATTTTATCGGCACTTCGTCAAGATGGTCGTTTAACTATCGCTCAGCTCTCTGAACTGGTCGGACTTTCATCTTCGCCCTGTTGGACACGTGTTAAACGGCTTGAGTCTTTAAATGTCATTGAAGGCTATACTGCAACAATCAATGCTAAAGCGATTGGAATTAATGAGCTGTTCTTTATAGAAATTACTTTAGAACGTCATGATGATGAAATCTTAGAGCAATTTAGTGATGCACTCAGTCAAATGCCTGAAGTCGTTGAAGCACACTTGGTAACAGGAGATTATGATTATTTGGTCAAAGTCGCTGTCAAGAATGCTGAACATTACGAACGTTTTCTTCGTAAGAATTTATACTCAATGAAAGGTATTCGTCATACACGATCTATTTTTGCTTTACGTCCATTAAAATTAGAAAATAAAGCGGATCTCATGATGATTGAATAACATCATTTTGATGAAGAGTTTTTTAATTCAGCAATAAAAACTCTTCTTCAATTGAGCGCTTTTTATACAGAAATTAATAGATAAAAAGACTAACACCCACAAAAATTAATACTTTAGTCTAAGCATTTTTTGTGCGATTATTATACAAATCAACTATTCAAATTTTAACCTGATTGTTTTTTAGACACTTCTTTACAAATTTAAAAACAAATTATTTCATATATTTAAATCATTTACGCAAAAAATCATTACACAAACTAACATTTATGTAACTCTTCTACATTACAATATTATTAAAACTTGATGAAACAGGAAATATATGAAGAGATTTTTTAAATACCTACTGATTGTCATCGGGGTTGTATTTGTTATTGGATTGATCTTTTTATTTAGACCAATCACTTCCAAAAAAGTAAACACCGCAGCAGATGAACCTGTTGTTGATGTGGTACTTGTTGGTGGTGGTATCATGAGTGCAACTTTGGGAACATATCTCAATGAAGTTGAACCTGATTGGACTGTCCAAATGTATGAAAGATTGGATCAAGTTGGTCAGGAGAGTTCTGCTGGATTTAACAATGCAGGAACTGGACACTCTGGCTTCATGGAAATGAACTATACGCCTGAAAAAGACGGTAAGATAGACATTAAGAAAGCCATTGATACTGCATCACAATTTGAAGTAAGTAAACAATTCTGGGCGTATCAGGTTAAAAATGGTGTATTAGGCCAACCTTCTAGCTTTATCAATCCTGTTCCACACATTGCCTTTGTTTGGGGTGATAGTGTGAATTACATGAAGAAACGCTATGAAGCTATGAGCCAAAGCCCGATGTTCGAAGGATTGAAATATACTGAAAATCCTGCTGAAATTAAACAATGGGCTCCTTTGGTCATGCAGGGTCGTGATGCATCTCAAAAAGTTGCTGCAACACGTATGGACGTTGGTTCAGATGTCAATTATGGTTCAATCACCACACAATTAGTTGACCATTTGAAAAAACAACCTAATTTCAAGCTTGAAACATCAACTGAAGTGACTGGCATCAGCCAAAATGAAGACAAGACTTGGACTGTATCGTTTAAGAACTTAAAAACCAAAGAAGCAAGTCATGTCAAAACTCGCCATGTATTTATTGGTGCGGGTGGTGCTGCAATCAGATTATTGCAGATGACCGGTCTTGAAGAAACTAAGCAATATGCTGGTTTCCCGATCGGCGGTATCTTCTTAATGACAGATAATCCTGCTGTTACGGCTCAACATACTGCAAAAGTATATGGTAAGCCTGAATTAGGTGCACCACCAATGTCTGTTCCACACATTGATACTCGTTATGTTGATGGTAAAAAATATGTGTTGTTTGGTCCATTCGCGACATACTCAAATAAGTTCCTTAAAAATGGTTCTCAATTTGATTTGATTGATGCGACCAATAAAAACAATGTGATTCCAATGGCAACTATTGGTGTGGAAAATCTAGACTTAGTGAAATACTTGGTGAGTCAAGTTGCGATGTCTAAGCAAGATCAGTTCAATGAATTGAAAAAGTATTATCCTGATGCAAAAATTGAAGATTGGAACCTAAGCCAAGCAGGTCAACGTGTTCAAATCATTAAGAAAGCACCGGGTAAACCAGCTACATTACAGTTTGGTACTGAAATCTTTAGCTCTAAAGATGGTTCAATCACTGCGCTTCTTGGTGCTTCTCCAGGTGCATCAACTTCACCATATATCATGTTGAGTCTGATGGAAAAAGCTTTCCCTGAACAAGTAAAAGGTAAGTGGAATCCGAAATTGCATGAGATTGTAAAATCTTATCAACAGGATTTAAATACCAACCCTGCCCTACTTGATCAAGTACGTACCTATACCAGCTCGACTTTAGGTTTGAATTATACACCTACACGTAAAGCTGCCAATGATGCGACTATAGCAACTCCTGCCGTAGCAAATGCACATTAATTTGCTTTTGTTAAAAAGATGAGCCTTGGCTCACTACTGTCCCATAGTTTAAATTAATGAACCGTACCATGTTTGTCGGAGACTCAACATTCTGAGAAACTACTCCGATGAAAAAATCAAACTATACCCCTGAAATCAAAGAAAGAGCGGTTCAACTTGTTATTTTGTTATTGAATCCGAAAAAGATTATCCATCGAATTGGGCTGCAATCACTGCTATTGCTCCCAAGATAGGTTGTACCCCTGAAACACTGCGTGTTTGGCATCAAAAATATTTGGATCAACAAAATCCAGTTAAAGTACAGCATCTTTCAGATCAAGAACGTATAAAACAACTGGAACGTGAAAATAAAGAACTGCAACGCGCTA
>WNDP01000154.1 GCA_009912575.1 Acinetobacter bereziniae
AAGTCACCAACCAGAACGGTAAGAACTCAAAGTAATCATCTGTTTTTATCAATTTGCAGTGTATTGAAACTTGAACAATTAAAGCTTACTCATCAAATGAATCATTTTGCTTTGAAAGCGAAGCTTTATCTAAAATCGTTGAAAGCAGCCTATTCTGAAATTTCCTTTTTTAAAAAGGCTAGTGCGTAACATCAGTTAAATAACTCAATGCCTCAGCAAAAACCTGCTCTGGTGTTTGTGTTGCATCTAAGCGTTTCATTCGCTCAGCATCACGAAGATGAATTTCAGCAAAACCGCTGCGCACAGATTCAAAGAAAACCACTTTTTCTTGCTCAAAACGGTCTAAAGCACCACGTTCTCGGGCACGATTCATTCCCAATTCAATTGGTGCATCTAACCAAAAGCTAATATCTGGCATTCTAGAAACAAAGTTGCGGTTTAATAGCTGTAGTTTTTCACGGCTTAAACCACGACCAGCACATTGATAGGCAAAACTTGAATCAACAAAACGATCACACATTACAATCTTACCGGCATCCAATGCAGGTAAAATAACACCAGATAAATGTTGTGCCCGTGCCGCATACATCAGTAATAACTCAGTATCATGACTCATCTGTTCTTCATGATTTACAGATAACAGTAGAGCACGGATTTGCTCAGCCAAAGGCGTTCCGCCTGGTTCATGTGTTAAAACAACCTGCTTGCCCTGTTGTTGAAAATGTTCAAATAATTTTTGAATGAGCGTGGTTTTACCGACCCCTTCAGTTCCTTCAAAACTTATAAACATACTCATTCCTTAATTTTAGCTCGCATAACTTCGATATATTGTTGCACTGCACGATTATGGTCATTTAAATTTGAACTAAATTTATGTCCACCATTTCCTGTCGCAACAAAATAAATATTCTCAGAATCATCTGGATGCATGGTCGCTTCAATTGCTTTCTTACTTGGTAATGCAATCGGGGTTGGTGGCAAGCCAGTGATCGTATAAGTATTATAAGCGGTTAGTGTACGTAAATCTTGTTTTGAAATCTTACCTGTGTATTTATCCCCCATACCATAAATGACCGTTGGATCAGTTTGTAAACGCATACCTAATTTTAAACGGCGGTAAAACACTCCTGAAACCTGTCTAAGCTCACTGTCGACACTGGTTTCTTTCTCAATAATCGACGCCATGATTAAGGCTTCATATTTTGTTTTATAAGGTAAGTTAGGTGCGCGTTTTTCCCATGCTTCATCTAAAATCTTCATTTGGCGCTGGTATAAATCTGTCAAAATCTGCTTATCTGTTGCGCCTTTATCAAAGAAATAGGTGTCAGGTGCAAACAATCCTTCAGGGTGCTCATAGGGAATTCCCAGTACTTTTAGCATTTCTGCACGAGGAAGATGAATCACTGATTTTTCAATCAGTGGATCTTTATTTAATGATTGAATTAATTGCTTTGTCGTTGTTCCCTCAATCACTAAAAGTCGACTCATTTGAGCATTTTCGATATTTGACACCATTTCTAAAACTTGGCGTACACTCATGCCTTTGCTGACTTCATAGACTCCAGCTTTCATAGTGTCGTGAATAAAAATTTTGCGATATAACTTTAAAATAATTGGAAAACTGACTTTATCTTCTTTGGCTAAATCATCAATAAAACCCGTATAGGTTTCCCCATTGGTAATCGAAAGCTTCTGCTTTGCCCCAGAAACTGGATAGCTTTTAAAAAGACTCATTTTTAAAATGATGCCAATGATGATTAGAAAAACCACCACGAAAATCGCAATGCCTTTGTACATGTTATTGCTGGCTTTGGCTTGAGTTTTCTTTTTAGATTTTGGCTTCGATTTTTCTTTAGGCATGAGAGTTAAACTGACTTAAATTTAATGTGTTAAATAACTCAACACAAGGTTGAGTGTCTAAATTTAGATGATTCAAGTTGGTCACCGCTTTCATTGGACTTAAAGCATTGCAAAAAAATAAGCTTTGAAAATGCTTGATTTCATCCATATCAATAAAACGTTGCTCACAAGAAACACCATAGTGCTGCATTCGTGACAGTATTTCAGCACGCATCACACCATGCACTCCATTATAGCGAAGTTCAGGCGTAATCCATGTATTGTTTATTTGAAAAAAACAATTACTGCTGATCCCTTCAACAATTGAACCTTGAACGTCTGTAACCAAAGCCTCAACCCAACCATTTTGCTGTGCTTCTTTTTTTAGCATGACCTGTTCTAAGCGGTTCAGTGTTTTTAAACCCACTAAGTTTGGCATCAACAAACCAATCGCCTGATTTAAAACCCCACTTTGAATAAATTCAGGTTGCAATTGACTGGTCGCTTTCGGATAAAACATCAGATAAAAATCAGCATCATGATCAGGCATCGCATAGCCACGATCGCCCTCACCTCGGCTCAATACAAGTTTTAATGTGCCATTTAAAATACTGAATTGTTGCTTTAATAATGCCAAGCTTTGATCCAAAAGCTCAAAATCAAATTTTAAGTAAAGCCGTTCTGTCGCCAATTTTAATCGAGCACGATGTAAAGACTCGAGCTCAAAATTCCCTTCGTGAAATCTGGCAGTGGTAAAGCAACCATCACCATAATGAAATGCTCGATCTAAAAGTGTAATAGAATCAATTTGTTGAGCATTTTTAAAGCAAATCATTACACAGTTTCCTATGGCTTTACCCGATTACATTTTGAAACATACATAACTTCTATTTCTCTTTTATTCATATAAAATTCGTTTTTTATTATTTTTTATGAATAAAGACTAGCGTTATGCTCACTCCATCTTACCGAACTTCAGAAATAAATGGGGCAAAAAATGCAGTTCTCTAAACTTAAATTTGCTGTAGCAGCAGCACTGATTTCAACCACATCTTTCAGCGTGGCAGCAAAAGATTTTTTAAACGTATCTTATGATCCAACACGAGAATTGTACGATAACTTTAACAAACAATTTGCGACATTCTGGAAATCTAAAACAGGCCAAGACATTCAGTTTAAGCAATCTCATGGTGGTTCAGGCAAACAAGCACGAGCAGTGATTGATGGTTTACAGGCTGATGTCGTTACCCTTGCTTTAGCAGCAGATATTGATGCGATTGCACAAAGTACCAATTTATTGCCAAAAGACTGGCAAAAGAAATTTCCACAGAACTCAACACCATATACATCTACTATCGTATTCTTGGTTCGTAAAGGTAATCCAAAAGGAATCAAAGACTGGGGTGATTTGGTTAAGCCGGGCGTAGAAATTGTTACGCCAAACCCGAAAACATCAGGTGGCGCACGTTGGAACTATTTAGCAGCTTGGGCTTGGGCAAAGCATAAATATGGTTCAGATGCAAAAGCGCAAGATTTTGTTCGTCAAATTTATAAACAAACCAAAGTGCTTGACTCAGGTGCTCGTGGTGCAACAACCACATTTGCCGAACGTGGTATTGGTGATGTGTTATTGGCTTGGGAAAATGAAGCTTATCTGTCTACCCGTGAACAACCGGGTAAATTTGAGATCATCACTCCGTCATTATCGATCTTAGCTGAACCGCCAGTTGCAATTGTAGAAAAGAATGCTGAAAAAGACGGTAATTTAAATCTAGCGAAAGCTTATTTGAACTATTTGTATTCACCTGCTGGTCAAGAAATTGCGGCTAAAAACTTCTATCGTCCTCGTAATGCTGCGACATTGCAAAAATATGCAACCACATTTAAACCATTGAAGTTAGTAACAATTGATAAAGAGTTTGGTGGCTGGACAAAAGTTCAAAAACAACACTTTGACAACAATGGTGTATTTGATCAAATTGTAAAAGCAAATGCGAGCAGTAAATAACTGATCTCAATCAATTTAAGCTAAAAACAGGAGCACCGACATGATTCATACCATTATTGTTCCAGGCGTTGGTGGAAGTGATTACGATCACTGGCAGTCTAAATTACAACGTGAACTCATGTCATGCTCTCGTGTGCAACAACACGATTGGAACTTACCCATATTAAAAGACTGGGTTGCAGAATTTGCTACAACAGTACGCAATGCCACACAACCTGTTCAAATTGTCGCACATAGTTTTGGCTGCTTGACGACTGTTGCAGCTTTGGCACAACATCCTGAAATTACTGCTAAAGTGAGAAAAGTTATTTTAGTTGCACCAGCCAATCCTGCACGTTTTGGTGAAGCTGGCTTTGCTCGGAACAGTATCGGAAATTATGAAAATTATTTTCAAACCTTAAATATTACTGTTCCAACTGAAATGATTATTTCTGAAAATGACCCTTGGTTAGATTTTGAAGATGCACAAAAATTGGCACGCGCTTGGAAAATAAAACCAAGAAATTTAGGCCAAGTGGGTCATATCAATGTCGCTTCAGGTTTTGGACATTTTCCCGAAATTTATGACCACTTAATCATAGAGAAACAAAAAATCTTTATGAGTAATACTGATGATACCAAGTTGTTTTTTAAATTTGCAATTTAATCATTGCCTTTTAAGCTTGCAAAAATCGTTTTAAATTTGCTTATTGATTTCAATAAGCTTTCTCTCTTTTGAGGAGTCATCATGTCGCAGCGATCCCGAGTGCTGCCAAGTTTTGGTCTTTCACTAGGCTTCACCCTAGCGTATCTATCATTAATCGTACTGATACCACTTTCTGCCGTATTCATAAAATCATTAGGCGTAGGTTGGGATGGTTTATGGGAAATCTTGAGCTCTGAACGTATTTTAAAATCATTGCAGCTCAGTTTTACCACCGCTCTCATTGCAGCCTTGATCAATGTGATTTTTGGTTTTTTATTGGCTTGGTGCTTAGTCCGTTATTCGTTTCCTGGCAAACGTATAGTCGATGCTCTGGTCGATTTACCGTTTGCTTTGCCTACTGCTGTAGCAGGTATTGCTCTCACCTCTCTATATGCCTCAACAGGCTGGATCGGGCAATTACTTGAACCTTTAGGAATTAAAATTGCCTATACATCTTTGGGTATTACCTTAGCCCTGATTTTTATCGGTATTCCGTTTGTTGTTCGTACAGTTCAACCTGTACTGAGTGACCTTGAAACAGAACTGGAAGAAGCCGCTTCTGCACTTGGTGCAAATCGCTTTCAGATCGTGACTAAAATCATTTTACCTATTCTCTTCCCGGCATTGTTAACAGGTTTTGCCTTAGCATTTGCACGTGGTGTTGGTGAATATGGTTCAGTCATTTTCATCGCAGGGAATATTCCTTACGAAACTGAAATTGCACCATTGATGATTATTACCCGTTTAGAAGAATATGATTATGCTGGTGCGACCACCATTGCTGTGGTAATGCTCATTATTTCTTTCTTCATTTTGTTCCTGATTAACTTGGTTCAGGCATGGGCAAGTCGCCGTACAGGGAGAACTGCACGATGAGCTTAAATACCAATAGCAATGCTTTGGCTGAAAAACTACAGTCTCGCGATGCAACCCGCGAACCAACATGGGTACGTTATACCCTACTGACAATCGGATTAATGTTCTTTTTGGGCTGTTTGATTCTTCCATTAGTTTTGATTTTTGTTGAGGCATTTAAACAAGGGATTCAAGTTTATTTCGCCTCTCTGATCGACCCTTATACTTTGTCAGCAGTGAAACTTACGTTACTCACAGCAGCAATTGCAGTTCCACTTAATGTCATTTTTGGTGTCACTGCCGCATGGTGTGTTGCGAAATTTAATTTCCGTGGTAAATCTATCCTCACCACGATCATTGATACACCATTTTCTGTATCACCAGTGATTGCGGGTTTGATGCTGGTTCTGATCTTCGGTTCGCAAGGTTGGATTGGGTCATGGTTAATTGAACATGACATTAAAATTCTATATGCCACACCTGCAATCATCATTGCCACCGTATTTATTACTGTTCCATTTGTTGCCCGTGAATTAATTCCACTCATGGAAGCTCAAGGTACAGAGGAAGAAGCAGCAGCGATTGTACTGGGTGCTTCAGGTTGGCAAACCTTTTGGAAAATCACCATTCCCAACATTAAATGGGGTCTGATTTACGGCGTGATTTTGTGTAATGCTCGTGCAATGGGTGAGTTCGGTGCAGTATCCGTGGTATCGGGTCATATCCGTGGTGAAACCAATACTTTACCTTTACATATTGAAATTTTATATAACGAACCAAATTCGATTAGTGCTGCTTTTGCGGTTTCAACCTTGTTAGCATTTTTGGCAATTATTACCCTGATTTTAAAAACATGGGTTGAATATCGCCAAGAAAAACAAGACCGTCAAAGTAAAGAATCTACTGTTTCTTAAGGAATTGCACATGAGTATTCAAGTTAAAAATATTGAAAAAAACTTCGGTGCATTCCATGCACTTAAAAACATCTCTCTGGATTTTCCAGAAGGCCAATTGGTTGCCCTCCTTGGGTCTTCTGGTTGTGGTAAAACCACACTGCTTCGTATTATTGCAGGTTTAGAATCAGCAGATAAAGGTCAAGTGATTCTTGAAGGTACGGACGCAACCAACATTCATGTACGTGAACGTCAGGTGGGCTTTGTATTTCAGCACTATGCTTTATTTCGCCATATGACTGTGTATGACAATATCGCATTTGGTTTACGTGTTCGTCCTAAATCAACACGCCCTAATGAAACCGAAATTAAAAAACGTGTTACACGTTTGCTGGATCTGGTTCAATTGGGTTTCTTGGCAGATCGCTATCCTGCACAATTGTCTGGCGGTCAACGTCAACGTATTGCTTTGGCACGTGCTTTAGCCGTTGAACCTCGTGTGTTGTTACTGGATGAACCATTCGGCGCACTTGATGCCAAGGTCCGTAAAGAATTGCGTCGTTGGTTAAGAACCCTGCATGATGAATTGCACATCACCTCTATTTTTGTTACTCATGACCAAGAAGAAGCATTGGAAGTCGCAGATCAAATCGTGGTGATGAATAAAGGTGATATCGAACAGATTGGCTCACCACGAGAAGTCTATGAGAAACCAGCAACACCGTTTGTATTTGACTTTTTAGGTCAAGCAAATCGATTTGAAGGTGAGAATCATCAAGGTATTATTCAAATTGGTGATGATCGAATCCAACTGCCTTCAACGCAAAATACGGCTGATGGTAAAGTGATTGCTTTTGCTCGACCAAATGAATTGAAAATCCATGCTCAACTGACTGAAAATGCAATTCAGGCGACCTTTTTAAGAGAATTATGGATTGCAGGTAAAGTCATGGCTGAATTACAAGACCGCCAAGGTCAACTGATTGAAATTGCTTTAAACCCAGAAGAAGCAAAACTACATCAATACAGACCAAATCAAACAGTTTGGGTAAGTGCATCTACACTTCACCTATTTGAAAATCAAGTCGCGTAATCGTCGACAGGATGAGTACTCCCCACCTACTCTCATCCACATTTGAGGTATGGAACATCATGAACTTTCAACAATTACGAATTATCCGAGAAACGGTTCGTCAAAACTACAATTTAACTGAAGCTTCAGCTGCACTATATACATCTCAATCTGGTGTCAGTAAACACATTAAAGATTTAGAAGATGAATTAGGCGTGCAACTGTTTGTACGTAAAGGCAAACGTTTATTAGGTTTAACAGAACCAGGACAAGCCTTGCTCAGTATTGTTGAACGTATGTTGATTGATGCTGACAACATTAAGCGTCTTGCTGATGACTTTAATAAAGTCGATGAAGGTACATTAACGATTGCAACAACACATACCCAAGCACGTTATGTGTTACCACCAATCGTGAATTTATTTAAAAAAGCATTTCCGAAAGTGCATTTGATTTTACAACAAGCCAGTCCTGTTGAAATTTCTGAGATGTTACTTCTTGGTCTTGCAGACATTGGTATTGCAACTGAGTCACTGACAACCGAAGACAATTTGGGCAGTGTGTCATTCTATAACTGGAAACACAGCATTATTACCCCTCAAGATCATCCGTTGACGAAGCTTAACCCTAAAGACATTACTTTAGAAAAATTGGCTGAATATCCAATTATTACTTATCATGGTGGATTCACAGGCCGTTCAAAAATTGATAAAGCCTTTGAAGATGCCAACCTTGATGTTGATATCGTGATGTCTGCACTGGATGCCGATGTGATAAAAACCTATGTTGAGCTCGGCATGGGTGTTGGTATTGTCAATGATGTGGCTTACGATACAGAACGTGATCATCGTTTAAAACAAATTGATACTGATATTTTTGGTTTAAATACCACTTGGATTGCAGTACGTAAAGGACATTTACTGCGTGGTTATGGTTATGAGTTTATTTCGCTTTGCTCACCAGAAGCAGATATTAAAGCATTAAAGAAAATTGCCTATCCAGAAGATTAAGTTCTGTAAAGCTAACTTCATTAACCAAGAACAAAAGAAAGAGAGCAATTGCTCTCTTTCTTAATTTTAAATAGACCATTCACAAACATGAAACAAACCTTTAAGAAAAACTAAAACGATTGATTTTATTTAATATTTATTAAAAGATAAGTTTTTTAGTATAAAATTTAGCCTAAATTATTTTTTGCTATTGTCATTTTGGGGACAAGGATGAATCATCATATCTGGGCTTTGACCATTGGAGGAATTATTCCTCTATTCAGCCATGCTGCAGGTATGGAGAAATCCGATCAATCCATACACTCCTTTCTGGAACCCAATCACTACATTGAACTTTCCTATGCTGAACTTTATGCCGACGTATCTGGCCAACTCCCACAACGAGAAGATTTAAAACAACAAGGCATTGATGATTTTTCCACAGGCAATTTGGTCAATACTTATCATTTCGTCAATGCAGCAACAAAATTACAGATCGCACCTCAGTGGTCGTTTGGTTTAATCTATGACCAACCTTATGGGGTTGACATTGCTTATCAATACCGTCCTCAGACTAATCATGGAAAACAACTTTTAGAGTCTGGTCAATTTAATTTTGATAGTCAAAATCTCACCATGTTGGTCGGTTATCAACCCACGCCTCGCTGGAATATCTACACTGGGGCGGTCTATCAGCAATTTGAAGGTGAATTGAATATTTTTGGTGCAAACTATTCAGCAATGAGTGGCTATCAGGCAAAATTTAAACAAAGTGCTGGTCATGGTTGGTTAGCAGGTTTGAGTTATCAAATTCCAGAATATGGCTTAAAAAGCTCTATCACCTATCGTGCCAAAATTGCTCATCAATCAGCAGTGACAGAGTATATTTCTGGGCAAAATTTAACAGTAATACCATTTGAAAAAACTCAAATTACTACACCACAATCTGTCAATTTAGATTTTCAATCAGGTTTAACGCCGAATAATATTTTTTATAGTCAGCTTCGCTGGGTCAATTGGAAAGACTTTGAAATTCAACCCAGACAATTTGGTGCTGTGGTCGATTATGCAGTACAACAATACCCAGAGCTGATTAAACCATTCAATTTGATTGACTATAAAAACAATCAATGGTCTAGCAAAGTGGGGATTGCTCATGTTTTTTCAGATCAATGGTTGGCCAGTGCTGATTTGTCATGGGATTCAGGCAATGATAATCCAGCAGGAACGCTCAATCCATCCGATGGCTTTTATGCACTCGGCTTAGCTAGCTTATATAACATCAATAGAAATAGCTTTATTTCCTATGGCATAAAGTATTTTCGATTTAATAAAGCAAAAATTGCAGATTTGGATGCCAATAGTCCAATTACCCAAAATTCAACATTATCTGAAGTAGGTCGAAATGATGCATTTGCCCATGGAATTCGTGTCGGATATCGCTTTTAAATGACTTTGATTTTTTTAAATTGTTTTAATCACGTCTATCAATAAAAAAACGAGCCGAAGCTCGTTTTTTTATGCACAAATTTCTAATGAATTACCAGTGGTAGCTTACACCTACTTTACCAACTGGAAGCCATTTGTATTTGTCGTTATTTGAAATTTTATCTGCTTCACCACGGATAGCATCACTTAAACGATCGCCATTACCGTTAACTTGATCTGTACCACCTACTTGTTGCAGTGAAACAGTAGGGTTACCAGTATAGTATGCACCTACTTCACCAAATACACCGAAGTTTTTGTTGATTTTTGGAGCAAAACCAAAACCTACATAAGGTGCAAATTGGTTATCATATTTTTGCTTACCTTTGATCTGAACATAAGATGCTGCATTAAAGTCAGTATTATTTACAGTGAAGTTACGACCTTGAGAAATACGACGTTCTAGTCCATATTCATTATCTACGTAGCCTACACCTGTAGCAACATAAAGACCTTGAGCCCAAACATTTTGGCTTGCACCCCAAGGACGAATCTCAGCATTTAAATATGCTAATTTGTTGTCCATGTCTAAATCATATTTAGATCCATTGATTTTTAAATCATCAGACCAAGAAATATCACCACCATTATAACCCAATGCTAAACCAACATATGGGTTAGCAGTCCAAAGTAAAGCACCACCGTAACCAGTTGTACCCACTTCAAGACGAGCACCTGTCGGGATTAGTTGATTAGCTTCGAATGCATAACCTTGGTCAACAACTGACCCATCAGCCATTGCTAGACCTGAAGCAGATAATGCAGCAGTTACCGCTAATAGTTTTAACACTTTCATTTATGTCTCCTCAAAAAAAATAGAGTTTGTTCTTTAATCATTGTCTCGTCCTAAAATAGATTGACAGTATTTTATTTAGAGCCGAGTTAAGCAATTAGCTCGGTTCTTACTTTTTCAAACATTTGATTAGGTGTCATCATACTTAGACTCAAATGTGGTCTATAACAATTATAAATTTCTATTGATTCTGCAATCAGTTTGAACCGTACCGGGTTTTTCGGAGAGATTTTTATTTAAGTTAGGCCACCTGACCTAACGGGCTCATCTTATCATAGTACATTGCTTCAAATTCAAATGGTGATACATAACCTAGAGCACTATGTACACGCTTTTTATTGAACCAATCCACCCAGTTTAATGTCGCAAGTTGTACATCTACCAAACCTTGCCAATCTGCTTTTAGATATTCA
>WNDP01000155.1 GCA_009912575.1 Acinetobacter bereziniae
GGTCGCACACCACTGGAAACAGTACTTGATGGGAAGCGAATTTGGGCTGAGAAGAATTTAGCTCAAATTTAACCTGACAGGCACACTAAAAAATGGGTAACTGTCAGATCTGGTTTGAGCTAGTACAGCTAAATATAGACTGACTCTCGTTGATGGTGCGAACCATAAACCTTTGACAATTCAAAAGGGGGGCGGTGGAATAGAAACACCAGATTCTGTGGGAGTAAAAGGATTAATTTGGACAATTGCTGTTGAACGAATCAAAGGCAATGATGGAGAGCTGAAACAGCCACGGAACTATGATTTATTGGTGTCAAGCATAGGAACCCGATGTATGACTAAGGTAAAAGATTTAGTGAGTCTATTTGCAGGTTGCGGAAGTCATGGAGAGTCGTGGTGAAGAATTCATGCAAGAAAAATGGCTTTACTTTGATGGAATTAATCATAGTTGTTGCAATAATTGCCATTCTGGCTACGGTTGCTTATCCATCTTATACACAATATAAAATTCGTACAAATCGGGTGGACGCACAAAGTGAAATGATGCAAATTTCTCAACGTTTGCAACGTTCTTATGTGATTCAGCATAATTATACCAATGCCAAATTGGATAATAATGCGACAACTAAAGATTATCCTGCTTCCGCTTCTGTCTATACGATTAGGTTAACGTCAAATGACCAAAGCTGGGTACTGACAGCAGAGCCAAAATTAAATTCTATTCAGTCATCTGATGGAAATCTTGTTTTGAACAATCAAGATCAAAAATGTTGGACCAAAGGTTCTGCATGTACTCCTTCCGCGACGACAAACTGGAGTTAATGATCGTGGTGGCTATTATTGCAATTTTAGCTGCTATCGCATATCCAAGTTATATAGAGTATGCCAAAAGAACAAAGAGGGTGGAAGCTCAGACTGTAATGCAGGAAATATCAAAAAAATTAGTTGCTTATAAAATTGCAAATGGCTCATTTAAAGATGTAGGAAGTGCAAATTTATTTAGTACCCAAATTCCGATAAGTGGTTCTGCAAATTATACTATAGCGATCACTGATATTGATGGAACCTCATATTCAACAAAAACAAAGAATGGTTCTTGGCGATTAACAGCGACACCTGTTAATTCGATGTCAAATACGGGAAAATTAACTTTGGATTCGCAAGGTAAGCAATGCTGGTATAAAAGTGAATCTGAATGTGTTCCATGGGATGGGATGGCCGATAAAATCTAAATTCAAAATTGTGGATAAATAAAAATTGATCTTTCTTTCGCAACCAAGATAACGTAAAATACTGCCCTCTATGAAAGGGGTTTGAAGTGTGCCGATGGTCGGTGCAAGGTTAATCCGTAAAAACTATAAGGTTCTATCATGGTTGTAATTCGTCTAGCACGCGGTGGTGCTAAAAAACGTCCGTTCTATCAAATCATTGTGACTGATAGCCGTAATGCACGTGACGGTCGTTTCATCGAACGTATTGGTTTCTTTAACCCTACAGCTCAAGGTAAAGCAGAAAAACTTCGTTTAGATGCTGACCGTTTTGCTCACTGGGTTTCACAAGGTGCTCAACCTTCTGAACGTGTTGCTTCTTTAGCTGCTCAAGCGAAGAAAGCTGCAGCTGCTGCATAATTAAAAATTTTTAATTGGCAGTAGGTAGCCCATGACACCAACACAGAATGTGCCCGAAGATCGTATTCAGATTGGACAGCTACGTTCAGCATATGGATTAAATGGGTGGCTCTGGGTCTATTCCAATACAGAACCTATGAGCAACATATTTGACTACCTGCCTTGGTATATCGAAACCAAAGCAGGCTGGCAAATGATAGATGTAAAACGTTGGAAACCACATGGCAAAGGTCTTGTTGTTGCGCTAAAAGGTGTGATTGATCGTACCGCAGCAGACAATTTGGTCGGTGCTAATGTCTGGATTTCAAAATCGCAACTGCCTCAAGCAGGCGTGGACGAGTATTACTGGTCTGATTTAAAAGGTCTAACGGTGTTAGGTCTGGATGATGAAGAACAGGAAGTGAATCTTGGTCAAATCCATGAACTGTTTGAAACAGGTGCCAATGATGTGATGGTTGTTCGTGCAACACCAAGTAGCATTGATGGCGAAGAGCGAATGATTCCATGGCATAAAGATGTGGTACAACGCGTTGATCTCGAAGCTGGTCGTATCTACGTGAATTGGGGCGTAGATTATTAATCCTTTGAGGATTAACACAGCAGGAAAATAGAGGAGTCTGCGGTGTTTTTTGCAGTCATTACGCTTTTTCCTGAAATGTTTGAAGCGATTACAGCGTACGGAATTAGCGGACGTGCGGCAAAACGTGAGATTGTACAAGTACATTGTATCAATCCACGTGAGTTTGCCGAGGGCAACTACAAAAGAGTGGATGAACGTCCATTTGGTGGTGGTCCGGGTATGGTGATGATGGCTGAGCCTTTGGCAAAAGCAATACACCATGCTAAACAGCTTGCAACGCAAGCAGGAGCTGTTCATGTTCCTGTGGTGTATATGTCTCCACAAGGAAAAACTTTAAACGAATCTGCAGTACAGCAATTTATTGATTATGATGGATTAATTGTATTGTGTGGGCGTTATGAAGGTGTCGATGAGCGTTTGATCCAAAAATATGTAGATCAGGAATGGTCGATTGGGGATTACGTGCTGTCGGGTGGTGAACTTCCTGCGATGGTTTTATTGGATAGTGTGATTCGGCGTTTGCCCAATACCATGTCTGATGAACAATCAGCAGTGCAAGACTCTTTTGTGGATGGTTTACTGGATTGTCCACAATATACCAAGCCAGACCATTTTGAAGGTTTGGATGTTCCTGATGTTTTAAAGTCAGGTCATCATGCAAATATTGAAAAATGGCGGTTTTTGCAACGCTATCAACGCACTTTAGAACGCCGACCTGAGTTGGTGGAAAAAGTTGAGTTGACTAAGCAGCAAAAGAAATGGCTAAAAGATCAGCAAGGATAAAGGCGATAATGCTTTGTCCAAGCACAAGATGATGAAGCAATGCTTCAAAAAATAGATATTTAATCTTGGTTAAATGTCTTTTATAGGCTCTTTAAACGCTCTCAAACTTGAGTGTGGTTAAGGGGAAAGATAAACGGGTTGATATGCGATTTAGCCTCTGTCCCCAGCGGTTTACAGACCTCTTCTGTTCCGCAAAATCGGAGATTCCCACAATGAGTGGTAAACATTCTTTAGTTCAAGCAATTGAAAACCAACAGTTAAAAACTGACATCCCTGCTTTTGCTCCTGGTGATACAGTCATCGTTCAAGTAAAAGTAAAAGAAGGTGACCGTGAGCGTCTTCAGGCGTTTGAAGGTGTTATTATTGCGAAGAAAAACCGTGGTTTGAACTCTGCGTTCACAGTACGTAAAATTTCTAGCGGTGTTGGTGTTGAGCGTGTATTCCAAACTCACTCTCCAATCGTTGCTAAAATCGAAGTGAAACGTCGTGGTGACGTTCGTCGTGCTAAGCTTTATTACCTACGCGAATTGTCTGGTAAAGCTGCACGTATTCGTGAAAAATTGCCAGCACGTAAACAAGGTTAATTTTAACTTTGCTTTACAGCTAAAAATGCGACTTAAAGGCGCATTTTTTATGACTAATTGATGAATGAAAATAATATATAGTCAACCTGTTGAAAAATGCATACAGTAAATATCATTTTTCTTGATCAATAAAATCAAAGCGATCAATAGATTGCTTGAGGATCTAAAGCTTGCACTGCCACGCTTTAGCTCTAAAGTTTTAATTGATTTGCATTGGCGATACCTTACTTTTCAGAGATGAAAAGTAACAAAAATCTTTTGTCGGTCAAAGGGGATATCCATATCGCCCTTGACCGACGGCGGTATCCATGCCGCCAACTACGATAGCGATGTCAGGTAAAATCCGCTGATGAAAAAAGCAAAGACCATTTCAATTATATTAAGTCAATAATATTGATTGGTATTATAATCCTTGTAATTTTAAACGATTGGCATGCTCACGATAAACTTGTACAGGGTCAGGTGCAAAGATTGCACGTAAACCTAAAATTTGATTGACCTCATCCAGATGGTTCCAGCGATAATTATCACGAATTGTCTTACCAAATTTTGCACTGCATCGTGAAACTAAACCATCATTGTCACGACCGCCATCAATTAGCAAGCTTGTACCCAGTAAGGCTGAATCCAAATCTAAAAGGTTTGTTACGGCTGTATTTCCTGTAAATGAATAGAATTCAATACCTTTTTCTTGGTATGCACCTTCATTACAAGCTGCTGTACCAACGCCCATTGGAAATTTACGGTTGAATAATGCTGAGCCTTGTATTGTTAAACTTTTTCCGCCAGCGAGTGCGTCATGTGGAAGCTCTTTAGGATTTAACCCCTGAGCCCAGACAATGGCTTTAGAGAATAGATTAGCGACTGCGACCAAAGGCCCTTCAAAAATTGTATCTTCTGCACCTAAAATTATATCTGCAACTGGGCTACCTTTCTGAGGAGAGCCAATCGCTGTCACTGATGCAACTTGAGCAGGCATTACCCCCGCCACATAGCGACTGGTTGGGCCACCATGTGAATGACCAATCAGATTGACTTTCGTGCTCCCTGTAATTGCTAAAATTTCTTCTACTTGTTGTGCCAACTGCTCACCCCGAACTTCTGTAGAATTAAAAGGGGATACACGTGTCGCCCAAGTGTTTGCACCATTACGGGCTAAATCAGGCAAGATTTGATACCAGTAATCGAGACCTAAAACGTCACCTGCACGGATAAATCCTGCCATACCATGCACAAAAACCACAGGATATTTGGTTTTAGCATAATCAGAGCTTACTTTAGAGGTCGTCACTTGTTGCACATTATTGGATGCATATGTTGTGGACAAGGTACCTGCGAGAAGCAGGCCTGCAATCAAACGTCCATATTTCATTATTAATCTCCATTGATTTTATTTTTGGGTTTTTTGGTATGTATCGCTTTTTAACCTAACAAAGCCGAAGCCATGTTATCGATGAGATTTGGATGAAAAACAACCTAAAATGTAACTTTATATTTTTATTGTGGCAGTTGAAAATTGAAATGTTGCCATAACGATTTTATGGCAACATGATTTCACAGGGTTTATGGTTAAAACTCGTTGAATTAACGTCTTTTGTTTATGATTCAGTAGACGCTTTAAAATACTATAAACCTTCTAACTTCAAGCGATTAGCCTGTTGACGGAATTGGTCAACAGGGTTTGGTGAAAATAAGCCTCTCAAACCTAAAATCTGATTGACTTCATCTAAATGCGTTTGATCATAATTGTCTCGAATCACTTGTCCCAAATGGGTATTACAACGCGTGACTAAGCCATCATTGTCGAGATTTTTATATGACAACGGTGCAAGTGTAGAAATCGCACTGTCTGTTATATCTAGAAGATTGGTCAATTGCGCTTTACCAGTCCATGAATAGTGATATACACCATTTGAGGTGATTTTTTGGCCCTGACCGCAATCTTTGGGAATTGCTGCGCTCGGGTATTTTGCATTAAATTCAGCTGAACCTTTTTCACTAATGCTTTGTAAAGAACGATTTAAACTGTTGGGTAATGACGGATTATTTTCCAGTAGTGTAATCACTGGCGCTAAAATATATTGACTTACAACGGTTAAAAGCGCATTAGCACCTTGGTTGCTTAATATATCATCTGCAACTTTAGATCCTTTAATTGTGCCCGCGACTGCTGTTAATGACGCTACTTTGGCAGGGGCAACGATTTCAATATAACGAATAGTTGGGCCACCATGACTGTGTCCAATTAGATTTACTTTGGCTGAACCTGTTAATGCCAAAACCTCATCAACTTGTTGTAAAAGCTGTTCACCACGGACCTCGGTACTTTCTAAAGGAGAAACCTGTGTTGCATAAACTTTCGCACCATTCCCAGCGAGGTCTGGGAGGACTTGGTAGAAATAATCTAAGCCAAATGATGAGGTGCCTAAGCGAGTAAAACCAAACATACCATGGTTAAATACGATCGGATATTTGGTTTTTGCATAGTCTGAACTGACATAAGTTGGATTAACTGTTTGTAGTCCTGATGCTGAGGTTGTCATTGCGCTGAGCCCGATGATGAGACCCAGCCCAAGGGAACCGATTTTTAATTTCATTTTAAATTACGCTTTTTGTTTTAACGAAATGAATAACTTACAAGACCTAGATATGTAAGTTGGGTTAGATTACAGTCCTTGTAACTTCAAACGGTTGGCATGTTGTCGATATAAGGCAACAGGATCTTGTGAAAACCAACCTCGTAAACCAAACATCATATTGGCTAAATCGGTATGGTTTAAATCATAATTATCTCGGATCACTTGTCCAATATGCGTGCTGCATCGTGGAACCATGCCATCATTATCAGTATTGCCGTACACTAAAGGTGCGAGTTGCATTAATATGGTATCGATGTCTAATAAATTTGTAGTTTGTGCAGTTCCTCCCCAAGAATAATAATGAATTCCATTTTCAACTTTTGCTCCAGTTTTATTGCAATCTGTGGCGAGTGCAGTGGTTGGAAATTTGCTGTTAAATGTAGAAGAGCCTGTTTCTGAAAGCGACTTCATTGAGCCATCAAAGTTAATCGCTAAATCTGGATTTTGTTGCGCCCATGCGATCAGCGGACCAACAATATATTGGCCCAAAATATTCATCAAAATTTTACTTGCTTGATTATTTTGGATGCTGTCTGCAACACGAGAACCTCGAAAAGTTCCACCTACGCCAGTGATAGACGCGACATATTGAGGTTTAACCGCTGCAACATAGCGCACAGTTGGACCACCGTGGCTATGTCCAATCAAGTTGACTTTGTCTTTTCCTGTGAGCGCTAAAACTTCTTCTACTTGAGTGATCAGTTGTTCACCACGTACTTCAGTGGTATTGGCAGGCGACAATTGAGCCGCAAATACTGTTGCACCGTTACGTGCCATGTCAGGTAAGATCTGGTACCAATAATCAATATTAAAGCGATCATTTCCTATACGTGACCAACCTAACCAGCCATGTGTCATGATGATGGGATAGTTGGTTTTTGCATAATCTGATTTGATACTTTCTTTGATTTGTAAAATCCCTTGGGATGCTTGAGTTTGGCTGGTCAAAGCTAACCCTAATACGGTACAAAGCGTGAACATCCATCTACTTTTTATTTTACTATTTTTCATGTTATTCCCTGTTAGGTCAAAATTCCTTGGCTAATTCGCAAATGGTAATTTTCCTCCTTGATCGTGTACCGTTTCAAATGTTTGTAATCTGAGTTGTTCTTGTTGATTCGCAAATTGTTGTGATTTTAATTGTTGTATTGCATTCTGTTTGGCGGACTCTCCCATATTGCTGTTGAGAATCGTATCTCGTTCGGAGAGGTATTGAGTGACTTTACTTTTCCAATCATTTCTTTGTACATCCAGTGTTTCTAATCGTTGAGTCGCTTCTGGCCCAACAAGATTGGTGCGCATTTGATGAAGTTCTTGTGCAGAACCACCACGTGCTTTGATATCTGCAGTTAATTTTCTTAAATCTTCAAGTTGATTGAGTTGTTGTAAGTTTTCTTTCCAATCCTCTGGAAGTTGATCAAAAAGATTTTTTAATTTCTGTGCTTTTTCAGTTGCAGATAAGGTCTGATTCTCCATGATCGACATCCGGTCTACTGTGTATTGATCATAAGTATCTTGAGTGCCAAATAATCCTTGAATTTCATAATCAGAGAAAAATTTCTTCCTTAAATTTTGAGTGTTATCTACAATTTGTTGATAGTATTTTGCACTTTCTTTATCTGCATAGGGTGCTTGTAAATCACCTAATTTACTTCGATAGTTGATATAACGAGTCCATAGATCACTCAACTGGGACAGGACTGGATCTTTATAACTGGTTTGAATGTAGCTTAAAAAATCAGTTTTAATTTGTTCAAGGCTTTTCTCGCCGTATTGGGTAATGAAATATTCAAAACAATCTCTGGTTTGTTCATTGACGATCAAACGGTTGGAAGCATCTACCCTGATTTGACAATTTATTTGTGTGTCTTGTTGGCTCTTGCTGGCAAAACTCAAGGCTTCTGAGGTTGATAGTTGGGTTGGCGTAAGTTGTCCTGCGGACTGCGGTGCATTACCCGAATTTTGATGCGCTTCAGCAATTTGGCTATTCGGTTTAAGCCAAAAAATGATTGCCAAAATCACCATAAAAATAATACTCAACGCTATCCCAAGCGTTTTTTTTTCTAGATGAATCCATCTAATGTCCTATATTTTTAGTATTTTTATTTAAAAACTGATGTTAAGCACTTGATTTAAATTAAGTAGGTGAAAAAGGAAAAGCTAAATTTACACGACGGAGTCTTACATCCAAAGTTTAAATTTATGGAATA
Organism: Acinetobacter bereziniae; assembly: GCA_009912575.1. Taxonomy (GTDB): domain Bacteria; phylum Pseudomonadota; class Gammaproteobacteria; order Pseudomonadales; family Moraxellaceae; genus Acinetobacter; species Acinetobacter bereziniae_A. Next base: position 8,425 of record WNDP01000155.1, read on the forward strand.
GCCTTCGGCTCGAGGTACTTTTGTTTTGGCAAAAGTACCCAAAACCATTGTCATCCGCAGAACTCGTTCACTATCGTCAAAATATTCAAAGTTTCGCAGAAACTTTACTTATTAGAAGGAGTCCTGCCTCAAGCAATTGCGGATGACGTTTTCGCGTATCCACATTCTTCTAGCTCCAAATTTTAATTTTAGAGTTACTGCGTAACATCAGTTAAAAAATAATTTGCCATAAAACAGGATATTTCAAACATAAAATTTGTAAAAATAGATGAGTGGTTTTTGTTAAAATAGCGCATTCCCTTATGTATAAAGTCTGATATGTCCTCAAAAGCCTCTAAGATTCCACGTCGCCATATTAGTGGTGTTTTTTTATTGAATAAGCCATTAGGTATAAGTTCAAATGCAGCATTGCAAAAAGTACGTTGGTTATATCGCGCTCAAAAAGCAGGACATACAGGTGCACTCGACCCTTTGGCTTCAGGTTTACTGCCGATTTGTTTGGGTGAAGCGACCAAGTTTTCGCATTACTTATTAGATTCAACCAAACGTTATCGTACAACTATTCAGTTGGGACACAGTACAACAACAGGCGATGTAGAAGGCGAGGTCTTGTTAGAAAAGGATGTACCTGAATTAAGCCAAGCGAGTATTGAGCTGGTTTTGGAACAATTCACTGGCGACATACAACAAGTCCCACCAATGTATTCTGCTTTAAAAAAGCAAGGCCGTCCTTTATATGAACTTGCACGTCAAGGTATTGAAGTTGAACGTGAGGCACGCCCAATCCATATTTTTGCCATTGCTTTAATTGAGTTTACTGAACAAAGTCTGACCTTGGATATTACTTGCTCAAAAGGAACTTATATTCGAGTTTTGGGTGAAGATATTGCCAAAGCATTAGGAACTTATGGGCATTTAACTTATTTACATCGAATTCAAACAGGGCATTTTGATTTAATCCCTGAATATACCATTGAGTATTTGGAAAGTTTAACTGAGTTGGAACGAGAAGCTTTGTTACTTGCTGTATATGCGCCTATTGATCACTTTGCTAAAGTCCAAGTCCCTCAAGGTCGTGCTGAATATTTTTGTCGAGGCATGGAAAGTAATATCGAGCATGCAGCAGTGGAAGAGGTGCTTGTATTTGATGGTGAGAAATGTTTAGGGCTGGCACAAATCACTGACAAAAAAAGATTGGTACCTAAACGTGTTTTGAATCTTTGAATTTAAGGTCAAGTATTTAAACTTATGTTTCAAAAAATCAGGCTTTGAAAATTTATAGATTTTGATGTCTGGGTTGTTCCGATTAAGTGCGATTAAATGATAAGTGAATGTTATGGAATTTGATATTATCCTCAGTTTGGTATTCTTTGCCTTTTGTGCAGGTGCGATTGATGCAGCTGTCGGAGGTGGGGGTGATTCAAATTCCCGCTTTAATGGGGGCTCTACCTCATTATCCTACAGCCACGGTTTTTGGAACCAATAAGTTGGCATCCATTTGCGGAACTGCTTCAGCGGCTTTTTCATATTTAAAACAAGTTAAGATTGAGTGGAAGTTACTTGCTGTGATTGGTGTGACTGCCTTCATCAGTTCTTTTGGTGGTGCTGCATGTGTATCACTGATTCCACAGGAAATTCTAAGACCTTTTGTGTTGTTTATGCTGATTGTCATCGCAATCTATACTTTTTTTAAAAAGCAGTTTGGACAGGTTCATTTTCAACAGGAAATCACCCGTAAAATGCTATTGATCGCTGGCGTTGGTGGTCTATTGATTGGTTTCTACGATGGTATTTTTGGGCCAGGTACAGGCAGTTTCTTTATTTTTTATTTTATTCGTTATTTGAAAGTTGATTTTTTACATGCTTCAGCACTTTCAAAAATCGGCAACTTTATGACCAATTTTGCAGCATTAAGTTTCTTTATTCCTACAGGTCATGTGTTATTTCAATTAGGTTTAATGATGGCTGTTGCCAATATCTGTGGTTCATTGGTGGGCGTGAAAATGGCGTTGAAGTACGGAAGTGGCTTCATTCGAATTTTATTTTTAATTTTGGTGAGCATTTTGATTTGCCGTTTGGGATATCAAATGGTTATGAGCTAATCTTCGACTCCTTTAGAAAGCCCTACAAGTTTAGTTTTTTTGATACAAAAAACTCTTAAATTTTGTGGGGCTTTTTCTTGATGGTTTATTTATGATGTCTCGTCCTAAAATAGATTGACAGTATTTTATTTAGAGCCGAGTTAAGCAATTAGCTCGGTTCTTACTTTTTCAAACATTTGATTAGGTGTCATCATACCTAGACTCAAATGTGGTCTATAACAATTATAAATTTCTATTGATTCTGCAATCAGTTGGTCTAATTCCTTCATATTATTACAGCGT
>WNDP01000156.1 GCA_009912575.1 Acinetobacter bereziniae
TACCTGTCTTGGTTGCGGTAAGGTTAGTATCCGCTGGCGTAGCTACACCAATATCAACCGTGTCACCCGCTTTAATCGCACCACTGTTCTTACCGTTGGTTTGTAAGTTAAAACCGCCTTTTAATGTGCTGATATCAGATGTATTCGTTGCAATATTCGAGGTGTTGGTCGCAATGTTCGAAGTATTCGTAGCAATGTCTTTGGTGTTCTGTGCAACATTTTGGTTCGTCGTATATAACTGACTACCATTTACTGCATCTGTTGAACCCGCTGTTAATGCTCCCGCTTTAACATTGTTCAATGCCACTGCTGTCGTTGAACCTACACCGCCTAACGTAACTTTGTCTTTTGTGGTTGCATTGTCATATTTAACTGCTGCATTGTCTGTCGCTGTTTGCTGACCTGCCAAAGCATCCAACTGACCTTTGTTCACAACATCTTTTGTATCTGTACCCGCTTCAACTCCGCTGATTTTGTTGTTCGACTTGTTGATCACAACATTGCCCACTGTAACTTTATCTGCGGTTACACCAGTCGTGTTGATCAACGTATTGCCTGTCGTAACACTGGTTAAATTCAAGTCTTTGCTTAAAGCAAACGCAACATTGTTACCTGTCTTGGTTGCGGTAAGGTTAGTATCCGCTGGCGTAGCTACACCAATATCAACCGTGTCACCCGCTTTAATCGCACCACTGTTCTTACCGTTGGTTTGTAAGTTAAAACCGCCTTTTAATGTACTGATATCATTACCTTGGTTGGTAACGGTTGCTGTCAAATTACTTACGTTTTGATTGGTTGTAGTTAATTGACCAAAGTTAACGGCATCACCTGCTGCAGCACCTGCAGCAACATTTGTAATTTTTTGACTGTTTAAATTTGCCCCACCATTTAAATTACTAACTCCTGTAACACTTAAAGTCCCACCTGTTGCTAAATTTCCAGCAGTTACAGTACCTGTAAATACAGGTGCTTCTGCCATCTGGATGCTAACAGTACTTCCACTCACAGATGTTTTTAAATTATTACCAGTATACGAACCTGCTGTAGAACCTGTTCCTGTGATATTCAGAGTCGAACCAAGTTTATTTGCTGAAGTTCCTGTATTACCTGCAAAAGTAATGGCTTTTGTTATTTCACTATTTAAGTTAGTTAAAGCAGCAGGTACTGTATTAACTGCAGCATAACTTGTTCCATCAGTTTTAGTAATTGTATAACTTGGGGCTGCAACTACACCTGTTGTTGCATTAACTGTTGTGCCTAACGCTGTAGCAAGTGGCGTTATTTGAGAAACGTTAACAGCATCATTATTTTTGTATCCATTTGCGACATTAGCAAGGCGCATAAAGCGATCATCACTCCATGTTCCATTTGCTACTCCTCCTGAATACTTCGTATCCCCATTCGCATGTCCAAAGGACACTGTATTATCTTCTGCTATTGAGGCTTGTGCACCTAGTGCGAATGAGTTCTTACCCATTGCAACGGCATCATTACCAATAGCTACAGCCACCAGCACTATAGCCCCAATAATTCCCGTTACTTTAGAAGATTTGGTTTTCCCTTTTGCCAATTCAGAAACTGCCACCCATGCCAACAAAGTCGCATTCCAAATCACTTTGTAGATCTTATTCATACCGTTTTTCCTTAGGAGATGCATTTTTGTGCAGTGAGTTCTGCTTTAGCAATGCATATAAAATGTACAATTTTTTTTCATTTAACAATTTACATACAATTAAAGCAATCAAAAAATTGAGATATATTTCACTTTTTTCTATTTTTTAAACAAATGGTTTAAACTTTTAAACAAAAAGCCAAAAAGTGATACATTTTTTAAATTTTACATCTATAAAACAATGATTTATATTTATCTCAAACACTATGAAGTTTTACTAAATTCACATTATTTATAATTAATTGTGTGACAAAAATTGTCACATTTGTTAAAAATAAATGTGATTTAAGTCTCATTATTTTAAATTATTAAGTTTATATTCCTCACCCTTGCAATTTATCTTAAAAAATAGATCATAAAATTAGTGCCACGTATCTATGTGATTTTTTACAATATTTTTTCTTTTATTTAGAAAAATTTAAAAAATTTTTTTATCTTTATCAGCTTAAGATGCCAAATAATAAGAATAAATTTTGGTAAAAGCTTAATAAACCATTATAAGCGATATTTTTTAAATTAATCCTCCAGCAATATATTGTGACTCGTATCACAAAAAATTCGTAGTCTCACTATTGTTTTTTACTTAATTTTTTGTATAAAAAACAACCAGAAAAATTGGCTCTCTAATATCAATTTGAAAATCCCACCATAGAACCATGTTTGCTATAATTCACTTTGAAATTTAATCTGAGCAAAACCTTTGAAGATCATTTTTGCAGGCACACCCGAATTTGCAGCTTCTGCATTAGCAGCACTGATACAAACCGATCATGAAATCGTCGCTGTGTATACTCAACCAGACCGTAAATCTGGTCGTGGACAAAAATTGACAGCTTCAGCTGTAAAACAACTTGCACTAGAAAACAATTTACCTGTTTATCAACCACTTCATTTCAAAGCATCTACAGAAGAAGGTCTTGCCGCACAACAAGCGCTTGCAGCCTTAGGTGCGGATGTGATGGTGGTCGCTGCTTATGGTTTAATCTTGCCGCAAAGCATTTTAGATACCCCTAAATACGGTTGTTTAAATATTCACGGGTCGTTATTGCCTCGCTGGCGTGGTGCTGCTCCAATTCAGCGTGCAATCGCTACGGGGGATACTGAAACGGGTGTCACTATTATGAAAATGGCGGCAGGTTTAGATACTGGGGATATGATCTATAAAACACTTTGTCCAATCACTGCAGAAGATACTTCTGCGAGCTTGTATGAAAAACTTGCAATTCAAGGCGCAGAAGCCATTTGTGCCGTTTTAGCATCTGAGCAAAAATTACAACAATACTTAGAAGATCGTGAAGTGCAGGATGAGCAATTCACCGTATATGCACATAAGTTAAGCAAGGCAGAAGCTCAAATTGATTGGACTAAATCAGCGATCGAACTTGACCGTAATATTCGTGCATTTAATCCTTGGCCTGTTGCATTTACTCCCCTTGATGAAACTAATAATTTACGTGTTTGGAACTCGCAACTTTCCAATATTATTGCAAAAGGTCAAGCCATTGGAACCGTTATCGAAATGGATAAACAAGGCGTACATGTCGTCTGTGGCGAAGGCGTAATTTGTCTCACTAGCCTACAATGGCCGGGTGGAAAGGCAGTTAACCCTTTACAAATCATACAAGGTCATAAAATTTCAGTAGGACATCAATTCGCATGAGCCAAGCAAAAAATTTGAATTTACGCGCCCAAGTGATTAAAACACTTGTTGCCGTTCAAAATGGTCAGTCGTTGGCTTCTGTATTGAATCAACATATCAACACTGTTTCTGAACGTGATCGTGCTTTGTATCATGAGCTGACATTGGGCTGCTTGCGTCAATGGTATTCATTAAAAGCCGTTACGCTGCCGTTATTAACAAAACCTTTAGACAATGAAGCACTCGAAAGCTGCTTATATCTTGGGTTATATCAAATCCTATGTACACGCATCCCAGCACATGCGGCTATTTCAGAAACAGTAAATGCAGCGAAGCAGTTAGGCTTCGAACCGATGAGCGGATTGGTCAATGCGATTCTTCGTCGTGTTTTACGTGAAACATCTGAATTTCAAACTGCGCTGAGTCAAACGCATGGTTTACCAAGTTGGTTATTCAAACGTCTCAAAAAGGATTGGCCAAGTCAGCTCGATCAAATCTGTCAAAACTTAAAACAAGTCGCTCCGCTCACTTTGCGTGTCAATGAGCGTCAAATCAGTCGTGATGAATATCTGGAAATCTTAGATGAGGAACAGATTGATGCTCGAGCTTGCCAACTGTCAGATGTCGGTATTGTACTCGAACAAACTGGCAATATTACTCACTTACCCGGTTTTGAAGAAGGTGGTTTTTCTGTTCAGGATGAACACGCCCAGCTTTGCGCCACTTTATTACCGAATTTAGATGACCAAGTCATTATTGATGCCTGTGCTGCTCCAGGTGGAAAAGCTGCGCATATTTTAGAGCGATTTAATCCTAAAAAATTAATTGCGCTTGATCATGATGCAAAGCGTTTATTGCGTGTTTCAGAAAATTTAGAACACCTTGAATTAAATGCTTATGCAGATGTAGACATCGTCACAGCAGATGCCACAACTTGGGTAAGCCCATCGCCTGTAGATTGTATTGTCTTAGACGCACCTTGTTCTGCGATTGGTGTGATGCGTCGTCATCCCGATATTCGTTTATTACGCCAATCAACTGACATTCATCAGACCGTAGAGTTACAGCAGAAAATATTAAATCAAATGTGGCAACAGCTTAAGGTTGGTGGAACACTGCTTTATATTACCTGCTCTATTTTGAAAGTTGAAAATGAACAACAGATGATTGATTTTTTTGCTCAGCATGCAGATGCAGAGGAAGTTAAGATCGAAGCTGATTGGGGGATTGAACAAATTCATGGTCGCCAATTGCTTCCCGAAACTGATCATGGCGATGGTTTTTATTATTGCCGCATCAAAAAAATCGCTTAAAACATGCAAACAAAAAAGCAGGCCAAGTGCCTGCTTTTTGATGCTTAAATTTTAGAGTGTGTGTTGATCTTTCACTTCTTCTAGAACTTCATCTAGTTCCTCTGGGTTTTTCATCAAATGTAGAATAGATAGAATCAATCCACCCCATAAAAACACCATTGAAATAACCATCATAATGATTGCAGATGTATTCATTTTGCTGCTCCTATCGATCTTTCATCTTGCTGAGCACTAAAGCCACCACAGCACAGAAAATCACACTGCCCCAACCAAAGAACATCAACATACTGGCACTATAAGTATCGTATCCATTTTTAATCAAACTAAAAATGGTCATACATAAAGTAACCAATAAAATTAACGACGTAATTACAGATAAAGTGAAATCCCAACCTTTACCCAACTGAACTGTGGAAATACGGTTCACATGGTCACGCAACGCCACTAATGCAGAGCGTTTAAACCATGCCACAGAAATAATCGACAATAATGCACCACCGATGATGCCAATGTTATTGATAAAGTGATCGACAATATCCACCAGCTTAATTGCATTTACACTAGAGAATAAGAAAATTGAAACGATCGCACTACCACCGCCAATAATACTTACAGCTTTTTTACGTCCCCATTTTAACTTGTCTTGCATTGCCGCAATGGATACTTCAAGAATACTCACCATTGACGAAATACCCGCAACAAATAAAGAAGAAAAGAACAACAAGCCAAATAAATCAGCGCCTGCACCCAGACTTGAAATGATTTTAGGGAAGGCAATAAACGCCAAGCCAATACCACCACTCACCACTTGGTCAACAGGTTTTCCTGCTGAAAATGCCATAAAGCCCAATGCAGCAAAAATACCAATACCAGCCAAGATTTCAGTCGATGCATTGGCAAAACCAACAATCAGACCAGAACCCGTCAAGTTGGTTTTCGGTTTAAGGTATGAAGCATAGGTCACCATGATCCCGAAACCGACTGAAAGTGAGAAGAAGGTATGACCAAATGCGGCTAGCCAAACTTTATAGTCCCACATCGCTGCCCAGTTTGGTGTAAAGAATGCATTCAAACCTTGCACTGCACCTGGTAAACGTAAGGCTTGTATCACAAGAATGGTAAATAGAATAAACAACAATGGCATGAAAATTTTGTTGGAAAATTCAACACCTTTTTTGACACCACCAAATAAAATGATCAGTGTCAGCGCCCAAATTCCCACGATAGGCCAAAACAGATGACCGACAAACTGAAAATCAAAACTTGATGCTTTTGATGTTTGTAAGTAGGTATTGAAGAAGTTTTCAGGATCACTTCCCCATAACTGACCAATTGAGAAGTACACATAGCTACCTGCCCATGTCAGTACGCTGGCATAATATAAACCAATAATGATACATACACAGACTTGCCACCAACCTAGCGTTTCACCACCTTTGAATAAAGCACGATATGCCTTAGGCGGTGAGTTATTACTTTTGTGCCCTGTTGCATAATCTAAAAATAATAGCGGTAAACCAGCAGTAATTAATGCAATCAAATAAGGAATTAAAAAAGCCCCGCCACCATTTTCATAAGCAACATAGGGAAATCGCCAAATATTACCTAAACCCACAGCCGATCCAACAGCTGCAATAATAAAACCTGATCGTGATGTCCAGTTTTCACGAGATTCTGTCATAAAACACCTAATTCTGTAGATGTCCTCTTCGCTCGCCTTTTTTCATTGTCATTTGCGAACAGAAGAAGTACTCATTTTAAAAATTTTGTTGTTCGAATAAAACAGCACCTTTTGAGCACGTTGTTGTTATTCCAAACCAGTCGTTATGCTGATTTCTTGGTTAAAGTCCTTCAACAGAAACGACTGTTTAATGGACTAACAATACCCGTTTTATCGCTTTTTTTCTTTAATTTGTGACTATTTTCCTGACTTTTTTAGACCATTCATCACTCATGGTTAATTTTTTATCGAACTTTTTGCTTTATCAGGCTGGCTTTTGGATCTTTTTAAGCGATTCAATTTCTTATATTCGCCAAAACAAGTTTATTTTTAGTACAATTTAGTACAAAGAGGCATCGCTGAGCGACAGCTGTTAAAACATTAAAACTAAGATATAACACTGTAAACTTTCAAGCATGCTCACTCTATGCCTATACAATCCTATGAATCTTAATCTGTATGAAACTAAGCTTTAGTTAGAAATGATCTAAAGTTGTTTTGTACAGAGTCTTTTATTGGGTTATATTTTTAGGTAAACGATAATGACCAATAATTTTATAACTCAATAGAATATCGTTTTCTCGTATTCCATAGCCGATGTTATGAATCACCAAAGGTGTTTTGGATAACAGAGTTGTCTTATCTGAAATAATACCAATATGTGTTAAGCCCTTGCCCAAATCCCAAGTCACAATATCTCCTGCTTGATATTTCTGATCATTCACTTGATAACCTTGTCGTTGAAAATAGGTCATGATGTTAGGCACTCGCCGATGATCAATATTTTTATCTGTGGTTTTTAAACCCCACTTTTGCGGATACTTGTTAAAATTACGTTTCATATCCTCATGGATTTTTTTGCAGATCAATATCTTGATGGCGTAAAGCACGAATTACGACATCAGTACATACACCTTTGACCAATGGCACATCTCCCATTGGATACTTGAGTTGGGTATAGCTTGGATCATAATATAATGTTTTCCAAATCTGGAAGCGTGCATCATTGACTAATTTTTCAGCCTGAAATGCCCAAATTTGCACACTCATAAATGAAAGAAAAACCAGTGAAACCAGTTGTTGAAAAATTTTTATTATCATTTTTAACTCTATTGAAAATTAACAAAATAAGGAGCCGAAGCTCCTTTAATATGGCTTATTGTTTAATCACAAGCAAGCGCTCTTCTTGCATATCTCGAATGGCAAATTGAATACCTTCTCGTCCAAGACCTGAATCTTTAACGCCACCATAAGGCATATTGTCCACTCTAAATGTTGGTATATCATTGATAATCACACCACCAACGTCTAAATGGTCCCATGCATAAAGCATTTTATTTAGATTTTGTGTATATACTCCAGCCTGTAAACCAAAGCGGCTTTTATTAATGATCTCTATTCCTTTTTCAAAATTTTTATATTTTTCTAAAATTGCCACTGGACCAAATGCTTCATTTTGATAAATTTCAAGCGACTCATCGACATTTTCAAGTAAGGTCGGCTCAAATAAAACACCCGTTAAAGTGCCACCAAGTAAAACTTTCGCACCTTTTTTCTCTGCTTTATCCAGCCATTTTTTTAAGCGCGCTGCTTCAGATGCTTTGATCATTGGGCCCACCAGTGTCGTTTCTAAACGTGGGTTTGCTGCACGTACTTTTTTCAGTTTTGCTAAGAATTTTTTCTTAAATTCTGTATAAATATCAGCATGTACAAGGATACGTTGCACACTGATACATACTTGACCTGCATGACTATATGCACCACTCATAACACGATCAAACAACGCATCATTGAGATCTGTATCTGGCTCAATCAGCACTGCCGCATTCCCGCCTAATTCTAAGGTAACTTTTTTACGACCTGCTCGTGCTTTCATATCCCAGCCAACTTGATCAGAACCAGTAAAGCTTAGTAATTTAAAACGATCATCGGTTACCAATACATCCGCATGTTCACGAGGACAAGGTAAGATAGAAAATGCACCTTTGGGTAAATCTGTTTCTGCTAAAATTTCTGCGATTTTTAAAGCAGAAATAGGCGTCAAACTGGCTGGTTTAAGCACAAATGGACAACCAGCAGCTATAGCAGGTGCGATTTTATGTGCGGTTAAATTCAGCGGAAAATTAAAAGGGCTAATTAAAGAAATTGCGCCAATCGGTACATGCTGTACCATTCCTCGGTATGCAGATGCAGCAGCAGTCACTGCTAAGGGCATCAAATGGCCATTACTCATCGTGGATACTGCATCTGCGGCAATTTGAAAGGTATTAATCAATCTTTCAACTTCTGCTGCTGCTGCAAGTTTTGGCTTTCCACCTTCAATAATTAAAAGCTGGGTTAATTCGTCACGTGATTCATTAAAACGACGAACACAATGTAAAAGTATTTTTTGTTTTTGAAAGGGTTTAAGTGCTGCCATTTCTTTTTCGGCTTTTACCGCAGCACTGATTGATTTTTCTAAAATTTTTGCATCAGCCAAAGCAACTTTCGCATATAGCTTTCCAGAAAACTTGTCATAGACCTCAAGCCATTGCCCTGATTTCATCGCTTTATTTGCGACGTAGAGTGCTAACTCGGGTACGTTATGATCAATAGAGTCGCTCATGTTATATCCTCGATTTCATCTTTTTTAATAATGCAAAATTTGATAAACCCCTATATCATGCCCTCAGTTTATGTTGTATTGAATCCTATTTAAGTAACAAAAATATCAGATGAAAAATTATTTCATCAAGAAGGAAATATGAAAGCTACTCAATTGCCATTATTTATTGCAGCTCTTAGTTTAAGCTCATTTGCCCAAGCTGATTTTATTGGTTTAAAAGGAGATATTAGTTATTGGAGTATTGATGGTACATCTCAAATCAATCACAAAACCTCCAATCTATCCAACAAAACAGGGGTAGATAATTTATTATTAGATCCTTATGTTGATTTAAATTCAAAGTATGATCTTGATCAAAAAGGTACAATTCAAGCTTCGGTTGCTTTTGAACACCCTATTCCAATCATTCCAAATGTAAAATTAAAGTATACAAAGTTAAATACTGAAACTGACACTAAGACTGAATTAGCCAAAACTAAAATTGATTTAGACCATACCGATTTCATTCTTTACTATGAAATTCTAGACAATATTGTAAAAACAGATATTGGCGTAGGTGCAACTAAGCTCAATGGCTCAGTCAAACAATTCTCAGAAAATGTCAACGTAGATGAATATGCACCGATTATTTATGCAGAAGCAGGCGCAAAATTACCCTTTACTGGTCTAAGTGCTAAAGCTGAAGCAACTTATACCAATATTAATGATGTCAAAATCACAGATGTTCAGGCAAAAGTTCAATATGATTTTATCAAATCTATTGTTTTAGATCTTGGAGCTAAAGTAGGCTATCGTGTACTCAATATTGAACTCAGTGACCTAGACCAACGTGATATGAAGTTCGATTTTAAAGGTCCATATATTGGCTTAAATGCACACTTTTAATGATTAAAATCACTATCTTGAATGCTGATAATTTCAGCATTTTCTTAGATACGCTGACGAATTTTCTAGATATCTAGTCTACGAAAATTTTATAAAGTATCAGTAAATAGGAAGTTTTCATAAAAAAGAATACAGATGCAGGATCGCAGAAGGTTTAACAAGGACATATACGATATAAGCAAGATAAAAACCCTAAGGCAAGGATATCTGAGGGTTTTATTTCCCCAGCTAAAACAATTGAATGAAATTAAATAGCCAGTGTTTAAAATCTACCACTTCATAAAAGTCATACCTTCAATTGCATCAACATAGATAAGTTCAGTCTGTTTCTGCACAATCTTAATGGCTTCTTCTAAACTTAATCTTTTGGTATAAGAGCCTTTTTGATCAGGTATCGGAATATCTGCGTCTAATGAATAATCAGAGTTTACAATAAACTGTAAGGTTTGATCATTTTTATCGACAATCCCCAAAAAGTTTTCTGGTCGAATTAAAACAGATTGCATCAGTTCAATGATTTCATCTATAGATGCATATTGGGTCTGCGCTGGTAAAACTTCATCACCATCATAATCGGTAAAGAAAAATTGAAAAATGAGCATATTCATCATATTGTTATCATTACTGTTTTGTTTTTAGCACAAAGCTTAGCCTGCTTCAATGGCGCAACGCCTTCTACCTTAATAAATGCGATTTTCAACTGATCATATCTATATATTTCTTTCCCATTTATTCTTTATGGTGATTTTTTCTCTTTCCCTTTACACATAAAAAAACACCCTCAACGTTTTAGTTGAGGGTGTTTTTAGAATTAAAAGCTGGCGATGACTTACTCTCACATGGGTAACCCCACACTACCATCAGCGCTAAGAGGTTTCACTTCTGAGTTCGGGAAGGGATCAGGTGGTTCACTCTTGCTATTGTCGCCAGCAAACTGT
>WNDP01000157.1 GCA_009912575.1 Acinetobacter bereziniae
TGAATATCTAAAAGCAGATTGGCAAGGTTTGGTAGATGTACAACTTGCGACATTAAACTGGGTGGATTGGTTCAATAAAAAGCGTGTACATAGTGCTCTAGGTTATGTATCACCATTTGAATTTGAAGCAATGTACTATGATAAGATGAGCCCGTTAGGTCAGGTGGCCTAACTTAAATAAAAATTTCTCCGAAAAACCCGGTACGGTTCACCTTTATCAAAACGGGTAACTTTCTCTTTTTCAAGATCAATGTCTGATCAGATCTGAACTAATACAGCGAGTGATAAAGCGTAGTAAACGATCTGCATTTTCAAAACTACCATGTTTAAATAATGCACGAACACCCTCTTCACAAGTTTCAAAAATTAAACACTCAATGGCAAATTCGCCCTCGTCATCACTCAGATTCAACGCCAAATCACGCGTATGTTCATTCACAAAACTGAAGTCCTGAGCGTGATCCAGATTCATTAATAGTCCAAAATAATTTAAATCAACGATGTGAACAGGTATCACTTTATTGGAATGGCGATGCGTCAATTGACGTTGCGGATCAACAACATGGATTCTTGCCTCACCACGACGTTCAATATGATGCATTTGCTCGCGACTTAAATTGATAATTCCATCTAAACCTTGAATGGACTTCCCTTGTAAATAAGTCGTAAATAAATTCATGGTTTCTTTACGGCGTTGTAATTGAGGAACATGATCAGCGTTGGCAATCATGGCAAACTGCATATCGGGGCACTGTAAAGCAAAGTGTGCATTTTCATGAGGTAACGTAAAACTGTCATACTGACCACATGCCACCAATGTATTTACACGTGGAACTGGAACGTGACTTAAGCGCAATAAACGATTGCAATTGATTTCATAACGTTCTTGTTCAGTATTTGAAAACTCTGCCATTTGCTTAAAGAACAATCTTTTGGCTGTAGGCGACATTCGAGTTTTATCGAGTTTGGCATGATTCACCAAATAAAGAATAACGGCTTGACCAAATTCATCCATCCGTTGTTCTTTCATCAACATCAACGACTCTTCTAAGAGCATGCGCCAACTCTTGCGAGTTTCTTGCATTACCCCCATCAAAATCATCTTCTCGACCAGTTCTGGGCGTTGATCAACAAAAAAAGATGCAATCACTGAACCCAAGGAAATTCCAACTACTGCAACTTTTTGAATATTGACAATATCCAACCATTGTCCAAGCATGCGTGAAAGATCAGGTAACTCTAAAGTACCCGCAGACAGACCTGAGTCAACATTGGTGATTTGCTGATTTGCTCCCATAGATGGCAAATCTATCAGAATGACTGGACCACTTTCAAAGAACTGTTCAACACAATATTTATAAGAATTGAAGTTTTGAAATGCACCACCAACGATCACAATCGGTGTGTTGTGAATTGTTCGTGCATCTGCAATCGCCATATACTCAACTTTCCAACCATCAATCCAAGTCGTTCTTGGCTGCTGTTTGAAACTATTTTTGTGGTATATGTCGAAAAAACCCAAGCTTGATAAAGATTGGTGTGATTCTGTGTCCATTTGGATAATGGAATTCATATCCTTCCTCCATCCTTGCTTAATTCTTTTAATATGCAAGATTTCGACCCGCATTATTCTTTCAAATTTGTGATACGTATATGTTCTGTATCACATCAATGTCCTTATTGTTTCATTCTTACAGATGTGTGATTTATACGCAATCGCTAAATTGACCGTTTATCTAGTTTAAAGGGCAAAAAGCATTGCAAAACATTTAGCAACTATTGCGCTTCAAATAAGTTTATTTCGATGAAATACTTCCTTGCTTTTGCTTAGGCTGCTACTATCAAAGGGAAATTTTTAAACGATCAAATAAACTGCTATGCAAGATTCAATTGAACAGTATATGCAAACTGTAGGAATTCAAGCTCGTCAAGCCGCAAGTGCTTTGGCTGGTGCGTCTACACTTGTAAAAAATAATGCCTTATCTGCTATTTATACTGCTTTGGAAAATAGTGAACCGCAAATTTTAGCTGCCAATCTAGTGGATATGACCAAAGGTCGTGACAACAATTTAGATAGCGCTTTACTTGATCGTTTAGAGCTTAACCCCACACGCTTTAAAGGCATGTTGCAAGGTTTAAAAGATGTAATTGGCCTTTTAGATCCAATTGGAGAAATTACAGATTTGGCATTCCGCCCAAGTGGAATTCAAATTGGTAAAATGCGTGTACCTTTGGGTGTGGTGGGTATGATCTATGAATCACGCCCAAATGTAACCCTTGAAGCAGCGTCATTAGCCCTAAAATCTGGCAATGCCATCATTCTTCGTGGAGGCTCTGAGGCACTCAACTCGAATCAGGCAATTGCTCAGGCTATCCAACATGGTTTAAAAGCAGCAGGTTTACCTGAAACATGCGTACAGGTTATCAATACGCCTGATCGTGCTGCAGTCGGCCAATTGATTACCATGTCTGATTATGTCGATGTCATCGTACCACGTGGGGGCAAAGGGCTGATTGAACGTATTAGCAACGAAGCAACAATTCCCGTGATTAAACATTTAGACGGTAACTGTCACGTGTTTGTTGAAGCACAGGCAGACCTTCACAAAGCGTTGCCAATCGCATTAAATGCGAAAACACATCGTTATGGTGTGTGTAATGCGATGGAAACCTTATTGGTTGATGAAAACATTGCTGAAGAATTTTTGCCTCGTATTGCTGAGCTCTATGCAGAAAAACAGGTTGAATTACGTGGTTGCTTGAAAGTTCAAAAAATCTTAGGCAATGCGGTTAAACCAGCCAGTGAAGAGGATTGGTATGAAGAATATCTTGGTCCAATTTTGGCAGTGAAAATTGTGACAGGGATTGAAGAAGCCATTCAACACATTAATAAATATGGCTCACATCATACCGATGCAATCATTACTGAAAACTTTAGTTTGGCACGCCAATTCTTAACACGAGTAGACTCTAGCTCAGTGATGGTCAATGCTTCGACCCGTTTTGCAGATGGTTTTGAATATGGTTTAGGTGCTGAAATCGGTATTTCAACTGATAAAATCCATGCTCGTGGTCCAGTTGGACTCGAAGGTTTAACTTCGCAAAAATGGATTGTATTGGGTGACGGTCAAATTCGTCATTAATCGCATTTTTGAAACATTCAAAACTCAGCATTGTGTAATACAGTGCTGAGTTTTTTATAAGTCTTGTCTAAAGATCAGGGACGACTTTTTTTGCAGTAACATAGCTCTAGCCAAATCGTCTGATTATTCATACAAGTGCTATGATTTCAGTTATTCATCCCCCAATAAACCTTATATCTTTATATACGAATTTTTAGAAGCAAAGCTTAGTTTCGCAAGAATGTAGATCATCAATAATGACGACTAAACCAACTGATCAATACTATGGTCTAGCAAATTCACAACTATAGGGCTATAGCGTAATATAAGTTTGTTTACAAGAAACTGCACAATGCAGATAGATTAAAATAAAGATGAATGATAGTTTTTAATAATCAACTGATAAATATTAATCAATATCAGGTCGATAGTCCGAAAGTCTAATCACCTAAAGTCTATCTAGGACAAAAAAACTACACATGGTAAAACATCACTACTGATCTAATTGGCCCTATAAATAAAGCGTAATCAGATCAATCAGGATGACTTTTTCAAATTACAATTTCGGGTATTAAAACGTGTCTACATCAGTATTAGTAATTAACTGCGGATCTTCATCAATCAAATATGCGCTTGTTTCTGAACGTCGTGAAGATCGGATCTTTGGTTTAGCAGAAAACCTTGGCTCTGCTGATGCACGTATTAAAGGGATTACGGCTGGCAATCAGCCACTTGAACTGTCTATTCCCCATGCAGATCATGAAAAGGCTTTAGAAACCATCTTGAGTCGTTTATCACAATATCAACCGAAGGCGATTGGTCATCGAGTTGTACATGGCGGTACATTGACTAAAGCAGAATTACTCACACCTGAAATTGTAGAAAAAATTCGTGAAGCAACACCTTTAGCTCCACTGCATAACCCTGCTCACCTTAGTCGGTATTGATGCAACAATGCGTCTATTCCCAGAATTACCGCAGGTGGCTGTATTTGATACTGCATTCCATCAAACCATGCCTGCACATGCTTATCGTTATGCATTGCCAAAATTTCTTTATACACAACACAATGTTCGTCGTTATGGTTTCCATGGTACTAGCCATGCCTATGTTTCTGAACGTGGTTCTGAACTTGCAGGCAGTTATAAACACGGTGGTTGGTTAACTGCACATTTGGGTAATGGTAGCTCAACATGCGCAATTTGGAATGGTCAAAGCGTAGATACATCAATGGGCCTTACGCCACTTGAAGGCGTAGTGATGGGGACCCGTAGTGGTGATGTAGACCCAAGTATTCATAGCTTCCTTGCGTCTAATTTAGGCTGGGATATTTATAAAATAGATAAAATGCTAAATAGCCAATCAGGTCTGCTTGGCTTATCTGATCTTTCTAACGATATGCGCACTTTGATTGAGGCATCTGAGCAAGGCAATGAAGATGCAACTTTAGCCATTGAAGTATTCTGCTACCGTTTGGCGAAATCACTTGCTGGATTAAGCTGTGGTTTACCTCGTATCGATGGCCTATTCTTCACAGGTGGTATTGGCGAGAATTCAGCATATATTCGTGAAAAAACCGTGTCATACCTACCACACTTCGGTTTTAACTTAAGCAAAGAACAAAATGATGGTTTAAAACGTGGTACTGAAGGTCGTATCGACGCAGGAACAGGTCCGCAAATTTGGGTTGTTCCAACAGATGAAGAAGGTCGTATTGCCAAAGAAACAGTACATGTTGTAGAACATGAGGTACAACAGGCTGAAAAAGCCTGAATCAGATGTTGCGACAGCTTAAGCTGTCGTAACGGCAATCTGAGCAAAGATGAACAGCTCTGAAATCATGTGTTCCTTAAAAATATGATTCACAACACAGTAAAACAAAGCGCTATACCCAAAAGCGTTTCTGCAATCTTTAGTCAAAAGGTCATACAATCATGTATCTGATTGCAGAAAAGCTGGGTTTTACCTCAATCAAAGAGGTGAATATAGAATTTGAGTGCAACAGATGATTAAGCTTTTATCTATTTATATACAAACTTCAATCTTTTACTTATTCAAGAACAGTCTATGAAAACGATATTATTGGTTCCAACTGGGGAAGGCGTAGGATTAACCTCTGCGTGTTTAGGTTTAGTCTATGCTTTGGAATGCCAAGGCGTAAAAGCAGGTTTCGCAAAACCATTTTCGCAAGAGTTACAAGCAGAACCAGATCGCACAACTGCCCTATATCGACATATTTCAAAATTAGACACTGTTGAACCGATTACTTATGCAAAAATTACCCAACAGTTAAATGATGGCGAGACTGATGAACTTTTAGAAGAAGCAGTGAGTTTACAGCGTCAAGTGGCCAAATCACATGACATTATTATTGTCGAAGGTTTAGTCCCGACAGCGCGTGATGCTTTTGCTAGTGATCTGAATGCCTCTTTGGCACAAGCACTAGATGCAAAAGTTATTTTTGTCAGCAATGCCGACATCAATCGTCCTGAATACACTGCTGAAAAAGTCGAAGCACAATTACGCAACTTTGGAGGTGCTTCATCTACGCGTAATGCAGGTGTATTGTTTATGCGTACACGTGGCTTACCAGAAGAATCAGCCCAAATTCCAGTGACCATTGACCTAAGTTTACGTTTAATCTCTGATACCGAGCAATTCAAAACAGAAATTCAAAAAACGCATGCTCAAATTGGCTCAGCAGCTTTCCCAATCATTGGATTAGTGCCTTTCAGTGATACCTTAAGCGTGCCTCGCATCTCCGATCTCGCAAAACAGATTCAGGCGACATGGATTAATCAAGGTAAAGCCAACACACGCCGTGTTTTACACAGCAGTTTGATTGCTTCAAACATTGAACATGAATTACAAAAGTTTGTTGCTGGCGAATTAATTATCAGTGCATCTGATCGTATTGATGTCCTGTTGGCAAGTAGTTTAGCCACCAGCAATGGTATTCCACTTGCAGGTTTAGTTCTTACTGAACATCATGAACCTAATCCATTGGTTTTAGAGTTCTGCCAATCTGCAATTAAAAATGGCTTACCGATTTTACACACGCCACTCAGTACCTTTGAAACAGCGCAACAATTGGCAAATCTAGGGAATGAAATTCCTGTAGATGATACTGAACGGGCAGATCAAGTCACTCGTTTCGTTTCTAGTCATATCGAACAAGACTGGTTACTGCAAATCCTCAATGGTGATTATAAACCTCGTCTCTCTCCTTCTGCATTCCGTCATGAATTGGTGCAAAAATCAATTGCAGCAAAAAAACGTATTGTACTTCCTGAGGGTGATGAACCACGTACCATTCAAGCAGCAGTCATTTGTCAATCTCGTGGCATTGCGCAATGTGTATTGTTAGCAAAACCTGAGGCTGTTCTTGATGTGGCCAAAGCCCGCAACATCGAATTACCTGCTGATTTAGAAATTATTGACCCAGACCTTATTCGTGAAAATTATGTCGCGCAAATGGTTGAACTGCGTAAAGGCAAACTCAATGAATTGCAGGCACGTGAACAACTTCAAGATACTGTGGTATTGGGGACAATGATGTTGGCATTGGATCAAGTGGATGGCCTGGTATCAGGTGCAGTACACACCACGGCCAATACTGTTCGCCCCGCTTTCCAACTGATTAAAACTGCACCTGAATACTCTCTAGTATCCTCTATCTTCTTTATGCTTTTGCCTGATGAAGTTTATGTGTATGGAGATTGTGCAATTAATCCTGATCCAGATGCTGAACAACTGGCAGAGATTGCGATTCAGTCAGCAGATTCAGCAAAAGCTTTTGGTATTGACCCACGTATTGCCATGATTTCCTATTCGACTGGGACTTCAGGTGCTGGTGCAGAAGTGGAGAAAGTGGCTAAAGCAACCGAAATTGCCAAACAACGTCGCCCAGATTTATTGATTGATGGGCCATTACAATATGATGCTGCGTCTGTGGAAAGTGTTGGCCGTTCTAAAGCGCCAGACTCTCAAGTTGCAGGTCGTGCCAATGTATTTATTTTCCCTGACCTCAATACAGGAAATACCACCTATAAAGCAGTTCAACGTTCCGCCAATGTGGTGAGTGTTGGTCCTATGTTGCAAGGTTTAAACAAACCTGTGAATGACTTGTCTCGTGGTGCATTGGTGGATGATATTGTCTTTACCATTGCATTGACAGCGATCCAGTCAGAACAGCAAGCTGCGCATTAACTCTGATCGACTAAAAAATAAAAACCCACTCAAATCATATGAGTGGGTTTTTTATTATGTTGTACCTATAACTCACCCTGCTCTGTGCCCAATATCGATGATTCAAATCAATATAGGGCACATAACAATGGTTATTTCATGGGACTTAGAAGTAATAATTCACACGGAACAGGTAGTTTCTTGGTGTCCCTGGCATAGAGTTTGAACGCCAATATTCTTTGTCAGTGAGATTATTCACAGCAAGTGTTGCACCCCATTTATCATCTTTATAGCCTACTGCTGCATCTACACGAGTCCAGTCTGGCATTTTTGTGGTGTTTTTATCAGAAGTATAATAAGACCCAACATAAGTTGCCCCAACTTCACCATACCATTTCTCTGTTGGTAAATAGCGTACAAATAGGTTGCCAGTATTTTCAGAAATTCCAGACAACTTTTTACCTTTAAGTCGGTCTTCTTCCTTCACTGTAGTTCGGCTATCATTTTTCCATTTAGCATCGGTATAGCCATAGCCGCCTCGCACATAAAGATTATCCAAGACTTGACCAATAAAACTAAACTCTACACCTTGCGATTGTTGTTTCTGCCCCACTTCCCACTCATTTGGTCTGTTCACAGAGTCAGGCTGGTAACGTATGTTATTTTTAGTAATATCGAATACAGAAAGCTAGGTATTTAAACGACCATCCAACCAATCACTTTTTACTCCAACCTCATATTGCTCATTATATTGCGGTTCAGCATCGTATAAGCTTGGATTGATGGTCGTACTTACCCCTAACAAACCGCGACCACCATAAGGAGAGAAACTTTTACTATAAGAGGTATAAAAACTTTGACTCTCAACTGGTTGCCAAACAAAACCAATATTAGGGCTTAAACTATCATCCCGATACGAACGTTTACGCTGATTACGAACATCATTGGTCGCAAAATCATAACTATCGTAACGAACACCTAACATCATTTTATATTTTTCATTAAATGAAACTAAATCTTGTAGGAAGAAACTTAATGAATTTGCATCAGTTTTACTGTGAGAAGTTTCTGCTGGACGGGAACCATTAAGAGTCGCCCAACCAGAAGATAAGGAACTGTCCGAAGTATTGTATGGATTGACATAGCGATAATAGAGCCCAGCACTGCTACCACTTGAATAATTCCCTAAAATTGGTTCTCGTTTTTCATTTGACCAATCACTACCAAACATAATTTTATGATCTAAAACACCTGTTTTGAATTGACCTATAATGTCAAAGGTATTCATCAATGTTTTATTGGTGGTTTGCTGCCAAGCATAGTTTTGACGGATTTTTCCTTGCCAGTCGCATTTTTTACCATCATTTAGCAAACCTGCAGCTGAACACCACGTCCCTCCAAAGAAATTATCAAAATCTTGAAAAGATTCACGATGACTCAATGCCCAATGAAATTTCCAATTTGGTGCAAATTCATATTTCAGATCAGTTCTAAATGACTTGGTTTCATCAACAATATTATCATTGCTTCCAGCAAAGCCCGTTTTAATTGAAACCCCTGCAGGTAACTCATCATAGCTTGGACCACGATCAGGCGTTCTGTTTAAACTGTCATAAGTATATTCAGTCGTCCAAAGTATTTTTTCATCATCACTTCGATAGGTCAAACTTGGTGATAACATTTCTTGATTAAAGCCAATTCCTGAGCGAAAGCTATTGGTATCCGACTTTTCACCAACCAAACGCACTGCCCAGTTATCATTAAGGGCTTTATTGAAATCAATGACTCCACCAACGTTGTCATAAGACCCGACATAAGCACCGATTGAACTTGGCGAATCAAAATTAGCAACCTTGGTCACCATATTAATCACACCACCACCAGCACTGCGACCATAAAGCACAGATGCTGGCCCTTTGAGTATTTCAATACGTTCAACATTGGCGGTACTACGTCGATATTGACCGCTTTCACGAATACCATCTCGATAAATATCATTATTATCTGCATTGAAACCACGAATAGAAATTCCATCATTTCTCGTGTCATAACTGGTCGAAACGCCCGGTGTTCCCTGTAACATCACGCTTAAGTCATTCGCACCATACAACTTATATTTAGACACATCAATCGTGTCTACAGTTTGAGGAATATCTTTCTTATCTAAACCATTCCGAGTCACACTGGCCTGTTTATAGTCCACATAGGTTTTAATGGGGTCACCATCCGCCATTGCTTCAATCACAATGGTGGGAAGTGTTGCTGTATTGGTTTTTTGTTCTTGTTTAACTGTATCAGAATCAGAAAATGCCTGAGTGGAAACAAACAAACATCCGGTTGACAGCATCATAAGTGTTAAGCTTTTTTTGACAAAACGCATTGTATCCCAAAAAAATCGCAATGATAATAATTACCATTATAATACAATTTTTCATAATTTTTTACAAAAATATACCAATCCCTGCACATAAATGACCATTTTCTCCTTATTTCGGCGTATATTTATTGAAAAAAAGAATAACGTCCTTAAATTAAAACTAAACAATTTTCAAAAATATTTATAAAATTCAGAAAAATAATTAAAATATCATTATGTCTCTTGTGCAGACTTCATTAGCTGTTCAATCGTTTAATTATTTTATTCAATTGATTAAATTAACAACAATTATTTCCTTTGCGCCAACCAAACTGTATGTCCAGTACAATTGGGATCTTCTACAACCCTATTAATCACCTTAAAACCGTAGATATGGAGTAATTGGGTATATTCTTCTGGCGATAAACTGGCATGATATAAAGGTTCTCCGAACAGGTCTCCAATTTGCTCTCCAAATGCAGGTCCACTGGTAAACATTAAAACCGTCCCCTGTGTTGCAATACGATCAAATTGTTGAAACATTACCCTTTGCCACTCAGGTGATAAATGGAAAAAACTATCCCAAGCTAGAATCCCCTGAAACGTTTCAATCAGTTCAACTGTGCGCATATCTGCTTGAATCCAAGTACAGTTTGGAAACATCTGTTTAGGGAAGTTTTGTCGTGCCATATCCAGCATTTCTGTTGAGCTATCTATACCTATTACATTATGGCTTTGCGCAATCAAATACGCCGCTATGGGTTGTGCTGAACCGCAACCTAAGTCCAGTATATTAGAGTGTTGTGGAAGTAATTTTAAAAACCGATCTAACCATGCTTTCTCATATAAAAAAGACCCTCTCAATGCAGTCCATGCATAGGCTTTATTGTTATAAATTTCAATAATATTATCTGCCAGATGAGTATGTTTTCCCATAACGCTGCTGTGCCCATTCCAAGCTTTTATTCTAGAATCAGTATAAAGTTTTTAGCCCAAATAAAATAATAAAACTTTAGCCTAAAAATCCATCAAAGCCACCACAA
>WNDP01000158.1 GCA_009912575.1 Acinetobacter bereziniae
TAGCGCGTTGCAGTTCTTTATTTTCACGTTCCAGTTGTTTTATACGTTCTTGATCTGAAAGATGCTGTACTTTAACTGGATTTTGTTGATCCAAATATTTTTGATGCCAAACACGCAGTGTTTCAGGGGTACAACCTATCTTGGGAGCAATAGCAGTGATTGCAGCCCAATTCGATGGATAATCTTTTTCGGATTCAATAACAAGTTGAACCGCTCTTTCTTTGATTTCAGGGGTATAGTTTGATTTTTTCATCGGAGTAGTTTCTCAGAATGTTGAGTCTCCGACAAACATGGTACGGTTCACCTTCTGTTTCTTGATAATTTTTAACAGTAGCAAGATCATCATTTGCAACAACTTGATCAACATAATCTGGTGGTGTTAATTCACCAGGGTCTGCTGGTGTTCCTGCAATATTTATAATGATTTGAGCCGTATCAGATGTTGCTCCATTAGATAGTTTATAATCAAATATTTCAGTTTTTCCAACGGCAGCCTCACCTGCTGTCACTGTATAAGTAAAGCCACCTGTCGCTGTATCAATTAAAAGGTTTCCATACTCACCTTGAATTGTTACTGTACCCGTAACTGTAGTTCCATCAATTTCAACAATTGAACCACCACCAACTACATCTTGACCATTTCCATTATCTGCAAAAATGTTTCCTGTCATCGTGAAGTTAGCAAAAACTTCTTCGTTCCCCGTTACACTAATATTAGTTTTTTCGTAAATTGTTAATAAGTTCGAAAGTAATGGCGCTACAGCCTCATTCACGATGTAATCAATAACATTGACTGGCAATACATCCAAAAGCTGATTAACGACACTTGAAAGTGGTAATCCGATTGCATTCACAGGTAATAAAATAGCTTGAACAAGCGTAACGACAGGAGTACCTAAAGGACCAAGCACTGCATTAATTGCTGCATAAATAGCTGCTTCATTCGAGGCACCGAGAATCGCTCCTTCACCACCTAAATCCTGAAGTGCAACATCTTTAAGCAATGTTGTTAAAACGCTATCATCTGCTTGAACAGCAACAGTATAATTCCCTTCAGGTAAATTAGTAAAATCAAGTCTGATTGAGTCATTACTGTTTACAACACCAATAATTCCAATGCCTCCGACAGTAATAATACCACCTTGACTAGTTCCTCTAGCAACTTCAACAGGTCCAGTCGCTGTTTGCTGATAAATAACGATTTGAACAGCCTCACCAATCGAAATCAAATCTTGTTGTGACACTGTGACTGATATATTGCCCGTTATTCCTTTACCTGCACTACCTGTCGTTTGTGGAATCGAAAAATCTAGTCCTGTTGCATTGTTTCCTAATAGATCAACAATTGCGATGTCTGTACCAGAAACTTCTGTGCGATCAACACGTGTTTCGATGCCTAAATCGAACTCAAATTCGTCATCAGTAGCATTTACATTAATTGGGGTGACAGGTGGAACACTGATATCTGTCAAATCATCAATACGATCTTGCAAAGCATCTTTTTCAGTTTGTACTACAGCTGGTAATGCATTTACTGCTGCTTGGGCATCTGCCAAGGCTTGGGTTAATGCATCAAATTCACCTTGCGTGATGATATTATCTGACTGTGCTGTGGTTAAAGCTGTTTGGGCATCTTGATACGCTTGCTCTGCTGCTGCAATCAAGGCATCCACATCATCTGCAATACCGTTACCATCAGTATCGTTTACAGCTGGAATCGAGATATCTGTTAAGCCATCTATACGGTCTTGGAAGGCATCTTTTTCAGTTTGTACCACAGCTGGTAATGCATCTACCGCTGCTTGGGCATCTGCCAAGGCTTGGGTTAATGCATCAAATTCACCTTGTGTGATGATATTATCTGACTGTGCTGTGGTTAAAGCTGTTTGGGCATCTTGATACGCTTGCTCTGCTGCTGCAACCAAATCGCCTGCTGCTGCAATCAATGCATCCACATCATCTGCGATACCATTGCCATCAGTATCGTTTACAGCTGGAATCGAGATATCTGTTAAGCCATCTATACGATCTTGGAAGGCATCTTTTTCAGTTTGTACCACGGCTGGTAAACCATCTACCGCTGCTTGTGCATCCGCTTTAGCTGCTTGTGCTGCGGCCAAAGCTTGGGTCAATGTATCAACTTCTGCTTGACTGATTGCTCCATCTGACTGAGCGGTTGCTAACGCTGTTTGGGCATCTTGAAATAATGTTTTCCATCCGATGTTTCTATTGTAAATTCCTTTGGCTTTTCGCCAATGAAAAAATCATCAATAACGACCTTTTCTCCGTTCTGTAAATATACCTCCAGATTATTATTAACTTTTACAACTTTAGCTGTTTCTGCGCTATCCAGATTTACTTTATAAACAGTGTGGTGTTTATTCACTAAATCCTGAGTAAGAATTTTAGCCGTTCCTTTTTCATAAATTGTGATGTTTTTCATAATAGTTGTTCCGTCTTATAATTTACTCTTATGCAAAAAAGATAAATAAGTGAGACAAAATTCACAAGTGTATAGTTTTAATAATAAAAATGAATAACATCATTATAAAAAATATCAGTTGTCTACAATAACTAATCTATTTAAAAAACTTTCGTGATGCACTTTACATTTATTTAATTTTATTTATATTTATTAGACAATTCGTACTCAATTAAATTTAATTATCGTTTTATTTTCATCATCACTCGATTAAACTATCATTTTTATAAATTTATTAATTTTTTATTCATAATTGTGTTTTAGTTATAATTTAATTCATACCATTACCCTATTAATGTATATTTTTACAAACAAGTGATTTCCATTTAAAATTTATGGGTATTATTGAAACTTAACAATGTCTTTTAGTTTAAATTTTATACAAAATATGTAACACATTTTTATATTTGTGAAATTCATCACACAACAATCTAATTTTTAATTTTAATTTTAATTTTAATTTTAATTAAAATAATAATTTAAAATATTTAATTCTCATTGGAGTTCTTTATATCACTTTTTACTGAGCTCTAAATTATAAATACCAGCAATCAAATTAACATTAAACTACATCGTTTCCTTTATTTTGATAACATTCCGCAAGAATTTTGAAAGTCTTTAATGTACCAAATACATGCTCAATCCCGATTCTTCTTTTATGAATTTCTCGATTATATATTTTTAGCAAAGGATCTAAT
This sequence comes from Acinetobacter bereziniae, assembly GCA_009912575.1. Lineage (GTDB taxonomy): Bacteria > Pseudomonadota > Gammaproteobacteria > Pseudomonadales > Moraxellaceae > Acinetobacter > Acinetobacter bereziniae_A. Next base: position 3,181 of record WNDP01000158.1, read on the forward strand.
TCACAACGCTTTTTAGCTTTACTCGGCAAAAGGCTATCAATAATATAGAGCATAAATCCCTTGATAACCTTTATCTGCAAGAATAAATGAAAATTTTATTTGAATAGTTCAAAGTTATGTACCGCATCTGTGCTCATGTATAAAGTTAATATTTGCTGAGTTTTACTATGAATGATCGCTTGTACTTTAAATGTATGCGCTTTGTTCTTACCACTATAGCTTTTATTCTGTTTTTTAGATCTTTGAATTTGAATTTCAGTCGCATCTACGATAACTACATTTCAGTCTATATCTTCAACTTTGGGGGTATCCTTGGTTAAATTAAACAAACCTGACTGGATTATAAAGTGTCTCAACTTGACGAACAATTCTGGAAGCTGTCAGCTCTCATACACCATAACTTGTAGCAACATAAAATAGGGTTCGATATTCTCGCCAATAGCTTAAACAAAGTAAAACTTGATATTCAAGACACAGTTTCGGTAGTCTGCCTTTAGAAGGAATTTGTATCTGTATTTGCTCAACCATTAGAGAAAATGTTGAACGGGATATGCCTGTATAACGCTTAAACTGAGAACCAAAAAGCCCTTTTGAGTCGAGATATTTCATACATAGATTATGCGTGAAAATCTAAAATTTTTTCAGGATGAAAAATAAACAAAAAGATGAACGTTTTTTGATTTATGAAAGAGGTTTATTATTTCCAACACAAAAAAAAGATGAAGTGTAACACTTCATCTTTCTATAACAATAAAATTGTTAAACCGTAAAGTCATCGCCTAAATAAACTTCACGTACAGTTTCATCAGCCAACACTTCTTCAGGAGTACCTTCTGCAATGACAGCCCCTTCACTCACAATATAAGCATGCTCACAAATCGCTAGAGTTTCACGAACGTTATGATCAGTAATCAAAACACCAATGCCTCGATCTTTAAGCTGCCTGATAATATCTTTAATATCACCAACTGAGATTGGATCTACACCTGCAAAAGGTTCATCTAATAGCATAAATTTAGGGTCAGCAGCCAATGCTCTTGCAATTTCAGCACGCCGACGTTCACCACCAGAAACACTCATACCCAGTGAATCTTTAATATGGGTGATTTTAAAGTCTTCCAATAATTCTTTCAGACGCTGTTGTCGTTGCTGTTTATTGAGATCTTTACGTGTCTCAAGAATTGCCATGATATTGTCGGCAATTGTTAATTTTCTAAAAATTGATGCTTCTTGTGGTAAGTAACCAATCCCTTTACGGGCACGTTGATGCATGGCTAAATCTGAAATATCTTCATTATCAAGATGAATTTCCCCCTTATCCATACGGACTAAACCAACAACCATATAGAAGCTTGTCGTTTTACCCGCACCATTTGGTCCAAGCAAGCCTACAATTTGACCACTTTGCATACTAAAAGAAACATCTTTTACCACCCAACGCTTGCTATAGACCTTGGCCAAGTGTTTAATGCAAAGTGTTTGACTTTGATTTGACGCTGTCATTAATCACGTGCTCCAGGGAAAGTCTTGGTGCTGTTTGGTGGAATAATAATTTGCACACGACCTTTAGATGAACCTGTAGTATTCGAACTACCAGAAGCTTCAACATCTCCTTTGTTCATACTATATTTCAAGGTACTACTACGAATACTCGCACCATCTTGATACAAATATGCATTACCAATCAAGTTGATAATCCCTGTGTCAGCATTGTAAATAATTTTCTGTGCTTCACCACGTGCAACCCCTTTGGCGCTATCTACCTGCTGTTGAAACTTTGCAGGTGCACCAGTCGCAGTAATAGTACTGATTTGCTTATTTTTATTCAGTTGAGCCACAATAGAAGAAGCCTGAAGTTTCATTGTTCCTTGTTCAATCAGTACATTACCCGTATAGGTCGTTACCCCTGTAGCCTCACTGTACGTTGCTTTATCTGCGACAAGCGAAATAGGTTGATTACGGTCTGATGGTAATGCAAATGCTGCTACCGACAGACTCATTAGGCTGGCAGTACAGATCGTTTTAGTCAGGAAAGAGTGTTTCATTGAAAAGAAATTAGTTAGGTACATACTTTCCTCGAATATTTGCAAATTCATATTGACCTTGGTTTAAGTCAGCTTTTAAACCTTGACTGATAAATTCTGCATCAGGTGCATTAACAGTGACTTGATGGGTCGTTTCAAACTGACGTTTTTTAGGATATCCCGTTAATTCATCCGTTTGAAATTCCATAGTTCCTCGTTCACCGAGCTTGGTTGCTTTAACTTGACCAGATAAAATGACCTTTTCATTGTCATTAAACCCTCTAGCCTCTTTAGCAAAAAAAGTTGAATCAACTTGATTCTGCTGAAACATCGAAGCATTGAGATTGCTGAGTTTAGAGGTTTTATTTTGTAAATCTTGTTCTAGATGATCAACTTGGGCTTTCACATAAAGATTGCCCTTTTCATCGGTTTGGATCAACTGGATACCTTCAGCAGAATACGTCATGCTTTGTGCTGAACTTCCGTCCAGCTTTTTGCCCTTTCCGCTGTAATAGTAATAGCCACCGCTAATTGCCGCAATGACAACCGCAGTCACATATAAAACCTTAGTATCCATAAATTATATTCAACATTTGATCAATCTGAATTTAAGCTATTAATGCGGTATAGCTGTATATTTTTCAAGTAATTCTTGGTAAGTGCCTTTTGCCATAAGCAACATATCACAGACTTCACGCACTGCGCCTCGACCACCCATTGCCTGAGTGACTAAATCAGCACGGCGACGAACTTCTACATGACCATTTGGCACAGTAACTTTCATTCCAGCCAATGCAAATGCTGAAAGATCAGGCCAATCATCACCCATATAAAGACAATCTTCTGGATCTAAATTGAGTTGAGCACAGGCTTCTTTTAGTGCAACACCCTTGTCTTCTCGACCCTGAAAAATCAAATCGACACCGAGATCAGACATCCGCTTTTCTACGATATGGCTTTTACGTCCTGTAATGATAATGACCTTAATCCCAGATTTTTGTACCAGTTTCATGCCCAACCCATCACGAATATCAAATGATTTGATTTCGTCGCCAGAATTGGTCAAAGTCACAAAACCATCACTTAAAATTCCATCTACATCTAAAACCAATGCTTCAATATGACGCGCCTGTTCTAATAAAACATAAGAAGCCATTGATTAATTTACTCCAGCTTGAATCAAATCATGCATACTAATAACACCAATCACTTTATGATGCTCATCGACAACCACAAATTGACTAATTTTCTTTTCATTCATTTTTTCTAAAGCTTCCACAGCTCGTGCTTCTTTAGAAATCGTTGACGGGTTTTTAATCATGACCTCAGACACAGGTAAATTCACATCAAAACCTTGTTGTTTGTCGATTAAACGACGTAAATCACCATCTGTAAAAATACCCAATAAAGTGTCATTTTCATCAACAATCGTGGTTAAACCCAAACGTTTATTAGAGATTTCATAGAGCACTTTATTCATTGGTGTGTTCGGTAATACTTTGGGTAAGTCATTACCCATATGCATGAGATGTTTGACATGTAGCAACAAGCGTTTACCCAATGCTCCTGCAGGATGAGACATTGCAAAATCATCCGCAGTAAAACCACGTGCATCCAACAACGCCACAGCTAAAGCATCACCCAAAACCAATGTTGCTGTTGTGCTTGAAGTAGGTGCTAAACCTAGGGGGCAAGCTTCTTTAATATTTCCAAGCGTTAACGCAACATCGGCATTTTGTGGCATCGGCCCTTTATCATCACCACTGATGGTAATTAAAGGAACTTCCAAATATTTAATGAGCGGCATCAGCATCATAATTTCATCACTCTTTCCAGAGTTTGAAATCGCAATCAGTACATCACCTTTAACCAACATGCCCAAATCGCCATGACCTGCTTCACCGGGATGCATAAAAAATGAAGGCGTTCCTGTCGAAGCGAAAGTTGCGGCCATTTTCCGTCCAATATGCCCTGATTTTCCCATCCCAGTAATCACTAATCGACCTTGGCATTGCAAAATAATTTCGCAGGCGCGGGTAAAACGCTCATCGATTTGAGTCGCTAAAATCTCTAAAGCGTGTTCTTCAATACGCAATGTCTCAAGTGCAACCTTTTGAAAATCAACTTGATTTGACTTATTTTCAGAATTCAAAATGGACTTACCTTAACTCTAGACGAGTTTTGAATATCAAACGGAATATTTTTGCTATTTTAGCATAGCAATACAATAGCCTGCTTTCCTAAATGTATAAATTTCATTTTCTTAGAAAATTAACGTATAAATCTTTGTGAAATATGGAGCTTAGGTTAAGATAAATCACCCTTTTGTTGAAACATTATAGAAAACCTATGCAACCATTTGTTCTTTACAACTCTGAGCAACGTAAAAAAGTTGAATTTGTTCCCCGTAAAGAAGGACATATCGACATGTATGTGTGCGGTATGACAGTTTATGATTACTGTCATATTGGACATGCTCGAGTGATGGTTGCTTTTGACTACATCATTCGTTTTCTACGTAGCCAAGGCTGGAACGTAAAATACGTTCGAAATATCACCGATATTGATGACAAAATCATTGCACGTGCCAATGAGAATGGTGAAAGCATTACCGCATTGACTGATCGCTTTATTCAAGCAATGAATGAAGATGCAGAAAATCTAGGTTGTCTACATCCAGACCAAGCGCCACGAGCGACAGATTATATTGATCAGATGCAAAATATGATTGGTCATTTGGTCAATAAAGGTGCTGCTTATCCTTCTGCAAATGGTGATGTGTATTTTGAAGTTGAAAAATTTTCCAAATATGGTCGCCTCTCTGGTCGAAAACTTGATGATATGCAAGCTGGTGCTTCTGAACGTATAGATGTAGACGTTGAGAAAAAGCATCCTTTTGATTTTGTACTTTGGAAACATGCCAAAGAAAATGAACCTTCATGGGCTTCACCATGGGGCAATGGACGTCCAGGTTGGCATATCGAATGTTCGGCAATGTCTACATGTTGCTTGGGTAATCATTTCGATATTCATGGTGGTGGTTCTGATCTTTTATTTCCACACCATGAAAATGAAATTGCACAATCCGAAGCGTCTACAGATGAACAATATGTGAATTATTGGATGCATGTTGGTTTTATCAATGTAGATGGTGAGAAAATGTCTAAATCATTAGGCAACTTCTTTACGATTCGTGATGTGATGGAGAAGTTTCATCCTGAAGTGATTCGCTATTTCATTGTCTCTTCACACTATCGCAGTCCAGTGAACTTTTCTGACTTTGCATTGAAAGAAGCCAAAACAACACTTTCTCGCTTCTATCATGCATTTAAAGCATATCAACAAATTTATGCTGATCTTTCAACAAATGTACTTGATGAAGCATTTGTGGAACGCTTTAATGTTGCAATGCGAGATGATTTCAATACTTCAGAAGCAATTGCGGTATTGTTTGAAATCATTAAAGAACTGAATCGTGCAGTTAAAGAAGAAAATGCAGAGCAAGCAACGCTTTATTATTCGACTTTACGCCATTTGACCAATATTCTTGGCTTAGTTCAGTACAATGTGGATGAGTTTTTAAAGTCTGATATTGGGCAAGAAGCATTGGGCTTATCTGAAGATGATATTGCTGATTTTATCCAGCAGCGTGTAGATGCCAAGAAAAATAAAGACTTTGCGCGCGCTGATGAAATTCGTCAGTCTTTACTCGCTCAAGGAGTGGTACTCGAAGATACTCGTCAAGGTACAATTTGGCGTCGCGCTGATTAATTCTCCAAAATATTCGTCATTTTTCCCAAAAAAATCTGATCATTGATCAGGTTTTTTTATTGGTTTAAACCGTAGTCAATCCTTTAAAAAAACATAAAAGCCCTCCATCCCTGCGAGCCCTGCGAGCAAGGATGGAGGAAAATCGTGAGTTATGAACGATTAAGAAAAAAAGATCAAACTAATTCAATTGCAACAGCAGTCGCTTCACCACCACCAATACATAGCGCTGCAATACCTTTAGTACCACCAGTACGTTTTAAAGCATGAATAAGTGTGACAAGAATACGTGAGCCAGAAGAGCCTAAAGGATGCCCTAATGCACATGCACCCCCGTTGATGTTGACTTTATTCACATCCAGTTGGAAAGCATCTATCGACAACATGGCAACCATCGCAAAAGCTTCATTTACTTCCCACAAGTCAACATCTTCTGCTTTCCAACCTGTTTGCTTTAATACTTTTTCAATCGCACCAACTGGTGCAATGGTGAATTCAGAAGGATGTTGAGAATGTATCGCATATGCTGATATTTGAGCCAAAGGTGTTAAACCACGTTGTTTGGCTTCTTCACTTGAAGTAATCACCAATGCTGAAGCACCATCGGAAATCGAACTTGAGTTTGCAGCAGTAATCGTACCATCTTTCTTAAACGCCGGGCGCAGAGTCGAAATTTTGTCTACTTTTGCATTTAATGGTTGCTCATCCTGATCAACTAAGACTTCACCTTTACGAGATGATACTGTGACAGGAACAATTTCAACCTTGAAATAACCCTTGTTAATCGCCTCAACTGCTTTATTTAAAGAGCCAATTGCATAAGCATCTTGCTGTTCACGTGTATATCCTTTTCGATCTGCCATTTCTTGTGCAAGAATACCCATGGATAGACCCGTTTCAGCATCTTCAAGACCTTCCTGAAACATATGATCAATGACCTTAGCATGTCCCATACGATAACCAGCACGCGCTTTTTCAAGTAAATATGGGGCGTTGGACATTGACTCCATCCCCCTGCAACCACGATATTCGCTGAACCTGCCTTAATCGCATCCGAAGCTTGCATCACGGCTTTCATACCTGAGCCACAAATTTTATTGATCGTGGTTGCGCCAGTAGAATCTGGTAATCCTGCTTGGCGCATAACTTGACGAGCAGGACCTTGCTTAAGACCTGCTGGAAGCACACATCCATAAATCACTTCATCAATATCTGTAGGCTGTAAACCAGCACGTGCAACTGCTTCTTTAATTACCGCTGCGCCTAAATCCGGTGCTGTACAAGATGACAATGCACCTTGAAAACCGCCCATTGCTGTACGCACTGCTTCTACAATTACGATCATTTTTTACCTATCCATTGATTTTCAATCTTAATTTAAATAGTGAGCAAGCAAACTTCCTCGCTATTTTTCCTTCGCAAATTTCAGCCTGTGTGAGTATGCACTGAACTCAAGTTCAGCTCCTTTCCATACGCTATAAATACAGTGTCTTACTAACGATAAGGTGTTTAAAGTAAATATTTAGAGTACCATCCAACTCATATATTGAATCGGCTTTGTTGCATAAACCTACCTCTTAAGGCTTACTCAGCAATATAATTCTCAGATGAATAAGCCTATACCTAAAATTTATCGTACAACAAATTGGTCATCCTACAATCGTGCTTTGATCAATCGTG
>WNDP01000159.1 GCA_009912575.1 Acinetobacter bereziniae
TATAGATTTGTCTAGACATGTTTTTGCCTTATTTGGCGTCATCAGTAGACAACAGATTTGACTCTGAACAATCATGAACTCTTTCCAAGACTATACAGAAGAAATAAGGTAAAAAACAAAATTTTGTAGAAATGAGACAAAGAGTAACAAATAGAAACAGAAAAGAAGAAAGATAAAAAAATAGAAACAGTGACTGAAAGAATGAGAAAGAACAATGAGCTGGACAAGAAGAGACGTAAGAAAATAGAACAGGTAGGTATTTCTGAGATAGTTTCAGTCTCAATAAAGAAAGTTCACTAGTTCTAAAAAGTGCACCACTCTACTCCAGCCTAACTCATCACTTTAAAACTAGATTTGTGTTTTATTTATTGACTTTTTTGACAGTCGACAATCTGACAGCAAACGGTGATTTATAATTCGCTTGATTTTTGATGAAAATAATCCATTAGCAAATGAACAAATTCCTGATACATTTCCATTGATTAAATTGGAATAATATAAAAAAATTTGATAATGAATCTTGTAAAAAAGTAAAGTGTCTTTAATTTTTGCTTGAAAATGGCAATGATGTATATAGAATATATAATAAAATGTCAATAATATCTTTTGAAGAAAAGTATTTTTTCTTGTATTTACCAAAATTAGTAAAGTTTAGGTTTCCTTCTACATTTCAAAAAGTACTCTACTATTTTTTGACAAAACGGCTTAAAATAAAGTTTAAAGACAAAAAAAAGCTCTTTTTTCCCAGAAAATAAGTTTAATTGAGTCATTATCAGCAGCTCTATCATTTTAGATACATTAATATTGTGAAACCTCAATTGCTTCTTTCCAGTCTGATGTATTCCGGAAGACATCCATATGGGTCGAATAACCCACATTCACGGCCAGCCTTATAAGATACCCCTTAATTTGCGGCAAATTAAGGGCCCTCAAAGCTCTGGCTTTATCGATGGATCTGTCTTCCGGATCTTCCTTGTCAGGCAGAAGCTTAACCACCTCTTCTGCGCCAGCAAGGAATGTTTTCGTGTTGTCTCTAATTTTTCCAGGTGGACTGGTAGCATCAGGATTGTATTTAATGTCAAAGATAAGGGCAAAGTCACTGTAACGCCCCCAAACGACCCATCGATTCTCCTCTTGGTCATTGGGGCAATTTACTCTGTATTTCGTTGTAGTTTCATATCCAGCATAATGCCTCAAGATGGCACAGATCTTGAAATATACAGAGTGCTCGTTTTGACATTTCATAAATTTGAAAATATCTTCAAAGTGTCCACAGAGGGTATTCATTTCGTTGGAAAACTCTATAAAGTCCAGCATTGGTAAGGATTGGAGGATATCTCCACAGACGATGAAGTCTGAATAGATATCTTCTGGAAGACTTCTATAGTAATCGACGAACATTTTTCCAAAAATAGGCTTAACTTCTTGGTTTGGAATCCTTACCAATATTTTAGAAGAATCTCCTGGTTGCCGTACACTCCGCGTCAAATACCCCCTTTGGAGGAGATAATTAAGAGCTACATCCACGTCCACGGATATTTCCTCAGTAAAAAGCCCAAAAATATCCGAAATATCTATGCTCCTTTCATATTTGATTTGAATGGCACCAGCATCCTCATAAAGAAGTTTCTCAAGAGCACTCCTAATTTGGACCGACTTCTGGAGTACTGTCACAAGATTGGCAGTCACAAAGCCTTCGTCGGTCCAGGAGGTGACCCTTTTGATTTTTATATCGTTTAAGTAGCTAAGGACGGAAAATAAGCAATATCTGGTATCTTCCTTGTCTTCAGCAGAAGAAATCTGATAATAGCCTCTGTATCTTGCATTGATGTCGCTAATCATCTTCTCAGCATCATCCCCTGAGCCATAGACTCTCTTCACTAGAGTTTCAACCTCTTGCGGAGTCATCCCGTAGTATTCGGAAAATCTCCCATCGCTCAAGCAGTACCCAGGGAGTGCGTTTTCAATTAGGGACAGTTCAGATTGGGACAGTTTGCAAATTCCAGTGAGCAAAGCAGCTTGAAGTTCCAAGTGCTGCATATCTGCTGATCTCAAAACCGAATATATCACACAATTGACAGTAGCCCCCATCTCACATGCTTCTTTTTCGGAAAGATTAGAGTACAGGGCTTGGATATAAGGCTTGTCTATTTCATCTACCAAAAACACTGGTTTCCTCCCCCAATGTATGCTCAAGCACCTTATTAAGTTCTTCAAACCAACGACCACGTCCAGCAAAGAGAGGCTCTTGAGGTCAAGATAGTTGATCCAGTCTCTACAAGTTTGTATATACTGTGGTTCCTCAGATGACAGTTCTTGACTATTTCTGAGATACTTGTGTTCCTCATAACCTCTCTGCACTTGCCTGGCACAATAATATACTGCTTGTGAGTCATTTTTGGCGTCAAAGTATTCGAAATCAAGTGAAACCACGGGATGCCGCCCAAAATGTTGGATGAAGAAATTTTCTTCTTTCAAGATCGCACACTCTTCATATCTTCTATCCCCAAACTGTCTAAGAAACATTCTCATATTCTTAGAAGGATTTGATCGAAGATCTTCCATTGTTGGATCCCTTGCAACATCTTCCTTGGTCTTCATCTCTGCATCTTCAATTTCGCAAAATGTTCGAATCATACGAAGATTTACGGTTTTGCCAAATTTTGAAGGTGCAAAAATCATAACGTTCGAATCTTCGCCTTCCTTTCTTCCCTCCAGTAACTCCTTTATGAGCATTGTTCTATCGACAAATCCGTACATCTTGACAACACTTTCAAAGCTCTGAGCATTCACATCGATGATGTTTAGCTGTGAAAAAGAAGAAGCATTACAGTTACCAATTGGAGTCGAGCAGTAAAGTTTATGTTACCTCTTCGGAAGTGGATGCTCTGCTTGTTCCACTCTCAGTCTGAGCTTCAAAGTTATTTGTTGCTGAACCCTGATTCTGGAAATAAACAAAACTGAACTAGAAAATACTGAACATGTTTGTTAGCATTGAAGGATATGCAAAAATCGAGAAAGGTTCGATCGCTATTTAAGATCCGAAGTGGACCGAGAGAGGATCAGTGTAATAGAATCACTACAAATCGAAAATAACTGTAAACTTACGTTCGACATGGTTTCGTCGTCTATTAGCTTCGGTCGTTTATAAAAAGGTGAAGATATCAAGCTGTAAACAGATAAGAGTAGTAAATAGATTAGTCTGTAAAATAACCTTGATGAAGAGTATTAAAATACAAATTAAAAATAAAAAAACAATTAGATCATAGAGTGCTGTGTAATGTTCTTAATATTAGTCCCTTTAAATAACAAATAAAATAATCATTTCAATAAATTATAATTTATGCAATTTGTTAATATCTAGTTGTCTAGATGATCGAGGTTCTACTGTATTTATTATTTCAATTCCAGCCTCGATATCATTAAAAACAAGACTACCATTTAAACTTCATCAATTTAAAAATAATAAGAAATCTTTAATGCCAAAAAATCTATGAAGAACAGTCTATAAAAGAGCAATCATCTTGCCTTTATCAAAAGAAGCACAAAATGGCCGACATATTTAGAACAAAAGAACCACAAGCGTCAGTTGTTTGATTTACTTTTATTTTAGACACAATGCAATTTAGATAATAACTATAATATCACATTTTTACAGATTACAACATTTAATAAATATCAAGACAATGACTTACCTTTAATTCGCTGTAGCTAAAAAACCAATAAAATTCGCTGTAGCTGATAATGGCTGCTGCTGTGTTCAAGTGTCTACTCAAACCTAACAGACGACAAGTACCTTCAGCCTTCAGTACCTAAAAAGCCCTAAAATAGCAACGCGCGCAATCTGACCAAAAGGGCCTTATTCATATTTACAATAAGATTGTTAGTTGCCTATAGTTGAATACATAAAAGAATTTCTATAACCCCTCTTACAGTAAACCCCCTTTGTTTTGATTTGATTATTACAAAAACTTGTTTTGTATTTTGGTAAACAATTAGCCCCTACGGTGTTGTATAAGCTGATTGCTTATGAAACTTATTTCCTAGAATTCAGCATTCATTTAGTCAACCATACAGTAAAGTCTATAAAAACATTATTACTTATTACTACCTGTACCTATAATCATTAGCTTAAAGTACTCTATAATATAGCAAAGTATTGTACAAGAATATATTAAACAGTTTATCAAATTTATACTTTTTGCCTTGCCCTGAAAATGACAGCTCAATACCATAGTAAAATGTTTAAAAGTTTCTAGAAAATACATAGTTTCTGATAGTTTGACTAATAATTAGACTGATTAAAATATTTTAGTAGTAAAAATACTCTAATTTAGCAACTTATCTATGCTATTTTGTTTTTAAGTTAAACTATTTGAAATTCTAGTCAATTTGCAAGAAATGGGTGGGTAATGCAAACTTACATTATAAAAACAGCAATATAATTTAAAAAGAAAGTGTGTTTTCATTTAGTAGTAGATAGACTGCCACAAAATGAAATTATTTATTTTAGTATCATTGTTTACTCTAAACTTATGTGCAGATCCTCCTGCAACCTGGCAGGTATAAAAAAATTATTTTCTTATTATATACTATATTTTTCATTATGTGGACGCTGTGGCGTCCAGCAGTGTTGTCGTTATCTTTCTTTAAATCTAATAATATACCAAAAACTTTTAGAAACAGAATTTTTGTTGTTAATTTTGATCACGTGAATAATAAATATATATATGTAGCTCTCAGTATATATACTGAGATGTATATATATATATATCTTAGTGTATATACATACTGAGATATTGTAATTTTAATACATTATATATCTTTCAAATATATTTGTTTTATGACCATCACAGCATGTCATCTTTATTGTAATCGTGTATGTTAAAAGACGTATGTGCTATGCACAAATGTATACTGCTTTAGTGCATGTATATTGCTTTAGTGCGCCCGGCAGTGTTGCCGAGTTTTTAAAACCTAGACAGTTGCTCTACTTTTCTTGCATTATTTTCATAGGAAAACTGGTATGATCATCATGAGCTTGTGACTCGTGTATGTTTCGACAATGATGCTGCTGTTTACTATGACAAGGACGTCGACAGATCCATCACATGGATATGCAAGTATATACATGACGTATGGGTATACACTAAAAAGCAATATGGCGCATTTGGTTCAGATCCACATTTATTTGCTATAATCCACACTGGAAAACATAGCGGTGGTCATCCTGCCACCTACTTTGACCAACTTAAATCTTATCGAAATGTTATTGATTGTGGATTGCTGGAAAACAATGCTTGGAAGACAGAAGGAGATAGAGAACTGAGTCTATTGACGCATGAATGCAGCCATATTGTTGAATGTAAGTGGTTAACTACTTATCTCTTGTAATAAGTACTGATGACGCTAAAGAAGACAGAAACATGTTTAGATCTATAAATTTACTCTCAATAATCAAGCTTTGTTTTTAGTATCATACTACCGTTGTGATATCAAATTAGATAACTTAGTTACGCAAAGTTGAGGCAGAGAAGTGACATTAGAGTCAGCTTAAACAGTTTACTTTGTCTAGTTTTTTACATTTTAGAAGCTACCAAGACATTTAATGCTGCTCTGAGACAGTAGATGGTGTGGTATCTACTGTTTACTCATTTAACATGATTTTTTTTTAGTTTTTGGCTTTAGTTGGTGTTTTTTTTTCTAGTTGCTGCAAAAGGCGTTAAAGGTAGCCCAGCTTTTGACATATGGAAAGACAGTAAATGGGCAGAAATCTACGTCTATGACGTCTACAAAGCTTTAAATCGTCCTCAAGTAGCTCAAAGATGGTACGATTCAGTTTCGGCGACCCATGATGACTTTCCGCGTACCAACACCTACTGGTTTCGCGATTGGTTCTACCCTATATACAGCAAGTACGGTGGAGTTTCAGTATTGAGCCGCTTCTTTGAACTTCTTTCGCAAAACTTCCCGAAGGCAAATACAGCGAGTTTCAATCGGCCGGAGTACACGCGCGCAATGAATTACGGAGAGTTTTTTCATTTTTGGAGTGGTGCTGCAAGGACTAATCTTAAGGAGTTGGCCACCAAGGCGTTTGGATGGTCAGATCAGTACGAAAAGGAGTTTCAGAAAGCTAGGACTGATTTTCCAAATGTAAGATACTGAAAATCTATCAATTTAAATTCTTGGCCTGATAAGAGTGAATGACAGGAACTGATAAAAAATGCAAAAATAATAAGTTAAATAAAAAACAATGAAATTAATTAAGACTTTCAATTGTTTATTTACAAGGATTATGTAAATTTACATTTTTATATACAGTTTATGAAATTAATTTTTTTGTTTTTCTATTATTCTTCTTCTTTTCATTCCTTAATGCCCTCTTCCAAAAATTTCCTCTTCTGGCACAGCATACAAAACATTATTAAAATAACCAATAAATATTCCACCTAATATTTTATCATAAGCATGCTCGCCCTCTTCAAAAATATCGCCCCAATGTTCGTTCATCAATCTTCGTAAATGCTCAGTTTTCGGCTGAAGTTGCCCATCTAGAATCGTTGTAAGCCGTCATGGTTTCCAGAATAAGGAGCTGTCAATTATTCTAATATACTTAATGCCATTTTTACGGTATTCTTGAAATTTGGCAGTTATATTAAAAATTGAATTTTCTAGAAGATAGACAAGGGATCAGGATAAAATAGCCTACAATAACGTTACACTTGACCTAGTAAACTTAATGTTTTTTAGTATGACAGGTCAGTGATCAGGTAAATCAGTAAAAAACTTACCAAAAACTTCTTCACCATGTCCTATTAAATCAACTCGTTCCATATGGATCTTTCCCTTGAATCTAGATCTATATTCTACGGTAAAATTCTGTATGACACTATCAAACTGTATAATTTTATTCTCAAAATTGACACTAAAAAAATATAGAACTTAGATTGTATATTAAACTGAAAATAGTCAAAAAATACTCAAAATTTAAAACATGCGTATTTGTCAAGCCATGAAACCCTAAGTATTCGATTTTATTTTCAATTGGTATGACTCTATGAGCCCCTTGCTTGAAAACCACCACAGATGTTAGGTTTAGGGGATGAAAGCTAGGAAGTCCAAGCTCTGGGTGAGTTCTATTCAGCTGTTGTAGGGCATCTTGAACGGCTGATGTCAGACATTGCTGGAAGTTTTCCTCCCGGCGTTTGCAAGTTTTGAAGCTAGAAACTAAACAAGATGGAAGCTGTATATATAAATAAGAAATATGTAGACGTAAATGAGTAAACAGTAGATACTGCGCCATCTATCATCAAGCTAGACTACCTTCTTAGAGAAAAAGCTACTTGATCGCTTACAATAACTGTCAAATCAAATCGTCTTGCCACATATAGAGCGGCAATGTTTTGAGTGTCTCATTACAAAGACGGCTGATGGAAACGTAATTATTATTACTTACGTAAATTTCTTGGACGATAACAGAATCCAGCCACAATAAGTCCACAGATAATCCACAACTGCATTTCTTTTCGAATAACACAAAAATAAATAAATTCCTACATTTATATACAAAGATTGTTACGCTATTTGGTTGCTCAGTGATATTGAGATTAACATTAAAAATTATTTTTAAACATTATTATAAAATTATGATGAAATTCTTAGATGTTTAGGATATGGCCAGATTTCAACATTGATATGAATGACTGCATCATTGTCTAGAGATTCTAGATAATTTATGTAAATTTATATATAATAAGACGTATTTTAACTAAATTTAGTAATAAAAATAATTTAATAATATTTTTTCAATTGTTTTTTTATTATGATTCATACTGTAGATATATCTTCTTTTGTTTTTTAATTTACTATAATTAATAATACATAGTGAGCCAAAAAATCTATAACTCTGTATATTTTATTCAAACTTATTAGTCCGCAGCCACACTGTGCACTCGTCGCGTCACTCGTCAGTTTCCTCGCAAATTCTTCCCTACGGAAATGTTTACGAGGTGAATGCTTCAAATATTCCTGACCACTTATCTTCATTCGTTATGTTTCTGATAGCTCAACCTAGCACCCCAGATAATTTGTCAAGTAACATTTGACATAGCAAAATTAATAACTTATTTGGTCAACTTTATTTATATGAACCACTTTTCAAATCTACACAGAACCGTACTGTATTGATAATAGTTATCAAGTGTATATCTGCCCCTAGTGTTAATCCACTCTCTTTGACCATCAGCTGTTGCTGGTTTTTATAAATAATTTCTAAAGTGAATACAAAATTACACTTAAATTTAGAAATTTTAATAAATTAATAGAATTTTCTAAGCCTGTCCTGTGCGAACACAAGATAAATGACTTCCTAAATCAGCCAGACGACGTCTCTGCTCAATTGCCTTGCTAATTCCATCAATTTAGCTCGAGCATATGGCTGTGGAAACAGATTTATTATCATCTCTTTAAAAAACAAACTATTTTGACGTTTTATAGGTACAGTTCAGAAACTTTTAAACACTTGGAAGCTACAATCTACTAAAACTACTTTTGTTTTCACATTTAGAAACACTTTTAAATAAAAAACTATCGCTCATTAGGAGCGGTGAAAGAATCCACACATTTTAACATTATTAAAAAAACATTTGCATTAGATAAATCGACGAATGACTTCTTGAACCGTCTGGTTTGATTAGAAATTATATAGAAACGCCAGAAAGTGTCAAATTTGTGTCTAGTTTCCAAGTGATGTTCCGCTATAGACAAGACTGAGCCGATATTTAAAGTATAAAACTTCTTAGGTACTTCTTAGATTAATAGCTAGACATGTTAGGACTAAATTTATTATTTAGGTAACTAAACAGTACAAAAGTAAGAATATATAATATTTTTGACATTTTCTTATCAATTAGTTCGGTTACATGCTGCCACTACACTGACATCTAGTGTGTCAAATTTGTTGAAGCGTTGGCACCACTGTCTATATTTCTTGACAAAGCCACAATTCCAAGGATTTGACAGCAAATTGATCTCCTGAGTGCGTTCCAATTTCTCTAAATTATTATTACTCAAAGATCTTAGGAAATTATTTTCCAAATCGAGAGTTCCCAAATAATGAAAATGTTTAAATAAATTTGGATCTAGTTGTTCCAGAAGATTATTTTTCAAGTCTAACTTTTCTAGAATGTAAATTCCTGATATAGATTTAGAAGAAATATAGCTGATTTGATTATCACTGAGGTCGAGATAAGCGTCTTCTCCCAAGGCAACACTGCTAAAAGCGTCGAAAAAACACTGATGTGGCAACATTGTAATTTTATTAAAGCTCAAATTAATTTGCTGTAAATAATAGGTGCCTTTAAACATATGAAAGTCTAGATGTTGTATTTTGTTTCTGCTTAAATCAAGAACTTCTAGAGATTTTAAATTGTAGAAAGAGCCTACTTGGATGCGTTCAATGACGTTTCCGAAGAGGTACAGATGCGTGATCGGCAAATTTTCAAAATAATATTTTTTGATTTGCTTCAATCTGTTCAGGCTCAGATTAAGTATTCGCAATTTTGGCAAATTTTCAAAGGCTTTTGCTTCAATTGTTGTCAGATTTGTAGCTTGAATATCGATGGTTTTGAGAAAAAGAAACTTTCGAAAGGTGCCTTTTGGTAGCGTTGTGATATTTTGACCCTGAATGATGAGATCGCTCACTTGAAACCCATCGCCTTTTGTTTCGCTTCTGTATAATTCTATAGTTTCGTCACTTTTTATGACTTTGACGTCGAATTCTTGCGAAGAATTGATCAAAAAGAAGAATACAACGCACAAAAACATCTCGGTTTGGTCGAACGAGAACAAACTGAAAATATTTATTTATGTTTTTGTATTATTGAGAATCTGCGATGACCTCGTGATTCAACATTGGAGTTTATCAGGACGAAAATTAGCATCTAAATGAGAGATTAACGCTTTCACTGATCCGAAAACATTTAGATTAATAGAGAAAAACATTGGAAAAGTTTGAAAAAATCTTAAAATTTAGTGAAATAAACAGCTAAGCGCCATCTGGTGTCAAAGAGTGGCATTAAATATATTTCATCTTAGCAGTTGTCTAATGAACTAAAAAGTATTATCGTCTGCCTTTTAAAAATGTTGAGTAATGTTAAATGAGTTATACGTTTCTAATCACAAATTTGTTATAGTCTACTGATAAGACCAAAAAAGCAAAAACAAATGAAAAATTCTCTATAAAATTAATGTTCTAAAATAGATCTTTAGCACAGTTTGACTAAAACCGTTATAAAGCCTAGCAAAAACACTTATACTATTCTTAGAAAAGCCTTGAGTGACCGAGCACTATCGTTAATATTTGTTATGTATATATTAATTCTTTAAAAATAAAGTCTTGTAGAAAAAACCGTGTCAAACGAGAAGAATATCATTTTTAGACTTTGAATTTTGGACTCTATTGGTAAAGGCGTCATTAGGACAAGATTAATAATCGAGTAGAATAAGCAAGGTAACTCAACGTGCAAGCTATGCTAGAAACAAAACTTATTCTAGCTAAATTTTAATATTGCTGCGACTT